>NZ_JBSICH010000054.1:0-37687 GCF_053613315.1 Streptomyces sp. JK94 | reverse complement strand
CTCGTCGCTCCAGCCCTCGGGGACGCGGGCGAGGAACCGTTCGTCGATCAGCGCCTCGGTGGCGAGGCCGCCGGGCACCATGCCCATCACCCGGTCACCGACCGCGAGGCCGGTCACCTCGGGTCCCACGGCCGTCACGACCCCCGTCGCCTCCGAACCGAGGAGTCCGGCCTCACCCGGGTACATGCCGAGCGCGTTCAGCACGTCACGGAAGTTCAGGCCCGCGGCCCGCACTTCCAGCCGGACCTGCCGGCCCTCCGGCGCCTCCAGCACCTCGGGCGCGGGGACGAGGGCGAGGCCGTCGATGCGGCCGGGAGTGGTGCTGTCCAGGCGCCAGGGCAGCCCGGGGACGGGCAGCAGGCCCGCGCCGGTGGCGAGCCGGGCGAGGCGGGGTACCAGGACGGTGTCGTCGCGTACGGCGAACTGGGTGTCGCCGTCCGCCAGCAGGGCGGGGAGCCGCGCCAGGACGGCGTCGGAGGGGGCGCCGGTTGCGGCGTCCAGGTCGAGCAGGGCGAAGCGGCCGGGGTTCTCCGCCTCGGCGCCGCGGACCAGGCCGTGCGCGGCGGCGGCGGCCAGGTCCCGTACCGTGCCGTCGCTCCCGGCGGCGACGGCGCCGCGGGTGACGAACACCAGACGTCCGCTGCCGGAGGTGTCCAGGTCCAGCCACTGCCGGATCAGGTCGAGGGCGCGGGCGGTGAGGGCGTGGGCCGCGGCGGGGGTGTCGCCGTCCGGTACGTCCCCGTCGGGGGCCTCCAGCGGGACGAGCACCAGGTCGGGGGCCGGGGCGAGGGCGGCGGCGTCGGCGAGGGCGGTCACCGGGGCGGGCCAGGAGGCGTCGGTGCCGAGTGTGACCGGGCGTACGGCGGTGGTGGCGGTGTCGTCGGGGACGGGCAGCCACTCCAGGCGGAGCAGCCCGTCCTGATCGCCGCGGTGCAGGGCCGGGGCGTGCAGCGCCGAGGGGGCGCGCAGGCTCAGTGACTCGGCGGAGAGCACCGGGGCGCCCTCGACGTCGACGGCGGCGATGGACACCGTGTCCTCGCCGGTACGGGCGACGCGGACCCGGACGACGGAGGCGCCGCCCGCGTGCAGGGAGACTCCGGACCAGGAGAACGGTACGAGCTTCTTGCCGTCGCCGAGGCCGGCGAAGCCGACGGACTGGACGGCGGCGTCGAGCAGGGCGGGGTGCATGCCGTAGTACTCGGCGTCGTCGACCTGCGCGGGCAGCGCGACCTCGACGAAGGCCTCGTCGGCGCGGGTCCACACCGCCCGCAGGCCCTGGAACACCGGCCCGTACTCGGTGCGCTCGTAGAAGCCTTCCAGGTCGGCGGCGACGGCTCCGCGGGGCGGCCACACGCCGGCGTCGAAGCCCGCGGTGCGCTCGCCCTCGCCGAGGAGGCCGGAGGCGTGTTCGGTCCAGCGCTGTTCGGGGTCGTCGGCGGTCTGGGAGTAGACGGTGACCGGGCGGGTCCCGTTCTCGTCGGGTGCGCCGACCCAGACCTGGACGACGGCGGCGGAGTTCTCGGTGAGGACGAGGGGTTTGGCGAGGGTGAGTTCGTCGACGCGGTCGCAGCCGACCTGGTCGCCGGCGCGGACGGCGAGTTCCAGGAAGCCGGTGGCGGGGAAGGCCGCCATGCCGCCGACGGTGTGGTCCATCAGCCAGGGGTGGGTCTGGGCGGAGAGGCGTCCGGTGAACAGGACGCCGTCCGTTCCGGCCAGGGAGACGGCGGCGCCGAGCAGCGGGTGTTCGGCGGAGACCAGGCCCGCGGCGCTGACGTCGCCGGCGGCGGCCATGAGCACCGGCCAGTACCGCTCGTGCTGCCAGGCGTAGGTGGGCAGGTCGGTACGGCGGGCCCCGGTACCGTCGAAGCAGGCGGTCCAGTCGACGTCGACGCCGGCCGTGTGCAGCCGGGCCAGTGCGGTGAGCAGGCAGCGTTCCTCGGCCCGGTCCTTGCGCAGCGCCGCCACGGCCACCGCTTCGGGGCGGGTGTCGAGGCTCTGCTGGGCGAGGGCGGTGAGGACGCCGTCGGGTCCGAGTTCCACGTAGGCGTCGGCACCGGCGTCGGCGAGGGCGCGCACGCCGTCGGCGAAGCGGACGGTGCCCCGGACGTGGTCCACCCAGTACTCGGGCGAGGTGAGCAGGCGCTCGTCGGCGAGGGCGCCGGTGACGTTGGAGACGACCGGGAGGAGCGGCTCGTGGTAGGTGAGGCTCTCGGCGACGCGGCGGAACTCCGCGAGCATCGGCTCCATCAGCGGCGAGTGGAAGGCGTGGCTGACCGACAGCCGCTGGACCTTGCGGCCCTCGGCGGCGAACGCGGCGGCCAGCGCGAGGACCTCGCCCTCCTCACCGGACAGGACGACGGAATCCGGGCCGTTGACCGCGGCCAGGGCGACACCCTCCGTCAGCCGCGGCACCACCTCGGCCTCGGTCGCCCCCACCGCGACCATCGCACCGCCCGCGGGCAGCTCCTGCATCAACCGCGCCCGAGCCGCCACCAACGCGCACGCGTCCTCCAGCGAGAACACCCCCGCCACATGCGCCGCCGCGATCTCACCGATCGAATGACCCGCGACGAACTCGGGAGTGACACCCCACGACTCCACCAGCCGGAACAACGCCACCTCGAAGGCGAACAGCGCGGGCTGCGTGTAACCGGTGGTGTCCAGGAGGGCCGCCTCGGGGGTGCGGCGCCGGGCGAACAGGACGTCGCGCAGCGGCCGGTCCAGGTGCGGGTCGAGCAGGGCGCACGTCTCGTCGAGGACCGCGGCGAACACCGGGAAGCGGGCGTACAGTTCGCGTCCCATGCCGGGGCGCTGGGAGCCCTGGCCGGAGAACAGCACGGCGAGGGAGCGTTCGGTGGCGTGGCCCCGGGCCGCCTCGGTGGTGGCGCCGTCGACGCCGGTGAGCAGGACGGCGCGGTGCTCGAAGGTGGAGCGCCCGGTGGCCAGGGAGTGGCCGATGTCGAGGGGGGTGGCGCCGGTGAGGGCGGTGAGGCGGGCGATCTGGTCGTCGAGGGCGGCCTCGGTGCGTGCCGAAACCGGCCAGGGCACGACGGCCGGGACGAGCGCGGGCTCGGGCCCGGACGCGGCGGAGGGCTCCTCGGCGGCCGGTTCGGCCTGTTCCAGGACGACGTGGGCGTTGGTGCCGCTGATGCCGAAGGAGGAGACGCCGGCGCGGCGCGGCCGGCCGGTCTCGGGCCAGTCGGTGCGGTCGGTGAGCAGGCGCACGGAGCCGGAGGACCAGTCGACGTGCCGGGAAGGCTGGTCGGCGTGCAGGGTCTTCGGCAGCACCCCGTGGCGCATGGCCATGACCATCTTGATGACGCCGGCGACACCGGCGGCGGCCTGGGCGTGGCCGATGTTCGACTTGACGGAGCCGAGCAGCAGCGGTCGTTCGGGGTCGCGGTCCTGGCCGTAGGCGGCGAGCACGGCCTGGGCCTCGATGGGGTCGCCGAGCGGGGTGCCGGTGCCGTGCGCCTCGACGGCGTCCACGTCGGCGGGGGTGAGGGCGGCGCTGTCCAGGGCCTGGCGGATGACGCGCTGCTGCGCGGGTCCGTTGGGGGCGGTGAAGCCGTTGGAGGCCCCGTCCTGGTTGACGGCGGAGCCGCGGATCACGGCGAGGACGGGGTGGCCGTTGCGGCGGGCGTCGGACAGTTTCTCCAGCAGGAGCACGCCCACGCCCTCGGACCAGCCGGTGCCGTCGGCGTCGTCGGAGAAGGCCTTGCAGCGGCCGTCGCCGGCCAGGCCGCCCTGGCGGCTGAACTCCATGAGCGAGCCGGGGGCGGACATGACGTTGACGCCGCCGGCCAGGGCGAGGGTGCACTCGCCCGCGCGCAGGGCGTGGGTGGCGGCGTGCAGGGCGACGAGCGAGGAGGAACAGGCGGTGTCGACGGTGACCGCGGGCCCTTCCAGGCCCAGGGTGTACGACAGCCGTCCCGAGGTGGCGCTGGCGGCGATGCCGGTGCCGATGTCGCCGGTGGCGTCGCTCAGGGAGCGGATCAGCAGGTAGGCGTAGTCCTGGCCGTTGGTGCCGACGAAGACCCCGGTGGGGGTGGAGCGCAGCCGCCGGGGGTCGATGCCGGCCCGTTCGATCGCCTCCCAGGAGGTCTCCAGCAGGAGCCGCTGCTGCGGGTCCATGGAGACGGCCTCGCGCGGGGAGACGCCGAAGAAGCCGGCGTCGAAGTCGGCAACCCCGTCGAGGAAGCCGCCCTGCTGGCTGACGGAGTGGCCGCGGGCGTCGACCCCGGCGTCCCGCAGGGCGTCCAGGTCCCAGCCGCGGTCGGTGGGGAAGCCGGAGACGGCGTCGGTGCCGGAGGACACGAGGTCCCACAGGTCCTCGGGCGAGTTGACTCCCCCGGGGTAGCGGCAGCTCATCGCGACGACGGCGACGGGTTCCGAGGCCGCGGCGGCGAGTTCGCGGTTCTGCCGCCTGAGGCGCTCGGTCTCCTTGAGCGAGGCCCGGAGAGCTTCGACTACTTTTTCGCTGGGCGTGGTCATGATGGCTCCGTCAGTCCCGCTCTTCGTCAGGGTTGCCGTTGAGTGCCGCCTGCACCAGGTCGTCGATCTCCATGGCGTCGATCGACACGTCGTAGGTGTCGTCGTCCACGGCCGCGGTGTCCTGGTCGGTGCCGGGCGCGGCCGGGGTCTGTCCGGCGATGTCCAGCAGCCGGTCCAGGAGACCGCTCTCGCGCAGCCGGTCCAGGGGAAGGGCGGCGAGGGCGGCGCGCACGGCGCGTTCGTCGTCGCCCGTGCCGGCGGCACCCGAGGTGCCGCCGGGCAGGAGCTGCTCGAGGATGTGCCCGGCGAGGGCGGCGGGGGTGGGGTGGTCGAACACGAGGGTGGCGGACAGGGTCAGTCCGGTGGCGGCGTTGAGCTGGTTGCGCAGCTCGACGGCGCCGAGGGAGTCGAATCCGAGGTCGCGGAAGGCCCGGTCGGGACCGACCTGGTCGGTGCCGGGGTGGCCGAGGACGTCGGCGGCGCGTTCGCGCACCAGGGTCAGCACGGTGGTGGCGCGGCGGCCCTCGGGGAGCCGGGCCAGCCGCTCGCGCAGGGCGGGTCCGGACTCCCGCGTGTCGCGTCCGCCGTCCGGGGCGGCGGTCAGCGCGGCGTGGGCGGGCATCTCGGCCAGCAGGCGGCTGGGCCGGACGCCGGTGAAGGCGCGCACGAACCGGTCCGGGTCGACGTCGGCGACGACGGCCACCGGATCGGTGCCGGTGACGGCCTGGCGCAGGGCCAGGACCGCGAGGTCCGGGTCGAGCGGCCGGATGCCGGTGCGGCGGGCGAGGGCGGCGGCCCGCTCGCCGCCGGCCATGCCCTCGCCGTCCCAGGCCCCGTACGCCACCGAGGTGGCCGGAAGGCCTTCGGCCCGGCGGCGTTCGGCGAGGGCGTCGAGGACCGCGTTGGCTGCGGCGTAGGTGCCCTGGCCGGGGTTGCCGACCGCGGCGGACGCGGAGGAGAACAGGGCGAAGACCTCCGGGTCGTGGGCGCGGGTCAGCTCGTCGAGGAGCAGTGCGGAGGTGACCTTGGCGCGGAACACGGTGGCGAACCGCTCGGGGGCGAGGCCGTCCACCACGCCGTCGTCGAGGACGCCGGCGGTGTGGATGACGCCGGTGAGGGGCGCGTCCTCGGGCAGCTGCGCGAGGACGGCGGCCAGGGCGTCCCGGTCGGCGGTGTCGCAGGCGGTGATGACGGGTTCGGCGCCCAGCGCGCGCAGGTCCGCGGCGAGTTCGGCGGCGCCGGGGGCCTCGGGTCCGCTGCGGCTGAGCAGGAGCAGGCGGCGGGCCCCGGCTCCGGCGAGCCGGCGGGCGGTGCGGGCGCCGAGGGCGCCGGTGCCGCCGGTGATCAGGACGGTGCCGGTGGGCTGCCAGTCCCGGGGGGTCTCGGGGCGTACGGCGGCGAGGCGGCGGCCGAAGACCGCGCCGGGCCGGACGGCGAGCTGGTCCTCGCCCTCGGGGTCGGCGAGGACGGCGGCGAGCCGTTCGGCGGTGCGCCCGTCGAGGGTGACGGGCAGGTCGACGGTGCCGCCCCAGCGCTGGGGGTGTTCGAGGGCCGCGACCCGGCCGAGTCCGTGGACGGCGGCCTGGAGCGGTGCGGCCACGGTCTCGGCGGGCGAGACGGCGGTGGCGCCGCGGGTGAGGCACCACAGCGGGGCGTCGGTGCGGGCGTCGCCGAGGGCCTGGACCAGGGTCGCCGTCAGGGCGGCGCCGAGGGGGGTGCCGTCGGCGGCGAGGCCCGTGCCCGCGCCGTCCGCGCCGGGGGTGTCGCCGGCGAGGGCGAGCAGGGAGACCACGCCCGTGAACGGGCCCGAGGCGTCCAGGTGGTGGCGGATCGCGGCGGCGAGGCGGGCGCGGTCGTGGTCCGCCACCTCGATCGTCACGGCGCCGGGGCCGAGGATCCGCAGGATCTGCGCGGTCCACGGCTCCTCGGTGTGCCCCGCGGGCACCGCGGCGAGCCAGGTTCCGGTGGGTGTGCCGGCGGTGGTCCGGTTCAGGGGCCGCCAGGCGATGCGCTGGCGCCAGCCGTCCACGGTGGCCTGGTCGCCGTGCCTGCGGCGCCAGTCGCGCAGGGCGGGAAGGACGCGGGAGAGCGCGTCGCCGTCGACGCCCAGCTCGCCGGCGAGGGAGTCGAACTCCTGGTCCTGGACGGCGGCCCAGAAGGCCTCGTCCCCGGTGCCGGCGGCGTCCCGCGCGGCTCCGGCCGCGGCCGGAGCCGCGTCGGCCCAGAACCGCTGCCGGCGGAACGGGTAGGTCGGCAGGTCCACGCGGCGGGCACCGGTGCCGTCCAGGAGCGCCGCCCAGTCGACGGGTTGGCCGGCGGCGTGCAGCCGGGCCACCGCCGTGATCAGGGAGCGTTCCTCGTCGCGTCCGGTGCGCAGCGCCGGGACAACCGCCGGAGCGGGACGGTTCTCGTCGGCCAGGGTGCCGAGGGTGTCCTGGGCGAGGGAGCACAGGACGCCGTCGGGGCCGAGTTCCAGGTAGCGGGTGGTGCCGCGGGCGGCGAGGGTGCGGACACCGTCGCCGAAGCGGACCGCGCGGCGCACGTGCTCGACCCAGTACCCGGGGTCGCACACCTGCTCGTCGGTGGCCGGTTCCCCGGTGAGGTTCGACACCAGGGGCAGCTTCGGCGGGGTGTACGACACGCTACGGGTGACCCGTTCGAAGTCCTGCAGCATGGCGTCCATGTGCAGTGAGTGAAATGCATGGCTGACCCGCAAACGCCTAGTCTTCCGGCCGAGTGCGGCGAACTCGTCGGCGAGCGCGGTCACCGCGTCCTCGTCGCCGGAGACCACCACGGCCTCCGGGCCGTTGACGGCGGCCAGGGAGAGCCGGCCGGTGAGCCGCGGGGCGACCTCGTCCTCGGTGGCGCGGACGGCCAGCATGGCGCCGCCGGCCGGGAGAGCCTGCATCAGGCGGGCGCGGGCGGCGACGACCCGGCAGGCGTCCTGGAGGGAGAACACCCCGGCGACGTGCGCGGCGGCGATCTCCCCGACCGAGTGGCCGGCCAGCAGGTCGGGCCGCACGCCCCAGGACTCGCAGAGCCGGTGCAGGGCCACTCCGAGGGCGAACAGGGCGGGCTGGGTCCAGCCGGTGCTGTCCAGGAGGTCCGCCTCGGCGGTGCCCTCCTCGGCGAACATCACCTCGCGCAGCGGGCGGTCGAGTTCCTGGTCGAAGTGGGCCAGGACCTCGTCGAGGGCCGCCGCGAACACCGGGAAGCGGGCGTACAGGACGCGGCCCGCGCCGGCGCGCTGGGAGCCCTGGCCGGGGAAGAGGAACGCGGTCCGGCCGCCGGGGGCCGCACGGCCGCGCAGCACCGCGCGGTCGTCGCGGCCTTCGGCCAGGGCGGTGAGCGCGTCCAGCAGCTCGTCGCGTCCGGCGACGGCGAGCACCGCGCGGTGTTCGAACGCCGAGCGGGTGGTGCCCAGGGAGAGGGCCAGGTCGGCCGGGCCGGGCAGGTCCGCGGGGCCGGCGGCGAGCAGCCGGTCGCGGAGCCGTGCGGCCTGATCGGGCAGGGCGTCGGCGGTGGCCGCGGACAGCGGCACGGGCAGGGGCCGTTCGGTGGCGGGGCCGGTGGCCCCGGCCCGGTCGCGCGGTGCGGGGGCCTGTTCCAGGATGACGTGGGCGTTGGTGCCGCTGGCGCCGAAGGCGGACACGGCGGCGCGACGCGGGCGTCCGGTCTCGGGCCAGTCGGTGGCCTCGGTCAGCAGCCGTACCGCGTCCGGGTCCCAGGCGACGTGGCTGGAGGGCCGGTCGACGTGGAGGGTGCGGGGGAGGGTGCCGTGCCGCATGGCCAGGACCATCTTGATGACGCCGGCGACACCGGCGGCGGCCTGGGCGTGGCCGATGTTCGACTTGACGGAACCGAGCAGCAGCGGGCGCTGCGGGTCGCGCTCGCGGCCGTACGTCGCGAGCAGTGCCTGGGCCTCGATGGGGTCGCCCAGGGCGGTGCCGGTGCCGTGCGCCTCCACCGCGTCGACCTCGCGGGCGGTGAGGCCCGCGGCGGCCAGCGCCTTGCGGATGACGCGCTGCTGGGAGGGGCCGTTGGGGGCGGTCAGGCCGTTGGACGCGCCGTCCTGGTTGACGGCCGAACCGCGCAGGACCGCGAGGACCTCGTGGCCGCGACGGCGCGCCTCGGACAGGCGCTCCACGACGAGCATGCCCACGCCCTCGGCCCAGGCGGTGCCGTCGGCGGCGTCGGAGAAGGGCTTGCAGCGGCCGTCCGGGGAGAGTGCCCCCATCTCGCCGAACTCGACGAAGCCGACCGGTGTCGACATCACCGTGACGCCGCCGGCCAGCGCGAGCGCGCACTCGCCGGCGCGGATCGCCTGGGCGGCGAGGTGCAGGGCCGTCAGGGAGGACGAGCAGGCGGTGTCGACGCTGACCGAGGGTCCTTCGAGGCCCAGGGTGTAGGAGAGCCGGCCGGAGAGCAGGCTCGCCGACTGGGCGGTCTCCACGTGCCCGGTCTGGCCGATCGCGGGACGGTAGTCGCCGCTGCCGCCGCCGACGAAGACGCCGGTGTCGCCGCCGCGCAGTGTGGCGGGGTCGATGCCGGCCCGCTCCAGGGCCTCCCAGGCGGCCTGGAGGACGATCCGCTGCTGCGGGTCGATGACCAGGGCCTCGCGCGGGGAGATCCCGAAGAAGGCGGGGTCGAAGTCGGCGACGTCGTGGAGGAATCCGCCCTCACGGCTGACGCTGCGGCCGCGGCCGTCCCGGTCCCCGTGCAGGAGCCGTTCGAGGTCCCAGCCGCGGTCGGTGGGGAAGCCGCCGATGACGTCGGTCCCGGCGCCGAGCAGTTCCCACAGGTCCTCGGGCGAGCGGACGTCGCCGGGGTAGCGGCAGCTCATGCCCACGATGACGATCGGGTCGTCACCGTCGTCGGTGGCGGAGCGGGGCGCGGACGCGTCGGGGGTGGTGCCCTCGTCCCCGTGGCCGCCGAGGAGTTCGCCGAGGAGGTGCGCGGCCAGGGCGGCGGGCGTCGGGTAGTCGAAGACCAGCGTCGCGGGCAGGGTGAGGCCGGTGGCCGAGGCGAGCCGGTTGCGCAGGTCGACGGCGGTCAGCGAGTCGAAGCCCAGGTCCTTGAAGGCGCTGGTGGCCGGTACGGCGCCCGCGTCGGCGTGGCCGAGCACCGGGGCGACCTCGGCGAGCACGAGGTCCAGCAGGCCGCGTTCGCGGCCCGCCCGGTCCAGGGGGCGCAGCCGGTTCCGCAGGTCCGCGGCGGTGCCCGCGTCGCCGCCGTCGCCGTCCGCGGCGCGCAGGGCCTCGCGGGCCTCCGGCAGCGCGTTGAAGAGCCGGCTCGGACGGGTGCGGGTGAACGCCGGCGCGAACCGGTCCCACACCACGTCCGCGACGGTCGCGGAGGCGGGGGCCGCCGGTTCGCCGGCGGCCTCGCCGACCAGCGCGGCGAGGGCGGCGAGGGCGCGTCCCGGCTCCATGGCGGGCAGTCCGTTGGCGCGCAGGTGGGCGGCGAGCCCGTCGGGTCCGGCGCCCTGCCAGGCGGCCCAGGCGACGGAGAGGGCGTTGACGCCGTCCGCGCGGTGCCGCTGGACCAGGGCGTCCAGGAAGGCGCCCGCGGCGGCGCCCGGGCCCTGTCCGGTGACGCCCCAGACGGCGGAGATGGAGTTGAAGACGACGAACGCGTCCAGGGTCCGCTCCCCCACGGCGGCCGTCAGCGCGTCGTGGGCGGCGTGCACGGCGGTCGTCGAGGGCTCGTCCATGGTGCCGGTGTCGCCGGTGTGGACGACGGCGGTGAGCGGACGGTCGGCCGGCAGGCCGGCGACGGCCCGGGCGAGCGGGCCCGCGTCGGCCGGGTCGGGGTGGTGGACCGCGGTGAGGACGGCGCCCGCGGCCTCGACCTCGGCGCGCAGCGCGGCGAGGGCCTCGCCGGCCGGGTCGGTGGGACCGGCCAGGAGCACCCCGGCGGCGCCGTGGGCGGCGAGCCAGCGGGTCACGTGGCCGCCGAAGCCCTCCGGGCCGCCGGTGACCAGGACGGTGCCGGCGGGGCGCCAGACGGCGTCGGGCTGCTGGAGGGCGGCCCGGGTCAGCCGCCGGCCGAAGGCGCCGGAGGCGCGCAGCGCCACCTGGTCCTCGGCGGGGCCGTCCACCCTGGTGGAGGCCAGCACGGCGCGCAGGCGGTCGGCGGTCCGGGCGTCGGCGTCGTGGTCCACGTCGACGAGTCCGCCCCAGCGCTCCGGCTCCTCCAGGGCCAGGACGCGGCCGAGCCCCCAGAGAGCGGCCTGTCCGGGGTCGGCCGCCCGGTCGGTGCGGCCCGTGCGGACCGCGCCACGGGTGACGCACCACAGGGGGGCGTCGATCCCGGCCGCGCCCAGGAGGCGCAGCAGGACGTCGGGCCGGCCGGGAGTGTCGGCGGCTTCCCCGGAGACGGCGGCGGGGCCGGCGTCTTCCCCGGAGGCGATGGGGCCGGCGGGGACGGCGGCGAGCAGGGAGAGGACACCGGTGTACGCGGTGCCGTCGGCCGCCGCGCCGAGGAGGGCCGCGGCGGTCCCGTCCGCGGCCGGGACGACGAGGCGTACCGCGTCCTCGCCGAGCGCCCCGGCCAGGGTTTCGGCCCACGGGTCGCCGTCGAGCGCGGCCGGGGTCAGCACCAGCCACCGCCCGGTGGCGGAGCCGGCGGGGACGGCGGTGGTGAGAGGCTGCCAGGTCACCCGGTAGCGCCAGCCGTCCACCAGGGCACGTTCGGACCGGTCGCGGCGCCAGGTGGACAGAGCGGGCAGCACGCCGGAGAGGACCGTGTCGTCCAGGCCGAGGGTGGCGGACAGGGACTCCAGGTCCTCCCGTTCCACCGCCGCCCAGAACGCGGCGTCCACCGGGTCCTGCCCGGCGTCGGCGCCGGTGGCCGGGGCGGGCTCGGGCCAGTAGTGCTCGTGCTGCCAGGCGTAGGTGGGCAGGTCGGTGCGGCGGGCACCGGTGCCGTGGAACCAGGCGGCCCAGTCGATGCCGACACCCGCCGTGTGCAGCCGGGCGAGCGCGCTGAGCAGGGCGTGCTCCTCGTCGCGGTCCTTGCGGAGCGCGGCTGCGACCGGGCTGCCGGCCGCACCGCCGCCGGCGTCGGCGCCCGCGTCGTCGAGCACCCGGGCGGCCATGCCGGTCAGCACGCCGTCGGGGCCGATCTCCAGGAAGGCGTCGGCGCCCGCCGTGGCGAGGGCGCGCACTCCGTCGGCGAAGCGGACGGTGCCCCGGACGTGGTCCACCCAGTACTCGGGCGAGGTGAGCTGCCCGGGGCCGGCGATCCCGCCGGTGACGTTCGAGACGACCGGGACGCGGGGTTCGGCGTACTCCAGGGTCTCGGCGATACGGCGGAACTCCGCGAGCATCGGCTCCATCAGCGGCGAGTGGAAGGCGTGGCTGACCGACAGCCGCTGGACCTTGCGGCCCTCGGCGGCGAACGCGGCGGCCAGCGCGAGGACCTCGCCCTCCTCACCGGACAGGACGACGGAGTCCGGGCCGTTGACCGCCGCGACGGACAGGCCGTCGGTGAGCCGGGCCGCGACCTCGGCCTCGGTGGCCTGTACGGCGGTCATCGCACCACCCGTCGGTAGTTCCTGCATCAGCCGGGCCCGAGCCGCCACCAGCGTGCAGGCGTCCTCCAGCGAGAACACCCCCGCCACATGCGCCGCCGCGATCTCACCCACGGAGTGACCTGCGACGAACTCGGGAGTGACACCCCACGACTCCACCAGCCGGAACAACGCCACCTCGAAGGCGAACAGCGCGGGCTGCGTGTAGCCGGTGGTGTCCAGGAGCGCGGCCTCCTCCGTACCCTCGGGTGCGAACAGCACCTCGCGCAGCGGACGTTCGAGATCGGCGTCGAGCCGGGCCGCCACCGCGTCCAGCGCCTCGGCGAACACCGGGAACCGCGCGTACAGCTCACGCCCCGCCCCCGCCCGCTGCGAGCCCTGACCGGAGAAGAGGACGGCGAGCCTGCGCTCGGTGGCGTGGCTGCGGACGGTCTCCACGGGCTCGCCCGCGGGGGTCACCAGCAGGGCCGCGCGGTGCGCGAAGGCGGAACGACCGACGGCCAGGCTGTACGCGGTGTCGAGCGCCGGGACCTCGGGCCGCGCCTGTGTGAAGGAGGTCAGCCGCGCCCGCTGGGCGGACAGGGCCGCCTCGGAGCGGGCGGAGAGCAGCCACGGTACGACGGCCGGGACGGCCTCCGGCTCCGCCGGAGGCTCCGGCTCGGTGGCCGGGGCGGGCTGCTCCAGGATCACGTGGGCGTTGGTGCCGCTCACCCCGAAGGCGGAGACCCCTGCGCGGCGCGGGCGGCCCGTCTCGGGCCAGGCCCGGTGCTCGCGCAGGAGCTCCACCGTGCCGCCGGACCAGTCGACGTGCGAGGACGGGGCGTCCACGTGCAGGGTGCGCGGGAGTTCCCCGCGGCCCAGGGCGAGGACCGTCTTGATGACGCCGGCGGCACCGGCGGCGGCCTGGGTGTGGCCCAGGTTGGACTTGACCGTGCCGAGCAGCAGCGGTTGCCCGGGGTCGCGCGCCTCGCCGTAGGCGGCGATCAGGGCGTGCGCCTCGATCGGGTCGCCGAGGGTGGTGCCGGTGCCGTGCGCCTCGACGGCGTCCACGTCGGCCGGGGTGAGGCGGGCGTCGGTCAGTGCTTGGCGGATGACGCGCTGCTGGGCACGGCCGTTGGGGGCGGTCAGGCCGTTGGACGCGCCGTCCTGGTTGACGGCCGAACCGCGCAGGACGGCGAGGACCGGGTGGCCGTTGCGGCGGGCGTCGGACAGGCGCTCCAGGACCAGGACGCCGGCGCCCTCGGACCAGGCGGTGCCGTCGGCGGCGTCGGCGAACGCCTTGCAGCGGCCGTCCGAGGCGAGGCCGCCCTGCGCGGTGAACTCCACGAAGGCGTCGGGGCTGGACATCACCGAGACGCCGCCCGCGAGGACCAGGGAGCACTCGCCGGAGCGCAGCGCGCCCGCCCCCATGTGCAGGGCGACCAGGGCGGAGGAGCAGGCGGTGTCGACGGTGACCGCCGGGCCCTCCAGGCCGAGCGTGTAGGACAGGCGGCCGGACATCACGCTGGCGGTGGTGCCGGTGGCGGCGTGGCCCTGCACGTCGGTGGTGCCGCGGCGCAGCATGGTGGCGTAGTCCTGGCCGTTGGTGCCCACGAAGACGCCGGTGGCGCTGGACCGCAGGCTCTGCGGGTCGACGCCGGCCCGCTCCAGGGCCTCCCAGGCGGTTTCGAGCAGCAGCCGCTGCTGCGGGTCCATCGCCAGGGCCTCGCGCGGGGAGATGCCGAAGAAGGGGGCGTCGAAGAGTCCGGCGCCGTTGAGGAAGCCGCCCTCCAGGGTGGCGGAGCCGCCCCGGGCGAGGGCCTCCAGGTCCCAGCCGCGGTCGGTGGGGAAGCCGGAGACCGCGTCGCGGCCGTCGGCCAGCAGGCGCCACAGGTCCTCGGGGGACTCGATGCCGCCGGGGAAGCGGCAGCCCATGCCGACGACGACCACCGGGTCGTCGTCCGCGGGCCGTTCCGCTCCCGCGCCGGTGCCGTGGCCCGGGACGGGCTCGGGCAGGTCGTCCAGGACTTCGGCGAGGAGGTGGGCGGCCAGGTCGCGGGCGGTCGGATGGTCGTAGACGAGAGTGGCGGGCAGCCGCAGGCCGGTGGTGGCGGTCAGGACGTTGCGCAGTTCGACGGTGGTGAGCGAGTCGAAGCCGAGGTCGGTGAAGGCCCGGTCGGGTTCGACGGCGGCCGGGTCGGGGTGGCCGAGTACGGCGGCGACCTGGGCGCGCAGGAAGTCGAGCACATGGCGCTCGCGGGCCGCGCCGGTCAGGGCGGCGACCTGGCGGCGCAGGGCCGGCTCGGTGTCCGCGGGGGCACCGTGCGCGCCGCCGGCGGCGCGGAGTTCGGGCAGGTCGCCGACGAGGGCCCGGTGGGGGGCGAACACGGCTGCGTACCGCTGCCAGTCGACGTCGGCGACGAGGAGGGTGGTGTCGCCGTGCCCGACCGCGGTGTCGAGGGCGGCGAGGGCGTCCTCGGGGCGCATCGGGGTGAAGCCGCCGCGGCGGACCCGGTCCCCGACGCCCGTGCCGTCGCCGGCCATGCCGGTGCCGGACCAGGGGCCCCAGGCCACGGAGGTGGCGGGCAGGCCCTGGTCGCGCCGGTGCTCGGCCAGGGCGTCCAGGTAGGCGTTGGCCGCCGCGTAGTTGGCCTGCCCGGCGGCGCCGAGGACGCCCGCGGTCGAGGAGAACAGCACGAAGTCGGTGAGGCCGAGGTCGCGGGTCAGCTCGTGCAGGTGGGCGGCGGACCGGGCCTTGGCGTCGAGGACGGTGGCGAACCGCTCGGGGGTGAGGGTGTCGAGCAGGCCGTCGTCGAGGACGCCCGCGGCGTGCACGACGGCGGTGAGCGGGTGCTCCTCCGGTACGGCGGACAGGGTCGCGGCGAGCGCGGCGCGGTCGGCGGTGTCGCACGCGACGACCGTCACCCGGGCGCCCGTCTCGCGCAGTTCGGCGGCGAGTTCGGCGGCGCCGGGGGCGTCCGGGCCGCGCCGGCCCGCGAGCAGCAGGTGCGGGGTGCCGCGTCCGGCGAGCAGCCGGGCGACGTGGGCGCCGAGGGCGCCGGTGCCGCCGGTGATCAGGACGGTGCCCTCGGGGGCGAAGGCGCGGGGCGCCGGTCCCTGGGGGGCGGGGTGGTGGGCGAGGCGCCGCGCGTAGGTGGCGGAGGTGCGGACGGCGAGCTGGTTCTCCCCGCCGGGTGCGGCGAGGAGGTGTGCGAGGCGTCGTGCGACCCGCTCGTCGAGGTGCTCGGGCAGGTCGACCAGGGTGAGCCGGCGCTCGGGGCGCTCCAGGGCGGCGACGCGGCCGAGGCCCCAGAGGGCGGCCTGCCCGGGGTGGGCGAGGCGGTCGGCACGGCCGGTGCTGACCGCCTGCCGGGTGAGCAGCCAGACGGGGGCGGTGATACCGGCGTCGTCGAGGGCGGTGAGGGCGGCGGCGGTGGGCGCGAGCGCGGCGGTGCCGGCCGGGTCGGCGGGGGGCGCTTCGGTGGTGTTCTCCCCGGCGGCCGGGGTCAGGGCGAGCAGGCTGAGGACGCCGGTGAACCCGCCGTCGGGGAGCGGCAGTTCGCGCAGGGACGCGGTGAGCGCGGCGCGGTCGGCGGTGGCCGTGGTGGCGACCGTGACGACGGCGGTGTCCGGGCCGAGGGCCTCCAGGAGCGTGGTCGCCTCGGGGGCGGGGCCGTCGGCCGGGCGCAGGACCAGCCAGGTGCCGTCGGGCCGGCCGGTGGGGGCGCCGTCCAGCGGCTTCCACACGATCCGGTGGCGGCGGTCGTCGGCGGCGGCCCGTTCGGTGCGGCGGCGCCGCCACGAGGACAGGGCGGGCACCAGTGCGGACAGCGTCTCCTCGTCCAGGCCGAGGTCGGCGCCGAGCGCCGGCAGGTCGCCGCGCTCCACGGCGGCCCAGAAGGCGGCGTCCGCGCCGCCGTCGGCGCTTGCGTCGGGGGTGACCGGGGCGGAGGTGGTGTCGGGCCAGTAGCGGCTGCGCTGGAAGGCGTACGTCGGCAGGTCGACGCGTCGTGCGCCGGTGCCGAGCAGGGTGCCGCTCCAGTCGACGCCGGTGCCCCGCACGTACAGGGCGGCGAGGGCCGCGGTGAGGCCGGGCACTTCGTCGCGGTCGCGGCGCAGCGCGGGGACGGCGGTGACGGGTGCGGTGCCGTCCACCCGGCCGCCGTCGCCGTCGCCGTCGCCGTCGAGGATCGCGCGGGTCGCGGCGGTCAGGGTGCCGTCGGGGCCGAGTTCCAGGTAGGAGGTGGCGCCCCGGCGGTCCAGGGTGCGTACCGCGTCGGCGAACCGGACGGTGGCGCGGACCTGGCGCACCCAGTACTCCGGTGTGCACAGTTCCCCGGCGGTGGCGAGGTCGCCGGTGACGGTGGAGACCACGGGCAGCAGCGGCGCCTCGTAGGTGAGGGTGCGGGCGACGCGGGCGAAGTCGTCGAGCATGGCGTCCATGCGCGGCGAGTGGAAGGCGTGGCTGACCCGCAGGGCGCGGGTGCGGCGGCCGTCCGCGGCGAGGCGGGCGGCGACGCCGGCGACCTCTTCCTCGTCGCCCGCGATCACCACGGAGCGGGGGCCGTTGACGGCGGCGAGGCAGACCCGGTCCGCCAGGCCCGCCAGGAGGGGCAGCACCTCGTCCTCGGCGGCCTCGACGGCGACCATGGCGCCGCCGGCCGGGAGCGCGGCCATGAGGCGGCCGCGTGCGGCGACGAGGGTGCAGGCGTCCTCCAGGGAGAACACTCCGGCGACGTGGGCGGCGGCGATCTCTCCGACGGAGTGGCCCGCCACGCCGTCGGGGACGACGCCCCAGGACTCCACGAGCCGGTACAGGGCCACTTCGAGGGCGAAGAGGGCGGGCTGCGTGTAGGCGGTGTCGTGCAGGAGGGCGGCCTCCTCGGTGCCCTCCGGTGCGAAGAGGACCTCGCGCAGCGGACGGTCGAGTTCCTGGTCGAAGCGGGTCAGTACGGCGTCCAGGGCGTCGGCGAAGACGGGATGGCGCTCGTACAGCCCGCGTCCCACGGCGGCGCGCTGGCTGCCCTGCCCGGTGAAGAGGAAGGCCAGACCGCCCCGCGCCGGGGTGCCGGCGGCCAGGGAGGTGTCGGGGGTGCCGTCGCGCAGCGCGGTCAGCGCACGCTCCAGTCCGCGCCGGTCGTCGGTCAGGACGGCGGCCCGGTGTTCCAGGGCGGCACGGGTGGTGGCCAGCGAGTGGGCCACGTCCACCAGCGGCAGCTCCGGGTGGTCCGTCAGGTGGTCGAGGAGACGGGCGGCCTGCTCGCGCAGGGCGTCGGCGGTACGGGCGGACAGCACCACGGGGACGCCCGCGGGCAGCGTGTCCGGGCCGGCTGCGGCGGGCTCCGGGGCCGCGGCGGGCTCCGGCTGCCCGGGGGCCTGCTCGACGATGGTGTGGACGTTGGTGCCGGACAGGCCGAAGGAGGAGATGCCCGCCCGGTACGGGCGGCCGGTCTCGGGCCAGGGCACGGTCTCGGTGGCCAGGTCGATGGCGCCGGAGGTCCAGTCGACGTGGCGGGAGGGGGCGTCCACGTGCAGGGTGCGCGGGACGGTCCCGTGGCGCATCGCCATGACCGTCTTCATGACACCGGCGATGCCGGAGGCCATCTGGGTGTGGCCGATGTTGGACTTCACCGAACCGAGCAGCAGCGGCCGGTCGCCGGGCCGGTCCTGGCCGTAGGTGGCGAGCAGCGCCTGCGCCTCGATGGGGTCGCCGAGGGCGGTGCCGGTGCCGTGGCCCTCGACGACGTCCACCTCTCCCGGGGTGAGCCCGGCGTCGGCGAGCGCCTGACGGATGACGCGGGCCTGGGAGGGGCCGTTGGGGGCGGTCAGGCCGTTGGAGGCGCCGTCCTGGTTGACGGCGGAGCCGCGGATCACGGCGAGGACGGGGTGGCCGTTGCGGCGGGCGTCGGACAGGCGCTCGACCAGGACCAGGCCGACGCCCTCGGCCAGGCTCATGCCGTCGGCGCCCTCGGCGTAGGCCTTGCAGCGGCCGTCGGGGGCCATGGCGCGCTGGCGGCTGAAGCCGGTGAAGGCCTGCGGGGTGGCCATGACGCTGACGCCGCCGGCCAGGGCGAGGGTGGACTCGCCGTTGCGCAGCGACTGGCAGGCCAGGTGCAGTGCCACCAGGGAGGAGGAGCAGGCGGTGTCCAGGGTGACCGCCGGGCCCTCCAGGCCGAAGGTGTAGGCCAGGCGCCCGGACATCACGCTGGAGATGGTGCCGGTGATCAGGTGGCCCTCGGCGCCCTCGGAGCCGGCGCCGCCGGCCGTGTAGTCCTGGTAGCTGGCGCCGATGAAGGTGCCGGTGCGGCTGGAGCGCAGGGTCGCGGGGTCGATCCCGGCGCGTTCCATGACCTCCCAGCCGGTCTCCAGCAGGAGCCGCTGCTGCGGGTCCATGGCCAGGGCCTCGCGCGGCGAGATGCCGAAGAAGCCGGCGTCGAAGTCGGCCACGTCGTGCAGGAAGCCGCCCTGCGTGGAGTAGGTGGTGCCGGGCCGGTCGGGGTCGGGGTCGTACAGGGCGTCCGCGTCCCAGCCGCGGTCGGCGGGGAAGCCGGTGATGGCGTCGGCGCCGGCCGCGACGAGGTCCCACAGGGCCTCGGGGGAGGTGACGCCGCCGGGGAAGCGGCAGCTCATGGCGACGATGGCGATGGGTTCGTCGGCGGCGGCCGCGGTGCGGACGGGGCCGCCGGTGCCGGTGGCGGGCCCGCCGATCAGCTCGCGCAGGTGCCCGACGAGGGTGAGCGGGTCCGGGTAGTCGAACACCAGGGTGCTGGGCAGGGTGAGGCCGGTGACCGTGGCGAGCCGGTTGCGCAGGTCGACGGCGGTGAGCGAGTCGAAGCCGACGTCGCGGAAGGCGCGCCGCTCGGACAGCACCTCCGGGGAGGCGTGGCCGAGGACGGTGGCGGCCTCGGAGCGCACCAGGTCGAGCAGGAGGCGGTCCTGCTCGCCGGCGGGCAGGGCGCGCAGCCGGGCGGTGAACTCGCCGCCCCCGGCGGAACGGGCCGCGCTCTCCTCGGTGATCCTGCGGACCTCGGGCACCTCCGCGAAGAGGTCGGTGGGGCGCGAGGAGGTGAAGACCGGGTGGTAGCGGTCCCAGTCGACGTCGGCGACGGCCAGCGCGCCCTCGTCACCGTCGAGGACCTGCCGCAGGGCGGTCAGGGCCAGCTGGGGGTCCATGAACTCCAGGCCGCTGCGCCGGATCTGGCCGGGATCGACCCGGCCGAGCTTCATGTCGTCGGCCCAGATGCCCCAGGAGACCGCGGTGCCCCGGGCGCCGCGGGCGCGCCGGTGTTCGGCGAGGGCGTTGAGGTGGGCGTTGGCGGCGACGTATGCGGCGTGCCGGCCGCTGCCCCACATGCCGGCGGTGGAGGAGTACAGCACGAACGCGTCGAGCTGGTCGTCGTCGAGGAGTTCGTCCAGGTGTGCGGCGCCGGCGGTCTTGGCGTGCACGACCCTGGCGAACGCGTCGAGGCTGGTCTCCTCGATGGACTGCAGCTCGATGACGGCGGCGGTGTGGAAGACGCTGCGCACCGTGCGGCCCTCGGCGGCGAGCCGGTCCAGGAGGGCGGCGACGGCGTCGCGGTCGCGGACGTCGCAGGCGGCGACGGTCACGGCGCAGCCCCGCTCGGCGAGTTCGGCGACCAGTTCGGCGGCGCCGGCGGCGTCCGCGCCGCGGCGGCTGGTGAGCACCAGGTCGCGGGCGCCCTGGTCGGCGAGCCAGCGGGCCAGGTGCGGGCCGAGGGTGCCGGTGCCGCCGGTGACCAGGACGGTGCCGCGCGGGGTCCAGGAGCCGGTGCCCGCGGGGGCGGGGGCGGGGGTGATGCGGCGGGCGAGGACGCCGGTGGGGCGCACGGCGAGCTGGTCCTCGCCGGTGGCGCCGGCCAGCAGGGCGGCGAGCCGTTCGCCGGCCCGCCGGTCCGGTGTGTCGGGCAGGTCGACGGTGCCGCCCCAGCGCTCCGGGTGTTCCAGGGCGGCCGTCCAGGACAGGCCCTGGACCATGGCCTGGGCGGGCCGGGTGAGGCGGTCGGCGCGGCCGGTGGAGACGGCACCCCTGGTGAGGACCCACAGGGGCGCGTCGATCGCGGCGTCGCCGAGCGCCTGGACCAGGACCACGCTCAGCGCGAGGCCGGTGGTCAGCACCGGGTGGGCGGCTCCGGTGTCCTCGGCGTCGGCGAGCAGCGAGACCACGCCGGTGGGGGCCGGCCCGGCGCACAGGGCGCGCAGGCGGTCCGCGAGGGCGTCCCGATCGGTGTCGGCGGCGGTGAGCGCGAGGGGCAGCACCTGGGCGCCGTGCGTGGTCAGGGTGTCCGTGACGAAGCCGGCGTACGCCGGGTCGGTGCCGTCGGCGGTGACGAGCAGCCAGGTGCCGTCCGGGGCGGCGTCGGGCAGCGTGCCGAGCGGCTTCCAGGTGGCGCGGTAGCGCCAGGAGCCGGCGGTGGAGCGGTCGCGCCGCTCCTTGCGCCAGGTGGACAGGGCGGGCAGCAGCGGGGCGAGCGCGTCGCGGTCCAGGTGGAGCCGGGAGGCGAGGGAGTCCACGTCCTCCTGCTCGACCTCGCTCCAGAACTCGGCGTCGGCCGGGTCCCCCGCGCCGCCGCCGTGCGGGCGGCCGGCGAGGGCCCACAGGTGCTCGCGCTGGAAGGCGTACGTGGGCAGGGGTGTCGTGCGGGCGCCGGTGCCGGTGTAGACGGCGCTCCAGTCGGCGCGTCCGCCGCGGACCCACTGCTCGGCGAGGGAGGTGAGGAAGCGGGCGGTGCCGCCCTGGTCGCGGCGCAGGGTGCCGACGGCGGCGACCTGCCGGCCGGTGTCCTCGGCGGTGGCCTGGACGGCCATGGTCAGCACCGGGTGCGGGCTGATCTCGACGAAGACGGTGTGCTCGGTGTCGAGCAGGGCGCGGACGGTCTCCTCGAAGCGGACGGTCTGCCGCAGGTTGCGGTACCAGTAGGCGGCGTCCGTGCGGGCGGTGTCGAGGAGTTCGCCGGTGACGGTGGAGTGGAAGGGCAGGCGGGGGGTGCGGGGCGTCACCGGGGCGAGCACGTCGAGGAGTTCCGCCTCGATGCGTTCGACCTGCGGCGAGTGGGAGGCGTAGTCCACGGCGATCCGGCGGGCGCGCAGGCCGCGGGCGGCGAACTCGGTCTGGAGGGCGTCCAGGGCCTGGGGGGTGCCGGCCAGGACCACCGAGCGGGGCCCGTTGACGGCGGCGACGGACACCGCGCCGTCGTACGGGACCAGGTACTCCTCGGCCTCGGCGGCCGGCACCTGGACGGACATCATGCCGCCCGCCCCGGCCAGGACGCGGCGGATGGCCTGGGAGCGCAGGGCGACCACGCGGGCGCCGTCCTCCAGGGAGAGGGCGCCGCAGACGACGGCGGCGGCTATCTCGCCCTGGGAGTGGCCGATCACGGCGTCGGGGGTGACGCCGTGGGCGCGCCACAGCTGCGCGAGGGAGACCATCACGGCCCAGGTGGCGGGCTGGACGACGTCGACGCGGTCCAGGGAGGGGGCGCCGTCCGCCCGGCGGATCACGTCGGTGAGGGACCAGTCGGTGTACGCGGCCAGGGCGGCGGCGCACTCGTGGAAGCGTTCGGCGAAGACGGGTGAGGTGTCGAGGAGTTCGGCGCCCATGCCGGCCCACTGGGAGCCCTGGCCGGGGAAGACGAACACGGTGCGCCCGTCGGTGTCGGCGGTGCCCTGGACGACCCGGGCGGTGGCTTCGCCGGCGCCGAACGCGGTGAGGGCGTCGGCGAGTTCGGTGAGGTCCGGGCCGAGGGCGACGGCCCGGTGCGTCAGGACGGAGCGGGCGGTGATCAGGGTGTGGCCGACGTCGCCGGGGTGCGGCGCGGGGTCGGTGGTGACGTGTGCGGCGAGGTTGGCGGCCTGTTCGCGCAGGGCGGCGGGGGTGGCGGCGGACAGGATCCAGGGCAGGGTGCCGCCCGCCGGGAGGGTGGGCTCGGGGTCCGTGGCGGGTTCCTGGACCGGGGGTGCCTGCTCCAGGACGGTGTGCGCGTTGGTGCCGCTGATGCCGAAGGAGGAGACGGCGCAGCGCAGTGGGCGGTCGGTCCGGCTCCACCCGGTGTTCTCGGTGATCAGGCGGACGGCGCCGCCGGACCAGTCGATGTGGCTGGAGGGCTCCTCGGCGTGCAGGGTGCGCGGCAGTTCGCCGTGGCGCATGGCCTGGACCATCTTGATGACGCCGGCGACGCCCGCGGCGGACTGGGTGTGGCCGATGTTGGACTTCACCGAGCCGAGCAGCAGCGGGTGCTCGGGGTCGCGGTCCTGGCCGTAGGTGGCGAGCAGGGCCTGGGCCTCGATGGGGTCGCCGAGGGCGGTGCCGGTGCCGTGGGCCTCGACGGCGTCCACGTCGGCGGTGGTCAGGCCGGCGGCGTTCAGGGCCTGGCGGATGACGCGGACCTGGGAGGGGCCGTTGGGGGCGGTCAGGCCGTTGGAGGCGCCGTCCTGGTTGATGGCGGAGCCGCGGACGACGGCGAGGACCTCGTGGCCGTTGCGGCGGGCGTCGGAGAGGCGCTCCAGGACGAGCATGCCGATGCCCTCGGCCAGGGTCATGCCGTCGGCGCCCTCGGAGAAGGCCTTGCAGCGGCCGTCCCGGGCGAGGGCCCGCTGCCGGCTGAAGGCGATGAACGGCATCGGGTTGGTCATGACGGTGGCGCCGCCGGCCAGGGCGAGGGTGGACTCGCCGTTGCGCAGCGACTGGCAGGCCAGGTGCAGCGCGACCAGGGAGGAGGAGCAGGCGGTGTCGACGGTGACCGCCGGGCCCTCCAGGCCGAAGGTGTAGGCCAGGCGCCCGGACAGGACGCTGGGGCTGGAGCCGGTGACGACGTGGCCCGCGGAGCCGTCGTCCATGCCGACGCCGTAGTCCTGGTAGGTGGAGCCGATGAAGGTGCCGGTGGGCGTGGAGTGCACCGAGGCGGGGTCGATGCCGGCGTGCTCGAACGCCTCCCAGGTGGTCTCCAGGAGCAGGCGCTGCTGCGGGTCCATGGCCAGGGCCTCGCGCGGCGAGATGCCGAAGAAGCCGGCGTCGAACTCGCCCGCGTCGTGCAGGAAGCCGCCCCGCGTGGAGTACGTGGTGCCGGCCCGGTCGGGGTCGGGGTCGTACAGGGCGTCCGCGTCCCAGCCGCGGTTGACGGGGAACTCGGAGATGGCGTCGGTGCTGTCGGCGACCAGCCGCCAGAACGCGTCGGCGGAGCGGACGCCGCCGGGGAAGCGGCAGCTCATGCCGATGATGGCGATGGGCTCGTCGGTCGCGCCGGGTCCGGCGGCGGGCTCGGCGGGGCCGGCGGTGCCCAGGAGTTCGCCGCGCAGGTGGCGGGCGAGGGCGACCGGGTTCGGGTAGTCGAAGACCAGCGTGGTGGGCAGGGTGAGCCCGGTGAGGGCGGCGAGCCGCTTGCGCAGTTCCACCGCGGTCAGGGAGTCGAAGCCGGCGTCGCGGAAGGCGCGCTTGGCGGGGACGCCCTCGGCGGAGGTGTGGCCGAGGACGACGGCGGCCTCGGAGCGCACCAGGTCGAGCAGCAGCCGCTCCTGTTCCTCGGCGGTGAGGCCGCCGAGCCGTCCGGCCAGTTCGGTGGCCGTGCCGGAGGGGCCCGGGGTGCCGGGGACGCCCAGGGCGGCGACGGAGTCGATCGCGTCGAACAGGCGGCTGGCGCGGGCGGCGGTGAAGACCGGGTGGTACTGCTCCCAGTCGACGTCGGCGACGGTGACGGCGCTCTCGCCGCGTACGACGGCACGGCGCAGCTCGGCCATGGCGGTGGCCGGCCGCAGGAGCCGCAGGCCGGTGCGCTCGATGCCCTCGGAGACCGAGCGGTGGGCGCTGGCCATGCCGACCTCGGCCCAGGGTCCCCAGGCGACGGAGGTGGCGGTGAGGCCGCGGGAGCGGCGGTTCTCGGCGAGCGCGTCGAGGTAGGCGTTGGCGGCGGCGTAGGCGCTCTGCCCCGCGCTGCCCCACACGCCGGCGACGGAGGAGACCAGGATGAAGAAGTCCAGGTCGCGGTCGCCGAGCAGGGCGTCGAGGTGGGCGGCGCCGAGGGTCTTGGCGGCCATCGCCGCGGCGACCTCGTCCAGCGGGGTGGCGGCCAGCGGGGCGGCCTGGCCGACGCCGGCGGCGTGCACCACACCGGTGAGGGGCGCGTCCTCGGGCACGCCGTCGAGTACGGCGGCCAGCGCGCCGCGGTCGGCGGCGTCGCAGGCGACGAGGGTGACGCGGGCGCCGAGTTCCTCCAGTTCGGCGCGGAGTCCGGCGGCGCCGGGGGCGTCGGAGCCGCGGCGGCCGGTGAGAATCAGGTGGGCGGCACCGGACCGGGCGAGCCAGCGGGCGGTCTCGGCGCCGAGGCCGCCGGTGCCGCCGGTGATCAGGACGGTGCCGGAGGCGGTGAACTCGTCCTCCCGGGGCAGGTCGTCGCCGGGGTGGCGCACGACGCGGCGGGCGAGGGTGCCGTCGGCGCGCACGGCGAGCTGGTCCTCGCCCTCGTGGGTGGCGAGCACGCTGACCAGGCGCTGGACGGCGGGGGCGTCGAGGACCCCGGGCAGGTCGACCAGGCCGCTCCACTGCTCGGGGCGCTCCAGGGCGGCGACCCGGCCCAGGCCCCAGGCGGCTGCCCGGGCGGGGTGGGTCAGCAGGTCGCCGGGGCCGGTGGTGACGGCGCCGCGGGTCACCGTCCACAGCGGGGCGGTGACGCCGGTGTCGCCGAGGGCCTGGGCGAGGACGACGCCGAGGGCGAAGCCGGTGGGCAGGCCCTCGGGGCGGGCCGGGTCGCCGAGCGGCAGCAGGGAGAGGACGCCGCTGAGGCCCGCGCCGTCGTCGGCCGCGGTCTCGGCGGCGGCGCGCAGGGCCCCGGCGAGGCGGTCGCGGTCGAGGTGGGTGTCGTCCAGGACGAGGTGCCGGACGACGGCGCCGTGGCCGCGCAGGGCGTCGAGGACCTCCGCGGCCTCGTCGGGGTCCGCGCCGGGACCGGTGTCCCCGTCGGCGCGGGAGGGGGCCGTGGTGACGGCGAGCCAGGTGCCGTCCAGGACGGGGGCGCCCGCGGTGCCCGCGGGGTGCCAGGCGACCCGGTAGCGGGCGGCGTCCAGGACGGTCCGCTCCTGGCGGGCACGCCGCCAGGACGACAGGGACGGCAGCAGCGCGTAGAGGGAGGCGTGCTCCTCGTCGCGCAGGCCGAGCAGCCCGGCCAGCCCGGCGGCGTCGCCGGACTCGACGGCGGTCCACAGTGCGGCGTCGGCCGGGTCGGCGGCGTCGGCGGTACGGCGGGCGGTGGGCGCGGTGGTGTCCGGCCAGTACGTCTCGTGCTGGAAGGCGTAGGTGGGCAGTTCGACGGGGGTGGCGCCGGTGCCCCGGTGGACGGCGGCCCAGTCGACGCGGACACCGCGCACGTGCAGGCGGGCCAGTGCGGTGAGGGCGGACTCGTCCTCCGGGCGGCCGGTGCGCAGCAGCGGGACGGCGTCGGTGTCCGCGTCGTCGCCGAGGGCGTCCTGGGCGGCGGCGCACAGGGAGCCGCCGGGGCCGATCTCCAGGAAGGTGGCGGCGCCGGCCTGGTGGGCGGCGCGCACCGCGTCGGCGAACCGGACGGTGGACCGCGCGTGCCGCACCCAGTACTCGGCGGTGCGCAGGTCGTCGCCCTCGGCCGGGCGGCCGGTGAGGTCGCAGACCACGGGCACGGTGGGCCGGTGGTAGGTCAGGCCCTCGGCGACCTCGCGGAAGGCGTCCAGCACGGCGTCCGTGCGGGGCGAGTGGAAGGCGTGGCTGACCCGCAGGCGGCGGGTGGTGCGGCCGCGGTCGGCGAAGTGGGCGGCGATGCGCCCGGCGGGCTCCTCGTCGCCGGAGACGACGACGGCCGAGGGCCCGTTGACGGCGGCCAGGGAGACGCGGTCCTCCAGGCCCGCCAGGAGCGGCAGCACCTCCTCCTCGGACGCCTGGAGCGACCACATGGCGCCGCCCTCGGGGAGGGCCTGCATGAGGCGGGCGCGGGCGGCGACCAGGGCGCAGGCGTCCGCCAGGGACAGGACGCCCGCGGCGTGGGCGGCGCTGATCCCGCCGATGGAGTGGCCGAGCAGCACGCCGGGGCGCACGCCCCAGGAGCGGACGAGCCGGTACAGGGCGGTCTCCAGCGCGAACAGGGCGGGCTGGGTCCAGCCGGTCTCGTACAGGGCGGCGGCGCCGGGGGTGCCCTCCTCGGCGAACAGCACGTCCTTCAGTGAGCCGTGCGGGGTGCCGGCGGGGGCGTCGACGAGCAGCGGGTCGAGGTGGGCGACGACCTCGTCGAGTGCCTCGGCGAACACCGGGTGGCGCTCGTACAGTTCGCGGCCGGTGCCGGGGCGCTGGCTGCCCTGGCCGGTGAAGAGCAGCGCGGTGCGGCCCGCGCCGCCCGTCTCGCCGAGGACCAGCGCCGGGTCGGTGCGGTCGGCGGCCAGCGCGGCCAGGGCGCGGCGGGCGTCCTCGGCGGTGCCGACGACGACGGCGCGCTGCTCGAAGGCCGGGCGGGTGGTGGCCAGCGACAGGGTGACGTCGGCGGGGGTGGCGGCGGGGCGGGAGTCGAGGTGGGCGAGGAGGCGGGCGGCCTGGGCGCGCAGCGCGGGGCGGGTGCGGCCGGACAGGGTCCAGGGCAGGACGGCCGCGGCACGGGTGTGGCCGGTCTCGGTGGGTTCCGGGGCCTTCGCGGGCTCGCCCTGTTCGAGGACGACGTGCGCGTTGGTGCCGCTGATGCCGAAGGAGGAGACGGCGGCGCGGCGGGGGCGGCCGGTCTCGGGCCAGGGGGTGTGCTCGTGGACGAGGGCGACCGCGCCCGTCTCCCAGTCGACGTGCCGGGAGGGTTCGCCGGCGTGCAGGGTGCGCGGCAGCTCGCCGTGGCGCATCGCCTGGATCATCTTGATGACGCCGGCGGCACCGGCGGCGGCCTGGGTGTGGCCGATGTTCGACTTGACGGAGCCGAGCAGCAGCGGTCGTTCGGGGTCGCGGTCCTGGCCGTAGGTGGCGAGCAGGGCCTGGGCCTCGATGGGGTCGCCGAGGGGGGTGCCGGTGCCGTGCGCCTCGACGGCGTCCACGTCGGCGGTGGTCAGGCCGGCGGCGTCGAGGGCCTGGCGGATGACGCGCTGCTGGGAGGGGCCGTTGGGGGCGGTCAGGCCGTTGGAGGCGCCGTCCTGGTTGACGGCCGAACCCCGGACGACGGCCAGGACGCGGTGGCCGTTGCGCCGGGCGTCGGACAGGCGCTCCAGGACCAGCACGCCGACGCCCTCGGACCAGCCGACGCCGTCGGCCTCGTCGGAGAAGGCCTTGCAGCGGCCGTCGGGCGCCAGGCCGCGCTGGCGGGAGAACTCGATCAGGGAGGTCGGGGTGGACATCACGGTGACGCCGCCGGCCAGGGCCAGCGAGCACTCCCCGGCGCGCAGCGCCTGCATCGCGAAGTGCATCGCGACCAGGGAGGAGGAGCAGGCGGTGTCGACGGTGACCGCCGGGCCCTCCAGGCCCAGGGCGTAGGAGACGCGCCCGGAGGCGATGCTGGGGGCGGTGCCGCTGCCCTGGTGGCCCTCGAAGCGCTCGTCGGCGAGCGTCGCCGAGTAGTCGCTGTACATGACGCCGGCGAAGACGCCGGTACGGCTGCCGCGCAGGGACACCGGGTCGATCCCGGCGTGCTCGAAGGCCGTCCAGGAGGCCTCCAGGAGCAGGCGCTGCTGGGAGTCGGTGGCGAGCGCCTCGCGCGGGCTCATGCCGAAGAAGCCGGCGTCGAACTCGCCCGCGTCGTGCAGGAAGCCGCCGTGGCGGGTGTACGAGGTGCCGGGGTGGTCCGGGTCGGGGTGGTAGAGGTGGTCGAGGTCCCAGCCGCGGTTGGCGGGCAGTCCGCCGATGGCGTCGGTGCCCTCGGTCACCAGGCGCCACAGGTCGTCGGGGGAGGTGACGCCGCCGGGGTAGCGGCAGCTCATGCCGACGACCACGATCGGGTCGTCGGCGGTGGCGGCCGTCGAGCGTGCGCGGGCCTGCGGGCCGGCGTCGGGCGCGGCGGTCTCGGGAGCGGTGTCGGTCAGTTCCCGCAGGAGGTGGCCGGCGAGGGCGGCGACGGTCGGGTAGTCGAAGATGACGGTCGCGGAGGTGCGCAGGCCGGTGGCCGCGGCCAGCCGGTTGCGCAGTTCCACGGCGGTCAGCGAATCGAACCCCAGCTCCTGGAAGGGCCGTTCGGGGTCGATGTCGTGTGCGGAGGCGTGTCCGAGCACGGTGGCCGTCTGAGTGCGGACCAGGTCGACGACGGTTTCGGTGCGGGCCTCCTCGTCGAGCCGGGCCAGCCGCTGGGCCAGGCCGAGGGCCGCCTCGGAGCCGGTGCGCACCGTGCGGCGGGTCCGGGTGCGGATCAGACCGCGCAGCAGCGGCGGCACCTCGCCGTGACCGCGCAGGACGGCGAGGTCCAGGCGGGCGGGGACGACGGCGGCGCGGGGCAGGGTGAGGGCGGCGTCGAAGAGCGCGAGGCCCTGCTCGGCGGTGAGCGGGGGCGTGCCGGAGCGGGACATGCGCTCCAGCTCCTGCTCGGACAGTTCTCCCGTCATGCCGCCGGTGGGCACCCAGGGGCCCCAGCCCAGGGAGAGGCCGGGCAGGCCCGCGTCCCGGCGCAGGCCGGCCACGGCGTCCAGGAAGGCGTTGCCCGCGGCGTAGTTGGCCTGGGCGGGGGCGCCGGTGGTGCCGGCGAGGGAGGAGAACACCACGAACGCGGCGAGGTCCAGGTCGCGGGTGGCCTGGTGCAGGTGCCACACGGCATCCGCCTTGGGCCGCAGGACGGCGGTCAGGCGCTCCTCGGTCAGGGACTCCACGAGGCCGTCGTCGAGGGTGCCCGCGGTGTGCACGACGCCGGTGACCGGGTGGTCGGCGGGCACGGAGGCGAACAGCCGGCGCACCGCCTCCGGGTCGCTCACGTCACAGGTCGCGAGGGTCACCTCGGCTCCGGACTCCCGCAGTTCGGCGGAGAGTCCGGCGGCGCCGGGGGCGTCGGGGCCGCGGCGTGTGGCGAGCAGCAGGTGCCGTACGCCGTGTGCGGTGACCAGGTGGCGGGCGAGTACGGCGCCCAGACCGCCGGTGCCGCCGGTGACGACCACGGTGCCCTCGGGGTTCCAGGGTGTGGCGGCGTCGCCGTCGCCGGGGCGGACCCGGGCGAGGCGGGCGCCGAGCACCGTGCCGTCGCGGAGGGCGGTCTGCGGTTCGTCGGCGGTCAGGGCGGCGGTGAGGGCGGCGGGCGCGTCGCCCACGGGTGCCCCGGGGTCGAGGTCGAGCAGGGCGAAGCGGCCGGGGTGTTCGGTCTGGGCGGAGCGCACGAGGCCCCAGACGGCCGCGGCGGCGGGGTCGGTGACGCCCGTCCCGCCCGCGGGGACCGCGCCCCGGGTGACGAAGACCAGGCGGGAGCCGTGGGGGATGTCCGCGGCGAGCCACTCCTGGAGCCGGGTGAGGGCGCGCGCGGTGAGGCTGTGCACCGCGGCCGGGACGTCGTCGCCGTCGCCCGTGAGGCAGGTGAGCACCAGCTCGGGCGTGCCGGCGCCGAGGGCGGGGCCGTCCCCGGTGAGGGCGGCGACCGGCGTCCCGGCGTCCGTGAGGGCGGCGCCCAGGTGGTACGGGTCGGCGCCGAGCAGGCCGACGGCGCCGGGGCGGGCCTCCCCCGCGGTGCCGGGCACCCGCACCCAGTCGAGGGCGAACAGAGCGTCCCGTCCCAGTGCGGAGGCGGCGGCTCCGCGGGCGTCGGGGGCGGAGCGCAGCACCAGCGAGCCGACCGAGGCGAGGGGCGCGCCGGTGGTGTCGGCGAGGGACAGGGCGACGGCGTCGTCGCCGGCCGCGGTGATACGGACCCGGGCCTCGGTGGCGCCGCTCGCGTGCAGGGTCACGTCCTGCCAGGCGAAGGGCAGCCCGCCCCGGGCGTCCTCGCCCAGCGGTGCGAGGGCGGTGGCGTGCAGGGCGGCGTCGAGCAGCGCAGGGTGAAGACCGAAGGCGGCGGCGTCGCCGGCCGGTCCCGCCTCGAGGGCGACCTCGGCGAAGGTCTCCTCGCCGCGCCGCCAGACGGCGCGCAGGCCGCGGAAGGCGGGTCCGTAGGAGAAGCCGGCGTCGGCCAGGCCGTCGTAGAAGCCGTCGAGCGCGACACTTTCGGCGCCGGCGGGCGGCCAGACGGTGGCGTCGAACTCCTCCGTCTCCCCGGAGGGGTGGGCGCCGGGGGCGAGGGTGCCCTCGGCGTGCTGCGTCCAAGGCCTGTCCTCCTCGCCGTCGGGGCGGGAGTACAGGCTCAGGGGCCGGCGGCCGGTCTCGTCGGGGCTGCCGATCCACACCTGGACCTGCACCCCGCCGTCCTCGGGCAGCGCGAGCGGCGCAGCCAGGGCGAGGTCCTCGACCCGCTCGCAGCCGACCTCGTCGCCGGCCCGCACGGCCAGTTCCAGGAAGGCGGTGCCCGCCAGCAGTACGGTGCCGCGCACGGCGTGGTCGGCGAGCCAGGGGTGGGTGCGCACCGACAGGCGGCCGGTGAGGAGCAGGCCGTCGGAGTTGGCGAGGGTGACGGCGGCGGCGAGCAGCGGGTGGTGGGCGGCGCCGAGCCCCGCGGAGCGCAGGTCGCCGGTGGGCCCGGTGACAGCCCTGGGCCAGAAGCGGCGGTGCTGGAAGGCGTAGGTGGGCAGGTCGGCGCGGGCGGCGCCGGTGCCCTCGAACCAGCCCTTCCAGCGCAGGGCGGTGCCTCGCAGGTACAGGCCGGTGGCGGCCTCGGTGAGGGCGGTGGCCTCGGGGCGGTCCTTGCGCAGCGCGGGCAGCACGGCGGCCCGGTCGTGTCCCTGGTCGTCCAGGACGGTGCGGGTCAGGGCGGCGAGCGTGGCGTCGGGGCCGAGTTCGAGGAACAGGCCCGTGCCGTGGCCGGCGAGCCAGGAGACGCCGTCGGCGAAGCGGACCGCGTGCCGGACGTGGTCGGTCCAGTGGTCGGCGGAGGTCAGCTGCTCGACGGTGGCGGGCGCGCCGGTCAGGTGGGTGACGACCGGGATGGTGGGGGCCTGCGGGGAGAGTCCGGCGACGACCGCCCGGAACTCCTCCAGCATGGGCTCCATGAGCGGTGAGTGGAAGGCGTGCGAGACCCGCAGCCGGCGGGTGCGGCGCCCCAGGGCGGCGATGCGCGAGGCGACGTCCTCGACCGCGCCGCGCTCGCCGGCGACGACCACGGCCCGGGGGCCGTTGACGGCGGCCACCGAGACCTGCCCGGGGTGTGCGGCCAGGAGCGGGGCGACCTCGTCCTCGGTGGCCTCCAGGGAGGCCATGGCGCCGCCCTCGGGCAGCGCCTGCATGAGCCGGCCGCGCGCGAGGACCAGGGTGCAGGCGTCCTCCAGGGAGAACACGCCGGCCACGTGGGCGGCGGCGATCTCCCCGACGGAGTGTCCGGCGAGGTGGTCGGGGGTGACGCCGAAGGACTCGACGAGCCGGTAGAGGGCCACTTCGAGGGCGAACAGGGCGGGCTGGGCGTACTCGGTGCGGTCGAGCAGGGCCGCCTCGGCGCTGCCCTCCTCGGCGAACATCAGGGGGCGCAGCGGGCGCCCGAGGCCGGCGTCGAGGTGGCCGAGCACCTCGTCGAGGGCCTGCGCGAAGGCGGGGAAGCGGGCGTACAGTTCGCGCCCCATGCCCGGCCGCTGGGAGCCCTGGCCGGAGAAGAGCACGGCGAGCTTGGTACGGCCGCGCAGCTGGTGGGTGCGCAGGCCGGGGGCGTCCTCTCCCGCGGCCAGCGCGGTGAGGGCGGCGACGGCGGTGTCCCGGCCGGTGGCGGTGAACGCCGCCCGGTGCTCGAAGGCGGAGCGGGTGGTGGCCAGGGCGTGGGACACGTCCAGGGCGGGCACGCCCGGGTGCGCGGACAGGTGGTCCAGGAGCCGGGTGGCCTGGGCGCGCAGTGCCTCGGGGGTGCGGCCGGACAGCAGCCAGGGCAGTGCGCCGGCCTCGACGGCGGGTGCGGCTGCCCCGTTCTCCTCCGCGTCGGCGGGCCGCTCGGCCGGGGCCTCCTCGATGATGGTGTGCGCGTTGGTGCCGGACAGGCCGAAGGAGGAGACGCCGGCCCGGCGCGGTGCACCGTGCCGGGCCGGCCAGGCGGTGGGTTCGGTGAGCAGCCGGACGGCGCCCTCGGTCCAGTCGACGTGGCCGGAGGGCCGGTCCACGTGCAGGGTGCGGGGCAGCAGGTCGTGGCGCATCGCCATGACCATCTTGATGATGCCGGCGATGCCGGCGGCGGCCTGGGTGTGGCTGATGTTGGACTTCACGGACCCCAGCAGCAGCGGGCGTTCGGGATCGCGGCCCTGGCCGTAGGTGGCCAGGAGGGCCTGTGCCTCGACGGGGTCACCGAGGACGGTGCCGGTGCCGTGGGCCTCCACCGCGTCGACGTCGGCGGCGGTCAGCCGGGCGTTGACCAGGGCCGCCTCGATGACACGCCGCTGGGAGGGGCCGTTGGGGGCGGTCAGGCCGTTGGAGGCGCCGTCCTGGTTGACCGCGGAGCCGCGGACCACCGCCAGGACGCGGTGGCCGTTGCGGCGGGCCTCGGAGAGCCGTTCCAGGACGAGCACGCCCACGCCCTCGGACCAGCCGGTGCCGTTGGCCGCGTCGGCGAAGGACTTGCAGCGGCCGTCGCCGGCCAGGCCGCCCTGCCGGGCGAACTCGACGAAGGTGGTGGGGCTCGCCATCACGGTGACGCCGGCGGCCAGGGCGAGGGAGCACTCCCCCGCGCGCAGCGACTGTGCCGCCAGGTGCACCGCGACCAGGGAGGAGGAGCAGGCGGTGTCGACGGTCACGGCGGGACCGACGGCACCGAAGAAGTAGGAGAGGCGGCCGGACAGGATGCTGGTCGCGTTGCCGGTGAGCTGGAAGCCCTGCACGTCGTCGTCGGGGCCCACCCGGTAGTCCTGCGGCATGGCGCCGACGAACATGCCGGTGCGGCTGCCGCGCACCCCGGCGGGGTCGATGCCGGCCCGTTCGAACGCCTCCCACCCGGTTTCCAGCAGGAGCCGCTGCTGCGGGTCCATGGACAGCGCCTCGCGGGGCGAGATGCCGAAGAAGTCCGGGTCGAAGGCGGGCGCGTCGTGCAGGAAACCGCCCGCGAAGTCGGCCGGCCCGTCGCCGAGGGCCGTCTCCCAGCCTCGGTCGGCGGGCATGCCGGTGATGCCGTCCTCACCGGCCTCCAGCATCCGCCACAGATCCTCGGGACTGCTGACGCCGCCCGGGTAGCGGCAGCTCATCCCGACGATCGCGATGGGCTCGGTGGCCGCCGCCTCCAGCTCGCTCACCCGCTCCCGCGAGCGCTTCAGGTCGGCGCTGGCCCGGCGGAGGTAGTCCCGGAGCTTCTGTTCCTTGTCCATTTCAACGCAACCCATCTGGAAGAAGACCGGCGGACGGCTGACGGTCCGACGTGGACGGCGGACGTCCCGGGCGGCCGTACGGCGCCGGGACGTCGGGCGTGCCCGGGGGAGGGAGAACGATCGGGAGCGCGACCGCGGCGGCGGTCCGCCCGCCCCGGTGCCTCACGCGCCCGGGGGCGGGGTGCCTCGGCGCGCGTGGTGGCCCCGTGGCGGTCCCCCGGCGCGCGGGCGGACGGGCAGGACCCCGACCGCTCCCCCGGAGCACGCGCCCGGTGCGCGTGCCGTGCACACAGTTCCGCTGACCATGGGCACAGTCTGCGACGGCGGCCGCTCTGGAAATCCCTAGTGTGTGACGGCCGCGGCCGACGCGCGGCCGCGGGTACGGCGGCGGCCGGGCGACGGGACGGCCGGGCCCACGGGACGCGCTACCAGTTGCCCACCAGACCGGCGGGGCCGGTGGCGAGCAGACGGCTGTAGTCCCGCTCCCGGGAGGCCTGCCGCAGGTCGGACTCGACCATCATGCGCATCAGTTCCTCGAAGTCGACCTCGGGCTTCCAGCCCAGCTCCCGGCGGGCGTTGCCGGAGTCGGCGCAGAGGGTCTCCACCTCGGCGGGGCGGACGAGTCCGGGGTCGACGACCACGTGGTCCCGCCAGTCGAGGCCGACGTGCTCGAACGCGATGCGGGCAGCGTCGCTGACCTTGTGCATGGTGCCGGTGCCCACCACGTAGTCGGCCGGCTCCTCCTGCTGCAGCATCAGGTGCATGGCGCGGACGTAGTCGCCCGCGAAGCCCCAGTCGCGCTCGGCGTCGAGGTTGCCGAGGCTGAGCTTGTCCAGCAGGCCCAGCTTGATCTGCGCGACCGCCAGGGAGATCTTCCGGGTCACGAACTCGGCCCCGCGTCGCGGCGACTCGTGGTTGAACAGGATGCCGGAGACGCCGTACATCCCGTACGACTCCCGGTAGTTGCGGGTGATGTAGTGGCCGAACGTCTTGGCGACGCCGTACGGGCTGCGCGGGTGCAGGAAGGTGGTCTCCCGTTGCGGGCTCTCCGCCACCTTGCCGAACATCTCGGAGGACGAGGCCTGGTAGAAGCGGATCTGGCCGCGGCTCGCGCTCCCGGAGGACTTGCTCAGCCCCGACACGATCCGCACGGCCTCCAGCATCCGCAGCACGCCGGTGCCGTTGACCTCGGTCACCAGCTCGGGCTGCTGCCAGGACATGGGGACGAACGAGATGGCTCCCAGGTTGTAGACCTCGTCGGGCTGGACCAGGTCCACGGCCGACACCAGGCTGCCCTGGTCCATGAGGTCGCCGTCCACGAAGGACAGTTCGGGGATCAGCTTGGCGATCCGGTCCTTCCGGGGGTTGGCCTGTCCCCGGCAGAGCCCCCACACCTGGTAGCCCAGGCCGAGCAGGTGTTCCGCCAGGTACGATCCGTCCTGCCCGGTGATTCCGGTGATGAGTGCGCGCTTGGTCATCTTCCCTCTTTCCACCGCCACGGTGAGGACGCGGTCGGGCGGAAGTCCGCGCCCGCGGGGCGGACTGGTCGACACCCCGTGCGTGCGGTGAACGTCCGGCTGACGGACCGTTCCCGGCCCCTCGCCCACGTGCACGACTCACGGTCTGCGCTCACGAACCGTCCTCGTCGCGGCCATGCAAGCACGGGCATCGCTAAGGAATTTGCGAGTCTTCCCACCCCTTCCGTCCCGACGAATCAGGCCACAGGGCACACATGAGCCACATCCCCCAGGGGTGTCCGGCCCGCCCGCCCCGCCGCCCCCGGGCCCTCCGCAGGACACGCCCTCCCGTGCGCGAGGACGCCCGCCGGCCTCCGGGGCCGGTGCGCCACCCCGCGCGGCAGGCCGCCGGGTGGGGGCGGGGCGTCGTGGACCGCGGCGAGCCGTGAAGCCGGAAGCACGCACCGGCCGGGCGGCCGAGCGGTGACCGACGCCCTCCGGCCCGGCCGATGCCCTCCGGCCCGGCGGAGCGGCTCACGCCGTCGCCGGGCCGGGGCGTCAGGCGGCGGTCGCCCCCGCCGGCCGCTCGGCGTCGTGCAGCCATGCGATCAGGGAGGTACGGGCGCGGGCCACCCGCGAGCGCACCGTCCCCACCGGGCACTCGCTGACGTCGGCCGCCTCCGCGTACCGCAGCCCGAGCACCTGGGTGAGGACGAACGCCTGACGGCGGTCGTCGGGGAGCGCGGCCAGGAGTGCGGCGAGGGCGATGCCGTCGTCGAAACCGGGCAGGCCGCGCGGCTGGACGCGCTCGGCGGCCGACTCCCAGTCGTCCGTGGCCGCCGTCCGTGGCCGGGAGGAGTCGCGCCGGATGCTGTCGACGACCGCCCGGCGGGCGATGGAGAGCGACCAGGTACGGGCCGAGGAACGCCCCTCGAAGCGGTGCAGGCTGCCGAGGGCCCGCAGGAAGGTGTCCTGGGTCGGGTCGTCGGCGCTCTGCGGGTCGGCGCCGAGGAACGTCACGTAACGGCGGACGTCCCGGTGCAGGGCGCGGACGAAGTGGTCGACGGCCTGGGGATCGCCGGTGCGCGCGGCGAGGGCCCAGGCCGTGATCGACGCCTCCGTCGTGTGCGAACTGCGACTGCGGCTGCCCCCGGTTGTTCGTCGACCCCGGCGCCCCGGCGGAGCGGCGGATCGTCCTGACCGACGACTTCGGCCAGCACGTGCAGATGAGCGCCGACCAGTTCTCCTCACTCGTCGACGACGCCAAGCAGGGGAAGCTGGACGGCATCGCCCTGCCCTGAGCCCAGGCCGCCGAGCCGCCGCCGTCCGCCCACCCGCCTCAGCCCGGCCGCCTCAGCCCGGCCGCCTCGCCCCGCCCCGCCCCGGCCGCCCCGCGTCCGGGCGGGTGAAGGGTCCGGCGGCCGGACGGTCCGGAACCCCACGGCGGGGAAGAGGGTCGGGTATGCGCGCACTCGTCATCAACTGCACCCTCAAACCCTCCCCGCAGCCGTCGAACACCGAGGCCCTCGCCGCCACGGTCATCGCGGCGCTGAAAGGCCACGGCGTGGAGGTGGACGTCGTACGGGCCGTCGACCTGGACCTGAAGCCCGGGGTCGAGACCGACATGGGCGACGGCGACGACTGGCCGGACGTGCACGGGAAGCTGCTGTCGTCACAGATCCTGATCATCGCTTCACCGACCTGGCTCGGCCGCCCTTCCTCGGTCGCCCAGCGGGTCCTGGAACGCATGGACGCCATGCTCGGCGAGACCGACGACGAGCGGCGCCCCGTCGCCTACAACCGCGTCGCCGGGGTGCTGGTCACCGGGAACGAGGACGGCGCCCACCACGTCATCAGCGAGATCAGCGGTGGGCTGGCGGACATCGGCTACACGATCCCCGGGCAGGCCTGGACCTACTGGCACCTCGGCCCCGGGCCCGGGCCCGACTACCTCGACGACGACCGCGGCCACGACTGGTCGACGTCCACCGGCCGGGCCATGGCGTCCAACCTCGTGCACGCGGCGCGCGCACTCGGCGCCATGCCCCTGCCGGCTCCGCCGTCCTGAAGCCGCCCCGAAGGCGTCTTCACGACGCCTTTACGACGTCCTGGCGCACCCCCGGCTCCCGGCCGCGAGGTACGGGAGCCGGGGGTGCGCCGGGGACATCCGGACGATTGACCCACCCCGTCGAGGGAGACCCGTCCCTCCTCGGGGCACCGACCAGGCATGTCTGCCGTCGCCGATGCGGGGCAGTCGTGCAGGTGCGAGACCGTACCAAACCGCATGAGGAGCTGAGGTCCGACATGACGCACGATCTGACCCCGAAGTACACGGTCCCGGGCATCGAGCGCGAGGCCGCCGGACGCCTGATCGGCGTGCTGCGACTGCGTCTGCACGCCCTCAACGACCTGCACCTGACCCTCAAGCACGTGCACTGGAACGTCGTGGGACCGCACTTCATCGCCGTGCACGAGATGATCGACCCGCAGGTCGACCAGGTGCGCGAGATGGCCGACGACGTGGCCGAGCGCATCGCCGCCCTCGGCGGGGTGGCGCAGGGCACGCCGGGTGCGCTGGTCGCCGAGCGGAAGTGGGACGACTACTCCATCGGACGCGCCGACGCCATCGCCCACCTCGGCGCGCTGGACGTCGTGTACACCGGCGTCGTCGAAGGCATGCGCGCGGCGGCCGAGGAGGCCGGCAAGATCGACCCCGCCACGGAGGACCTGCTGATCGGCCAGCTCAGGGACCTGGAGCAGTTCCAGTGGTTCGTCCGGGCCCACCTGGAGAACTCCGGCGGCACCCTGGCGACGGGCAGCGCAACGTCCGAGGCGGAGGGCGCGGAACGCGGCGCCGAACTCGCCTGACGCAGCAGTCGCGGAGCGCCGGCGGGGA
>NZ_JBSICH010000053.1:0-48904 GCF_053613315.1 Streptomyces sp. JK94 | reverse complement strand
CGATCAGGTCGGGGTATCAACATATCTGGCGTTGACTTTTGGCACGCTGTTGAGTTCTCAAGGAACGGACGCTTCCTTTGTACTCACCCGAGAGACTCTCTCAGGCTTTCCTCCGGGCGCTTCCCTTCGGTCTTGCGTTTCCGACTCTATCAGATCCTTTTCGATCCGATTTCCTCGGCGCTTTCCAGGTTCCCGCTTTCGCGTTTCCCTTTCCGGCGGCTCCGACTCTATCAGATCCTTTCGGGCTCCGATTCCCCGTCAGAAGGGGGTGTATCCGCGGCTGTTGGGCCGTTTCAACGAGGTGAGACTCTAGCGGATTCCCGGCTCCCGAGCTAATCGGGGCCGCGTCCTTTCGAACGTGGATTCCTCATTCCGTAAACACACACGCACCGGCACGACGACGACGCCGACAACACGACTGTTCGTCGAAGAGTGGTGGGTACTTGCGGAATCGCTGTCCGGGGACCGACCGGGATCGGCGCTCACGTCGGACAACTCGGAGAACACTACGAGCGCGGGGCGGGCGTGTCAAACCCCGGGTCCCGGGGCCTCCGGAGGCGTACCGTGGACGGCGTGATGACGCGTACGTGCACCCAGTGCTGGTGGGCCGCCTGTCGGCGGCCGTAGTCACGTATGCACGCGACGGCCGCCGCTCCGGCGGCCGTTCTCGTATCTCCCTCCAGGAGGGGCGGCCGGCGGGCGGCGGTCCTGACCAGGAGGTAGAGGGATGACACGGGTCTTCAGTGGGGTCAAGCCGACCGGGCACCTGACGCTGGGGAACTATCTGGGGGCCCTGCGGCGGTGGGCCGTGGAGGACCAGCACCGGTCGGACGCGTTGTTCTGCGTCGTCGATCTGCACGCGCTGACCGTGGACCACGATCCCGCGCGGGTGCGCAGGCTGAGCCGCCAGGCCGCGTCCCTGATGCTGGCGGCGGGGCTGGACCCCGGCCTGTGCACCGTGTTCGTGCAGAGCCACGTGGACGAACACGCGCGGCTGTCGTACGTACTGGAGTGCGTCGCCACCGACGGGGAGACGCGGCGGATGATCCAGTACAAGGAGAAGGCCGCGCGGGAGCAGGGGCGGGGCGGGAGTGTGCGGCTGTCGCTGCTGACGTATCCCGTGCTGATGGCGGCCGACGTCCTGGCGTACGGGACGGACGAGGTGCCGGTCGGGAACGACCAGGCGCAGCACGTGGAACTGGCGCGGGACCTGGCGGTCCGGTTCAACCAGCGGTACGGGCACACGTTCACGGTGCCGCGGGCCACGAGTCCGGCGGTGGCGGCGCGGGTGATGAACCTGCAGGAACCCACGTCGAAGATGGGGAAGAGCGACGACGCCGGGCCGGGGATCGTCTACCTCCTGGACGAGCCGGACGTGGTGCGGAAGAAGGTCATGCGGGCCGTGACCGACAGCGGGCGGGACGTCGTCCACGACCGGGAGGAGCGGCCGGGGCTCGCGAATCTGCTGGAGATCCTCGCGGCCTGCACGGGCGGGGAGCCGGCCGGGCTGGCGGGTGCGTACGACTCGTACGGCACGTTGAAGAAGGACACCGCGGAGGCCGTGATCGAGGTGCTGCGGCCGGTCCGGGAGCGGCACAAGGAGTTGTGCGCCGATCCCGGACATGTGGAGGACGTGCTGCGGGAGGGCGCGGAGAAGGCCCGTGCCATGGCCCGGCCGACCGTGGACGCCGCCTACCGGGCGATCGGGCTGCTGCCTCCCGCGGACGCGGCCGGGTAGCCGCGGGGACCGGTGGCGAGGCGCGGTGCCGGGCGCCGGCGCGTCGTGGCCTCGCCGCCGGGGCGTCAGTCCTTGGTGCCGGAGGCCAGTTCGCGGCTGCGGTCGCGGGCGGCTTCGAGGGCCGCGATGAGGGCGGCACGGACGCCGTGGTTCTCCAGTTCGCGGATGGCGTTGATCGTGGTGCCCGCGGGGGACGTGACGTTCTCGCGGAGCCTGACCGGGTGCTCGCCGCTGTCGCGGAGCATGGTCGCGGCGCCGATCGCGGACTGGACGATCAGGTCGTGGGCCTTGTCGCGGGGCAGGCCCAGGAGGATGCCGGCGTCGGTCATGGCCTCGACCAGGTAGAAGAAGTACGCCGGGCCGGAGCCGGAGAGGGCGGTGCAGGCGTCCTGCTGGGACTCGGGGACGCGCAGGGTCTTGCCGACGGCGCCGAAGATCTCCTCGGCGTGGGTGAGGTGGCCGGCCGTGGCGTGGGTGCCGGCGGAGATGACGGACATGGCCTCGTCGACGAGGGCCGGGGTGTTCGTCATGACGCGGACCACCGGGGTGCCGGGGGCGAGGCGCTCCTCGAAGAAGGACGTCGGGATACCGGCCGCGCCGCTGACGACCAGGCGGTCGGCCGGGACGTGCGGCGCGAGTTCGTCGAGGAGGGTGCCCATGTCCTGCGGCTTGACCGTCAGGATCAGCGTGTCGGCGGACTTGGCGGCCTCGGCGTTGGTGACGGGGGTGACACCGTGGCGGGCGCGGAGTTCGTCGGCCCGCTCCGGGCGGCGGGCGGTGACCAGGAGGTCGGCGGGGGCCCAGCCGGCTCCGATCATTCCGCTGAGCAGGGCTTCACCGATCTTGCCGGTGCCGAGGACTGCGACTTTCTGGGTCATGGTTTTCGGTGCCCTCCTGGGGTTCCCTCCGGGATGCGTCGTCTGCCGTCATCCTCGCACCGCGGGGACGCTGGGGGGCGGGGCGTCCACTGGACGGGATGCCGGTCGTCACCGCCGCGGGCTATGCCGTACGGCGTCTGAGGGTGGCCGCGCCCAGGGCGAGGACGAGGAGGGCGCAGCCCGCCACGATCAGGACGTCCCGTACGAAGGCGGCCGTCATGTCGGTGTGGCGCAGGACCTCGTTCATGCCGTCGACCGCGTAGGACATCGGCAGGACGTCGGAGACGGTCTCCAGTGCCGGATGCATCTTGTCGCGCGGGGTGAACAGGCCGCAGAGGAGCAGCTGGGGGAAGATCACGGCCGGCATGAACTGCACCGCCTGGAACTCGGAGGCCGCGAAGGCCGACACGAAGAGGCCGAGTGCGGTGCCGAGGAGGGCGTCCAGCAACGCGACCAGGAGGAGGAGCCACGGACTGCCCGTGACGTCGAGGCCCAGGAACCAGACGGCCAGGCCGGTCGCGAGTGCCGACTGGACGAGGGCGAGGGCCCCGAAGGCGAGGGCGTAGCCCGCGATGAGGTCGCCCTTGCCCAGGGGCATGGCCAGGAGGCGTTCGAGGGTGCCGGAGGTGCGCTCGCGCAGGGTCGCGATGGAGGTGACCAGGAACATCGTGATCAGCGGGAAGATCCCGAGCAGTGAGGCGCCGATGTCGTCGAAGGTGCGCGGGCTGCCGTCGAAGACGTAGCGCAGCAGGAACAGCATCACGCAGGGGATCAGGAGCAGCAGGGCGATGGTGCGCGGGTCGTGGGCCAGCTGGCGCAGGACGCGGGCCGCGGTGGCTGTGGTGCGGGCAGGGCTCAGGGGGCGGGTGGGGGCGGGGTGCAGGGCCGTGGGGGCGGTCGGCGTGCTCATCGGCTGGTCTCCTTCGCGCGGGTCGTCGCGGTCGCCTCGTCCACCAGATGGAGGAAGGCCTCCTCGACCGTCTCGGAGCCGGTGCGGGTGCGCAGGGCGTCGGGGGTGTCGTCGGCGAGGGCCCGGCCCTCGCGCATCAGGAGGAGGCGGTCGCAGCGCTCGGCCTCGTCCATGACGTGGGAGGAGACGAGGAGCGTGGCGCCGCGGTCGGCGGCGAGGGAGTGGAAGAGGGCCCACAGGTCGCGGCGCAGGACGGGGTCGAGGCCGACGGTCGGTTCGTCGAGGACCAGGAGTTCGGGGGTGCCCAGGAGGGCCACGGCCAGGGAGACACGGCTGCGCTGGCCGCCGGAGAGGGTGCCGGCCAGGGCGTCGGCGTGGGGGGTGAGGTCGACGTCGGCGAGGGCGCGGGTGACGGTCTCGTGGCGGCGGTCGGAGGAGGCGCGGCCGGGGGCGAGTATCGCGGCGAAGTAGTCGAGGTTCTGGCGGACGGTCAGGTCGTCGAAGACGGACGGGGCCTGGGTGACGTAGCCGATGCGGGTGCGCAGGGCCGGGTGGCCGGCCGGGCGGCCGAGGACCTCCAGGGTGCCGGTGATTCCGGCCTGGGTGCCGGCGACGGCGCGCATCAGGGTCGACTTGCCGCAGCCGGACGGGCCGAGGAGGCCGGTGATGCGGCCTCGCGGGACGGTGAACCCGAGGGAGCGCAGGACGGTGCGGGAGCCGCGGACGACCGTGAGGTTCTCGGCACGGACGGCGGGGGCGGTCTCCTGGTCGCCGGGTGGGCGGGAGATGTAATTCATCATGTGATGAATAATGCTCTCCCGCCCAGGTGCCGTCAAGCGGTCGCGGGTGGGGGCCCGGCGAGCTGGAGGCGGGGTTCGGGGCCGAAGTGGCGGCGCCGCGCGCGTGCGGGCGGTGGCGATGCCCGTGCCGGCGCCGATGCCCACGCCGCGGGAGCCGGCCGGCGAGCTGTTCCAGCGCGTCGAGGCGGACGGACGGGCAGGAGGGGCGGTTGGCGGCGTACTGGGCCGCGGCGGCGTTGGAGGAGTGGGCTCGGGTGGCGCGGGTGACCTGGGGGCGGCGCGGGGGCTCCGGCGGAGGCGCGGCCATGGTGGCCTCGGGGGTGGCGCGGTGAGGGAGGCGACGGGGGCGGGTGCCGGGGCGGAGCCGCCGGACGGGTGCCGGAGAGCGGGCGCCGAGGGCCGTTCGGGTGGGGGGCAGCAGTGACGGTGCCGTGGCGTCGGGGCGTCCGGCCAGCGGGTGACGAGCGGATGCCGGGCGCCGCTCGGGACGCGGAGGGTGGGTGGTCGCCGCTACCCGGGTGCGGTGCGGGTCAGCGGCGTCGGCGCTTCTTCGACGGGTTGCCCGAACGGCGGGTGGTGCGCTTCTCGTAGTCCGCGCGGGCCTTCTCGTACTCGGCGCGGTGGAGCTTCTCGCCCGGGGCCTCGGTGAAGGTGCGGAGGAAGTAGGCGAGGAGGGAGCCGACGAAGCCGATGGCCAGCAGGCCGCGGAGGGAGGCCTGGCGGTCGGGGTCGGGACGGCTGGTGAAGCCGGACCAGGTGTGGCGGAAGGCCAGGGCGCTGCAGACCGCGAACATGACGGTCATCAGCAGCGAGACGAAGCTGCCGACCTCGGCGATCTGGAGGCCCTGGTAGGCGATGCGGAGGACGAAGCAGGCGGCGGCCGCAGCGGCGAGGGAGCCCACGGACAGGCCGGCCCGCCGGGCGGCGTAGCCGTCGTCGTGGTCGACCCACGTCGTGCCGTAGAACCTGAGGGGCTCGGGGCGGGGGCCGGCGGGAGGTGCGGAGCCCGCGGGGGTGTCCGGGATGCCGTTCGTACCGTTCTCTGCGCTCACGGGTCGATTATGGCGCCGGAGGTGCCGCGGGCTCCGGGGGGGATCAGGCGCAGCGCGGGGCGACGTAACCGTCGCTGCCGGTCTGCACGTAGGTGTCCGAGACGTACTCGCCGCTGCCGATGCCGTCCCAGATGTTCGACGTGCCGTACGGGCCCGATACGCGGGTGCCCGGGGTCTGGCAGTTGATCAGGACCCTGGCGCCCTCGGGGAGGACGCGCACGACGGAGTACTGGGTGCCGGGGCCGCTGCGGACGTTCAGCCGGTAGCCCGGCGCGACGGCGTAGGAGCGCAGGGCCGCGGCAGTGGCGACGGCCTCCTTCTCGTCCTCGCCCCCGATGTCCATGACCTGGTCGACGGACATGAAAAACCTCCCCCGTTGAACCCCACGGGTGTCGTGGGGCCACTGTGATTCCCATGGAACGAGCCGCGAAACACCAGTTCGCACCTCGCACGCGGAGGCTAGCAAGCCGCCTCGGTCCCGTTCGCACCATCGACTAGGCTCCGAGCGTCGCGCGCCCGAACGAGAAGCACGGGGGTGGTTCCATGGCGCCGCAGCGAAACGCTGGAGCGGGCGCGGAAGCGGAACTTCCGGAGTACGTCGGTCACTACCGTCTGGAGTCGTGTCTCGGCTCGGGGGGCATGGGCGTCGTGCATCTGGCCCGGAGCACCTCCGGGATGCGGGTCGCGGTGAAGATCGTGCATGCGGCGTACGCCAAGGACCCCGAGTTCAGGGGGCGGTTCCGGCAGGAGGTCGCCGCGGCGAGGCGGGTGAGCGGAGCCTTCACGGCACCGGTCGTCGATGCCGATCCGGATGCCGGGCGGCCCTGGATGGCCACGCTCCACATTCCCGGCCCGACGCTCTCGGAGCAGGTGAAGCGGAACGGGTCCATGGACGAGGACCAGTTGCGTCGGCTGATGGCCGGGCTCGCCGAGGCCCTGCGGGACATCCACCGGGTCGGGGTCGTGCACCGGGACCTGAAGCCGAGCAACGTGCTGCTCGCCGAGGACGGGCCGAAGGTCATCGACTTCGGCATCTCCCGGCCGAAGGACAGCGAACTGCGGACGGAGACCGGGAAGCTGATCGGGACGCCGCCGTTCATGGCGCCCGAGCAGTTCCGGCGGCCCCGGGAGGTGGGGCCCGCCGCGGACGTCTTCGCGCTCGGGTCGCTCATGGTGCACGCGGCGACCGGACGCGGGCCGTTCGACTCCGACAGTCCGTACGTCGTCGCCTACCAGGTCGTCCACGACGAGCCCGACCTGACCGGCCTGCCGCAGACGCTGGCGCCGCTGGTACTGCGGTGCCTCGCCAAGGAGCCGGACGACCGGCCCACGCCGGACGAGGTGATGCGTGAGCTGCGGTCGGCGGCGGCGGCCTACGACACGCAGGTGTTCGTCCCCGTCCCGGTGCGGCAGGCGGAGGAAGCGTCCGCCCCGGAGACCGGCGTGGCTTCGAAGACGCGGGCGGACGCGGCCCCGGAGGCCCCGGCGGAGGCTCCCGCCGGACCGTCCGTACGGCGGCTCGGGAAGCGGACGGGGCTCGTGGCCGGTGCGCTCTGCCTCGCCGTGCTCGGCGGGCTGGTCTCGGTCCAGGTGCTCGGCGGCACCGATCCGGCGCGCCGGACGCCCGCCGCGCGGAGTGCGCCGGACGGCTTCGGCACGTGGGAGACGGTGCCGGCGGAGGGCGGTGGCATGCCCCAGTGCTCGTACGCGGTACGACGGTTGTTGTGCGCGCGGCCCGGCCTGGTCTTCGCCGTCGATCCGGCCGACGGCGGCATCCTGTGGCGGCACGCCGTCGAGGAGGCCGTACGGAGCGAACCGCCGGTCGTGTCGGGCGGGCTCGTGCAGCCCTCCGTCGGGCTGCTCGGTGCTCTGGAGGCGCTCGACCCCGCCACGGGTGAACCGGTGTGGCGGGAGGACACGCCCGCGTACGACGGACTGCGGTGCGTCGGCGACATGCTCCTGCTCACCCGCGCCGACGGCATGGTCACGGGCGTGGACAGCGCCTCGGGGCGGACCCGGTGGGCCCGTCGGATCGCCGGGCAGTCCGTGCCGTACTTCACCTCGTTCGCCGGGGAGCGGCGGCCTGCGGCGTATGCCACGAGCCGGACCGCGGACGGGGAGCGGACCCGGGTCACCGCGGTGGACCCGGCGAGCGGGGACGTGCGGTGGGACGCGGAGCTGGAGGGGACGCTGACGCTCGTGGGGGCGGCGGAGGGGTCCGTGTACCTCGTCCCCGAAGGAGCGGCCCACGGCGACGCGAAGGCCGTGGTCGGCTACACGCCCGCCACCGGGGCGACCCGCCGGGTCGACCTGCCCGTACCGGTCCAGCAGGCGGTGGCCGGTGTGCACGGTGACACCGTGTACCTCATGGGCGCGGGCGGTTCGCTGGTGGCCGTCGACCTGGCGGCGGGGAAGCAGAAGTGGCGGCTGGAGACGGGCGTGAGCCGGGGCTCGGCACCCGTCTCCGACGGCCGGCACGTGTACGTCACCGCCCCCGACGGGCGGCTGCTGGGCGTCGACGCCCACGAGGGCAGGCTTCTCGGGCAGACCCGGCCGCGGCTCGGCGCCGACTCCGACCGGGTGCCCGCGTCACTGCCCGCGCCGCTGCTCGCGGGCGGCCACGTCTACGCCGGGGCGCCGGACGGGACCGTGTTCGGCGTGGCGGGGCGGGACCCCGCCGCCTGGTAGGCCTTCCGGCCGCGGTCCCGTCGTACGGGCGTCAGCCCAGCCGGCTCACGTCGCGGATGGCGCCCTTGTCGGCGCTCGTCGCCATCGCGGCGTACGCCTTCAGGGCCGCGGAGACCTTGCGGTCGCGGTTCCTCGGGGCGTACCTGCCGTTGAGGGCCTGCTCGCGGCGGGCCAGTTCGGCGTCGTCGACCAGCAGCTCGATGGAGCGGTTCGGGATGTCGATGCGGACGCGGTCGCCGTCCTCGACGAGGGCGATGGTGCCGCCGGCGGCCGCTTCGGGCGAGGCGTGGCCGATGGACAGGCCCGAGGTGCCGCCGGAGAAGCGTCCGTCGGTGACCAGGGCGCAGGCCTTTCCGAGGCCGCGGCTCTTCAGGTACGACGTCGGGTAGAGCATCTCCTGCATGCCCGGGCCGCCCTTGGGGCCCTCGTAGCGGATGACGACGACGTCGCCCTCCGTGACCTGCTTGGTGAGGATCTTGTCGACGGCCTCCTCCTGCGACTCGCAGACGACCGCCGGGCCCTCGAAGGTCCAGATGGACTCGTCGACGCCGGCCGTCTTCACGACGCAGCCGTCGGCCGCCAGGTTGCCGCGCAGGACCGCGAGGCCGCCGTCCTCGGAGTAGGCGTGCTCGGCGGAGCGGATGCAGCCGCCCTCGGCGTCCTCGTCCAGGGAGTCCCAGCGCTCGGACTGGGAGAAGGCCTCGGCGGAGCGGACGCAGCCGGGGGCCGCGTGCCACAGCTCCACGGCCTCCGGGGAGGGGGAGCCGCCCCGCACGTCCCAGGTCTTCAGCCAGTCGGCCAGGGACGGGCTGTGCACGGAGTGGACGTCCTCGTTGAGCAGGCCGGCGCGGTGCAGCTCACCGAGGAGGGCGGGGATGCCGCCGGCTCGGTGCACGTCCTCCATGTAGTACGTGCGGTCCTTGGCGACGTTGGGCGCGACCTTGGCCAGGCACGGGACGCGGCGCGAGAGGGCGTCCATCTCGGTGAGGCCGAAGGCCACCTCCGCCTCCTGGGCGGCGGCCAGCAGGTGCAGGATCGTGTTGGTCGAGCCGCCCATGGCGATGTCGAGGGCCATGGCGTTCCCGAAGGCCGCGGGCGTGGCGATGTTGCGGGGCAGGACCGAGTCGTCGTCCTGCTCGTAGTGGCGGCGGGTCAGGTCCAGCACCGTGCGGGCGGCGTTCTCGTAGAGCGCCCTGCGGGCGGTGTGGGTGGCCAGCACCGAGCCGTTGCCGGGGAGGGAGAGGCCGATGGCCTCGGTCAGGCAGTTCATCGAGTTGGCGGTGAACATGCCGGAACAGGAGCCGCAGGTCGGGCAGGCGTTCTCCTCGATGCGCAGGACGTCCGCGTCGGAGACCTTGTCGTTGGCCGCCTCGACCATCGCGTCGACCAGGTCGAGGGTGCGGACCGTGCCGTCGACCAGGGTGGCGCGGCCGGATTCCATGGGACCGCCGGAGACGAAGACCGTGGGGATGTTCAGCCGCAGGGCGGCGTTGAGCATGCCCGGGGTGATCTTGTCGCAGTTGGAGATGCAGATCAGGGCGTCCGCGCAGTGGGCCTCGACCATGTACTCCACGCTGTCCGCGATCAGGTCGCGGGAGGGCAGGGAGTAGAGCATGCCGCCGTGGCCCATGGCGATGCCGTCGTCGACGGCGATCGTGTTGAACTCGCGCGGGATGCCGCCGGCGGCGACGACCGCCTCGCTCACGATCCGGCCGACCGGGGCGAGGTGCGTGTGGCCCGGCACGAACTCCGTGAAGCTGTTGGCGACCGCGATGATCGGCTTCCGTCCGATGTCCGCGCCGGGTACACCGGAGGCGCGCATAAGGGCGCGGGCGCCCGCCATGTTGCGGCCGTGGGTGACTGTGCGGGACCTCAGCTCGGGCATCGTCGCTCGCCTCGCTCGTAGGGGGAGTAATGACTGCCGTCGAGCGTACGCCGGTCTTCCAGGGTTCGGGACAGTGCGTCCGGAATGCGGGATACGCGTCTCCCCGCCCCCGACGGCGGCGGCACCCGGCGGAGGCCTCAGGGTCCGGTGAGGTGGCTCTGCACGACCGGTGCCAGGCGCGCGATGATCTGCTCCGGGTCCGCCGAGGCCAGCGGTTCCGCCCTGATCACGTACCGGAGCACCGCGCACCCGACCAGCTGGGCGGCCGCCAGTTCGGCGCGCAGCTCGGCGTCCGGCAGGTCCAGCTGGACGGCGATGCGGCGCAGCAGCTGGGCGGCGATCAGACGGCGGAAGACGGCGGCGGCGGTCTCGTTGTTCAGGGCGGAGCGGACGACGGCCAGCAGCGGGGTACGGGTGGCCGGGTCCTCCCAGAGGCCGAAGAAGAAGCGGGTGAGCCGCTCGCCGACCCCCTCAGGGGAACCGTCGCCGATGGTCTCGGGGGCTCCGCGGACGGGCGCGAAGGCGACCTCGATCGCCGCCTCGAAGACCTGCTCCTTGGTGCCGAAGTAGTGGTGCACCAGCGCCGGGTCGACGCCCGCCGCCTTGGCGATGCCGCGTACGGAAGCCTTCTCGTAGCCGCGCTCGGAGAACTCCTCGCGGGCCGCGGTGAGGATGCGGTCGCGGGTGCCGGCGGACTCCGTGCGCGGCGGGCGGCCCCGGCGCCGGGTCGCTCCGGCGGCGTCCCGGGCTTCTCCGGCGGCGTCCCGGGGCTCCCCGGCGGTGCCCCGGGGCTCTCCGGCAGCCTCCCGGGCTCCCCCGGCGGCACCCCGGGTCACCACGGCGGCATCCCGGGGCTCCCCGGCAGCCTCCCGGGCTCCCCCGGCGCTGTCGCTCATCGCCGGTGCGCCTTCGCCGCCGAGGCCGCCGGGCCCGGCGAGCCCGGCGAGCCCGGCGGACCCGACGAGGCCAGGTGCAGGCGGGTGAAGGCCAGGGCCTCGGCGAGGTCGGCCTCACGTTCGGCGCTGGACATGGCGCGACGGGTGTTGACCTCGATGACGACGTGGCCGTCGAAGCCGGTGTGTGCGAGGCGTTCCAGCACCTCGGCGCAGGGCTGGTTGCCGCGGCCGGGGACGAGGTGCTCGTCCTTCGCCGAGCCCCTGCCGTCGGCGAGGTGGACGTGGCCGAGGCGGTCGCCCATGCGGGCGAGCATGTCGAGGGCGTCGCTGCGGGAGGTGGCGGCGTGGCTGAGATCGATCGTGAAGTGGCGGTAGTCGTCCCTCGTCACGTCCCAGTCGGGGGCGTACGCCTGCATCTCGCGGTCGCGGTAGCGCCAGGGGTACATGTTCTCGACGGCGAACCGCACGTCGGTCTCGTTCGCCATCCGCCAGATGCCGCCGACGAAGTCCCGGGCGTACTGGCGCTGCCAGCGGAACGGCGGGTGGACGACGACGGTGCTCGCGCCGAGCCGCTCCGCGGCGGCACGGGCGCGCTGGAGCTTGACCCAGGGGTCGGTGGACCACACCCGCTGCGTGATGAGCAGGCAGGGGGCGTGCACGGCGAGGATCGGCACGTGGTGGTAGTCGCTGAGTCTGCGCAGCGCGTCGAGGTCCTGGCTGACCGGATCGGTCCACACCATGACTTCGACGCCGTCGTACCCGAGGCGTGCGGCGATCTCGAAGGCCGTCGCCGTCGACTCCGGGTAGACGGAAGCCGTCGACAGGGCGACCTTCGCATCCGGGATGCGGACTACGTCCCTTGGTTCTGCCACGAGGGCCAGGTTACGGGGTGGGCGCCGGGAGCCGCGGGGTGCCTGCGCCCCGTTGTGGTGATTGCCATAGCGGCGGGTGCGGGCCCACCGCGGTCGCCCGCGCCCATGCGGCGGGCCGTACGCCGGCGTACGGCCCGCCGTCTCCCGGGGGCGTCACCCGTGGCCCATGTGGTCGAGGCGCCGCAGGATCACGCCCTCCCGCAGGGCCCACGGGCAGATCTCCAGGGTCTCGACGCGGAAGAGGTCCATCGCGGCCTCGGCGACCAGGGCGCCCGCCGGGAGCTGGCCCGCACGACCCTCGGAGACGCCGGGGAGCTCGGCGCGCTCGGGGGTGGTCATGGCGGCCAGGCGGGGCACCCAGGCCTCCAGGGAGGCACGCTTCAGCTCGCGCTGGACGTAGAGGCCCTCGGCGGAGCGGGCGGCACCCGCGATACGGGCGAGCTGCCGGAAGGTCTTGGAGGTGGCGACCACGTGGTCCGGGGCACCGAACCGGCTGAAGTCGCCCACCGTACGGGCGATCTCCGCACGGACGTGCCGGCGCAGCGCCCTGACGTCGTCCGCGTCGGGCGGGTCGCCCGGCAGCCAGGCGGCGGTCAGCCGGCCCGCGCCGAGCGGCAGCGACACGGCGGTGTCGGGCTCCTCGTCGATGCCGTAGGCGATCTCCAGGGAGCCGCCGCCGATGTCGAGGACCAGCAGCTTGCCGGCGGACCAGCCGAACCAGCGGCGCACCGCGAGGAAGGTGAGCCGGGCCTCCTCCGCGCCGGAGAGGACCGCCAGCTCGACACCGGTCTCGTCCCGCACGCGCGCGAGGACGTCGTCGGCGTTGCTCGCCTCGCGCACGGCGGAGGTCGCGAACGGCAGGAGGTCCTCGACGCCCTTGTCCTCGGCGGCCTGGAGCGCCTCCCGGAGGACCGCGACGAGCCGGTCGACGCCGTCGGGGCCGATCGCCCCGTCCGCGTCGAGGAGCTGGGCGAGGCGCAGCTCCGCCTTGTGCGAATGGGCGGGCAGCGGACACGCGCCCGGGTGCGCGTCCACCACCAGCAGGTGCACCGTGTTCGATCCCACGTCGAGAACACCGAGTCTCATGGGCGGAACGCTACTGCCAGCGGGGAGTGCGGCGGTGCCGTCATCCGGTCCGGGCGTCTTACCCTGGAGCCGTGCCAAAGACGAAGAAGGCGAAGGACGCAAAGTCGGCCAAGAAGGACAAGAAGTACGAAATGGGCGACGAGAAGGGCCTCGACTTCGCGCGCGCGTGGGTGGAGTTCCCGGATCCGGCGGACGACGAGCAGGTCTTCCGGTGCGACCTGACGTGGCTGACCTCCCGCTGGACCTGCATCTTCGGCAGCGGCTGCCAGGGCATCCAGGCGGGCCGCGCGGACGACGGGTGCTGCTCGCTGGGCGCCCACTTCTCCGACGAGGACGACGAGCGGCGGGTCGCCGAGCACGTGGCGAGGCTCACGCCGGACGTCTGGCAGCACCACGGCGAGGGCACGCGGAACGGCTGGATCTCCGAGGACGACGAGGGTTCCCGGCAGACCCGGCCCTTCCAGGGTTCCTGCATCTTCCAGAACCGGCCCGGCTTCGCCGGGGGCGCGGGCTGCTCGCTGCACATCCTGGCCCTCAAGGAGGGCCGCGAGCCGCTGGAGACCAAGCCGGACGTGTGCTGGCAGCTCCCGGTCCGCCGGACGTACGAGTGGATCGACCGGCCCGACGACACGCGCGTGCTCCAGGTCTCGATCGGTGAGTACGACCGCCGCGGCTGGGGCCCGGGCGGGCACGACCTGCACTGGTGGTGCACCTCGGCGACCTCGGCGCACGGCGCGGGCGACCCGGTGTACGTCTCCTACCGGCCGGAGCTGACCGAGCTGATGGGCAAGGCGGGCTACGACCGGCTGGCCGAGCTGTGCGAGGAGCGGCTGGCCTCGCAGCTGCCGCTGGTGGCCCCGCACCCGGCCGACCCGGCCCGCTGAGCGCGGCGCTACGCGGTGGACGGACTCGGTCCGCCGCTGCCGGGCGGCGGTGACACACCGCCCGTGCCGTCGGTGGGCGTCGGGTCGCCGGTGGGTGACGGGTCGCCGGTGGGCGTCGGGTCGGGGCCGGGCCGGGTGGGTGACGGGTCGGAGGGCGCCGAGGTGGACGGCGACGGGTCCGGGCCGGGGTCCGACGGGGACGGGGAGTCGTCGGGCGTGCTCGGCCGCGGGTTCGGACGGGTCGGGCCGGGCGCCGTGCCGTAGCCCTCGATGGAGACGACCGCGCCGGCGGGCGAGACGGCCACCCGCGCGCTCCAGTGGCCGGAGGGCTCGCGCAGGTGGTCGACGTACACCTTGACCGTCAGCGTCTCGCCGGGACGCACGGTGCCCGACGAACGGCTCAGGTAGAGCCAGGGCGCGCCGGTGGTCGCGGACCAGCGCACCGGGGCGCCGCCGGTCGCGGTCAGCGTGATCAGCGTGGTGTCGCCGTCGTGGCCGGCCCTCACCTCGAGGTGGCCGGCCCCCTTCTCGCCGGCGCCGGAGACACTGACGACCTCGACGGAGACGTCGGCCTTGCCGTGCCGGCCGAAGCGGGTGCCGGGCGTGGTGCGCGTGTTGCCGGTGTTCTCGTAGCCGTAGGCGCCGCCCGCCGATCCTCCGTCCGTGCCGTCGGGGCTCTGCCGCTCGCCGGCGCTGGCCGAGCGGCCGTCCTCGCCCTCGACGACCGGGGTGCCCCGGTAGGCCGCCCACAGGGCGAGCACGGGGGCCGCGACGACGGTGGCGACGACGGTCGTGGTGACGGCACGCGCGCGGAGGCGGTCCCGCCGGGCCGCGCGGTCCTTGGGGTCCATCGGGAAACCCCGCCGGTCGAACCGGGGTGCCGCGCTCCGCGCGCGCGGGAGGTGCGCCATGGCCGTGTGCAGCGCCGCGCGGGGCGCCCGCAGGACGGGCAGCTCGGCGGGCGTCACGCTGGTGCCGGGCCAGCGGCCGGGGACCGCGCGCTCGGCGGTGCGGCGGCAGCGCGGGCAGTCGTCGACGTGCCGGACCAGCTCGCGGCGCAGGGCGGCGCTCAGCACGTACTGGTTGTCGCCGGTGAGGCGGGCCACGCCCGCGCAGCTGCCGGTCTCGACGACGGCCAGCGCGGCGCTGGTGCGCTCGACCTCGCAGGCCGCCGAGGCGAGCAGTTCGCGGGTGGCGGCCGGGTCCATGCCGAGGACGGCGGCGACCTCGTGGACGGCGAGCTGGTGGCGTACGGCGAGTTCGAGGGCCTCGCGCTGCTCCGGGGTGGTGCCGGCCGCCTCCGGCCAGGCCAGGAGGGCGAGTTCGCGGCGGTGCCGCTCCTGCTCCTCGTCGTTCCCGGGGGAGGCGGGCGGGGGCGCGGACGGTCGGCGGGCGGGGTCCGGGCGGCCTGCCGCGTGGCTGCTCGGACGTTTCTGCTTGGCCTCGGCCAGCTTGCGCAGGCACGCCCAGCGGGCCAGGGCGTACAGCCAGGCCCTGCGGTCGTCGGCGTCCCCGGGCCCGCGGTTGCCGCGGCGCTCGGCGAGCGCCAGGACGTCGCCCAGGGCGGCGGTCGCGGTGTCGTGGTCGCAGAGCACGGACAGGCAGTACGTGAACAGGCCGTCCAGATACGCGTCGTAGCGCGCGGGCGGCCGTTGCGCCAGCGTGCGCGCCGCGGTGCGGTCACGCGCTTCCCGGTACACCCGGTGTGCGCCGGTCGTGCGGGTCGTGGTTTCCGGACTGCTCCTCATCACTCGGCGACCGTAGGGGGCCATGGGTGGCGCGAAGTGGCGCATTGGCTCCTTTTAATCCGTACGGGTGAAACGATCCCTCATAAGGGGACAGGAGGCGGATGTTCCGTGGCCGTTTCGGGGTGACCGTGGCTCGTTCGGGGTGGCAGCGGCCCGTCGGGGCGGCGCGAGGAGGCCGGGCGGGGACGGCGGGGGGAGCGCCTCGGCCGGGCGGGACGGGGTGGGGCGAGGTGGCGTGGGGCGAGGCGGGGTGCGTCAGGTCCGGTGGCTGCCTCGTCGCCGTGGGCCGTTGCGGCCGCTCGCGGCCCGGTCGCCGTGGGCCGGACGGGCCGCGTTGTCGGTGGGTGCGGTTACGGTTCGTGCATGGCTGCCCGTGCGAAGACCACCAAGGACCGGCCGTCCTACCGCTGCACCGAGTGCGGCTGGCAGACGGCCAAGTGGCTCGGCCGCTGCCCCGAATGCCAGGCCTGGGGCACGGTCGAGGAGTACGGCGCGCCCGCGGTGCGTACGACGACGCCGGGGCGCGTCACCACCTCCGCGCTGCCCATCGGCCAGGTCGACGGCCGGCAGGCCACCGCCCGCTCCACCGGCGTGCCCGAGCTGGACCGGGTGCTCGGCGGCGGACTCGTGCCCGGTGCCGTGGTGCTCGTCGCGGGCGAGCCCGGCGTCGGCAAGTCCACCCTGCTGCTGGACGTGGCGGCCAAGTCGGCGAGCGAGGAGCACAAGACCCTCTACGTCACCGGTGAGGAGTCGGCGAGCCAGGTGCGGCTGCGCGCCGACCGCATCAAGGCCATCGACGACCACCTGTACCTCGCCGCCGAGACCGACCTCTCGGCCGTGCTGGGACACCTGGACGCGGTCAAGCCGTCGCTGCTGATCCTCGACTCCGTGCAGACGGTGGCCTCCCCCGAGATCGACGGCGCCCCCGGCGGCATGGCGCAGGTCCGGGAGGTGGCGGGGGCGCTGATCCGCGCCTCCAAGGACCGCGGGATGTCCACGCTGCTGGTGGGCCACGTCACCAAGGACGGGGCCATCGCGGGTCCGCGGCTGCTGGAGCACCTCGTGGACGTCGTGCTGCATTTCGAGGGCGACCGGCACGCCCGCCTGAGGCTGGTGCGGGGCGTCAAGAACCGGTACGGCACCACCGACGAGGTCGGCTGCTTCGAGCTGCACGACGAGGGCATCACCGGCCTGACCGACCCCAGCGGCCTGTTCCTCACCCGGCGTGCCGAACCGGTGCCCGGCACCTGTCTGACCGTCACACTGGAGGGGCGCCGTCCGCTGGTGGCCGAGGTGCAGGCGCTGACCGTCGACTCCCAGATCCCGTCGCCGCGGCGCACCACGTCCGGCCTGGAGACGTCCCGCGTCTCCATGATGCTGGCCGTCCTGGAGCAGCGCGGCCGCATCAGCGCGTTGGGCAAAAGGGACATCTACTCCGCGACGGTCGGCGGTGTGAAGCTCTCCGAGCCGGCCGCCGACCTGGCCGTCGCGCTGGCGCTGGCGAGTGCCGCGAGCGACACCCCGCTGCCCAAGAACCTCGTCGCGATCGGCGAGGTGGGCCTCGCCGGCGAGGTGAGACGGGTCACGGGCGTGCAGCGCAGGCTCTCCGAGGCGCACCGTCTGGGCTTCACGCACGCCCTGGTACCGACCGACCCCGGCCGGGTCCCTGACGGCATGAAGGTTCTGGAGGTCGCGGACATAGGGGACGCCCTGCGGGTGCTTCCGCGCTCGCGTCGGCGAGAGGCCCCACGGGAGGACGAGGACCGCCGGTAGACTTTGCCCTGGTCTCGCCCGTCCGTACGTCCGAGTGTGCGACAGGGGACGCCTGAAGAACCTGCGACCGGAGGAGTGCAGTGGCAGCCAACGACCGGGCAGCAGCTCCCGGAAAGTCCGGTGGGAGTGCCGGTGCCGATGGCCTGATGCGCGCCTCGCTGAGCGCGGTGGCGCCCGGCACGCCCCTGCGGGACGGCCTGGAACGGGTCCTTCGCGGCAACACCGGCGGTCTCATCGTGCTGGGCTCGGACAAGACCGTCGAGTCGATGTGCACGGGCGGATTCGTGCTGGACGTCGAGTTCACGGCGACCCGGCTGCGCGAGCTGTGCAAGCTCGACGGCGGCATCGTGCTCTCCGCGGACCTCGGCAAGATCCTGCGGGCGGGCGTGCAGCTCCTCCCCGACCCGACGATCCCCACCGAGGAGACCGGCACCCGGCACCGTACGGCGGACCGGGTCAGCAAGCAGGTCGGCTTCCCCGTCGTCTCCGTCTCCCAGTCCATGCGCCTGATCGCCCTCTACGTCGACGGCCAGCGCCGCGTCCTGGAGGACTCCGCGGCGATCCTGTCCCGCGCCAACCAGGCCCTGGCGACCCTGGAGCGCTACAAGCTCCGCCTCGACGAGGTCGCGGGCACGCTGTCGGCGCTGGAGATCGAGGACCTGGTCACCGTCCGGGACGTCTCGGCGGTGTCCCAGCGGCTGGAGATGGTGCGCCGCATCGCGACCGAGATCGCCGAGTACGTGGTGGAGCTGGGCACGGACGGGCGTCTGCTGGCGCTCCAGCTGGACGAGTTGATCGCCGGCGTGGAGCCCGAGCGGGAACTGGTCGTGCGGGACTACGTTCCCGAGCCCACCGCCAAGCGCTCCCGCACGGTCGACGAGGCGCTCGTCGAACTGGACAAGCTGAGCCACGCCGAGTTGCTCGAACTGTCCACGGTGGCACGCGCGTTGGGCTACACCGGCTCCCCGGAGACCCTGGACACGGCGGTGTCGCCGCGCGGCTTCCGGCTGCTGGCGAAGGTGCCGCGGCTGCCCGGGGCGATCATCGACCGCCTCGTGGAGCACTTCGGCGGCCTGCAGAAGCTGCTCGCCGCCAGCGTGGACGACCTCCAGGCGGTGGACGGCGTCGGTGAGGCGCGGGCGCGCAGCGTGCGGGAGGGCCTGTCGCGGCTGGCGGAGTCGTCGATCCTGGAGCGCTACGTCTGACCGGCCCGGCCCGGGTCGGTTCGCGTCAGTCGCGTCAGTCGTTCTTCAGTACGAACGACGTCCGTACCTTCTCGAACCCGGCCGCCTCGGCCTCCACCAGGTACGTCCCCGCCTTGGCCGACCCCGTCGGAGGCGTCCCGCACTCCTTGGCGCTCGGCTTGCGGTCCCACTTCACGGTGGAGGTGATGCCGCTCCCCGCCGCCACCCGGTACTGCAGGCTGCCCGTGCCCTGGACGCACGCGTCGGAGGACCAGTAGACGTCCTCGCCCTCGGCCGGCGTGATGGTCAGCACCGCGCGCTTGGGGCCGAGATCGACCTTGCAGTCGCTGCCGGAGGTGTTGCGCGCGGTCAGTTCGAAGGTAGGGGTCTGACCGGGCGTATAGGTGTTGCGGACGCTGCGCAGGCTCAACTTCACCGCGTTCGGTGTGCAGTCGGGAAGGCTCGAACCAACCGGCAGCGCGTCACCCGCGCCGACGCCGGTCGCCGCACCGCCCGCGGAACCGCCCGCGCCGGTACCGCCCGCGCCACCGGAGCCGGCACCGCCGCCGGACTCGTCGGCACCGGACCCGTCGCCGCTCCCGGAGCCCGAGCCCGAACCGGAGCCCGATCCACCGGAGTCCCCGCTCCCCGACTCGTCGCGGCCGCCCGGCGCCTGACTGATCGCCGGCCCGGAGCTCGAGGGCCCGGGAGTGATCGAAGGCGCCGGGTTCTTGCCGTCGGCCCCGTCCTGGCGGCCGTTGCCGCCGTCACCGCCGCCGGCCACCACGACCCATGCGATCAGTAGTGCCAACACCGCGAACAGGGACAGCAGTACGGCCCTCCGTCGCCAGTAGATGGAGGAGGGAAGCGGCCCGACCGGATTGCGCAGAGATCCCACGGCGCAAACTGTACGAGAGATCGGCGCGTTCCCCTGTCCCACCCGCCGTTCGGGTTACCAACTTTTACGGATCATCATTCCGGAGACGGCCCGGACTGCCTGCCGGTCGTCCGGTGCGGCACCTGCCGATCGCAGAGCGTGGCCGTATCGGGCACCCGATCACCCTCCGTGAGTATGGCCTCCGAAGAGGACGAGCTGCACCGCGACGTCACCGGCTTCGCCCACAACATCCCGGCGTGGGCGCGACACGCGGTGGAGGTGCGGACGGAGGCGGGTGGTCTCCTGCGGTCCGGCGCGCTGTGCGTCGCCGCTTGGCGGCACTCGCCTCGGGACGGGTGCCTGCCACGGGAGCCGATGCCGCGAGCGGCGGGACGAGCGGCGGGACATGCGGCACCCCCGTGGATCGTCAGGTGTCGTGGCCGCCACCGGGTGGCGGTGCACCCGTGCGGCGGTCATCCCGTGGCAGGATCGGAGGGTCATGACTGCGCCCACGAAGCCCTCGCACAACGACCCCTCCGACCCCGCCGCGACCCCGCTCCCGGCCCCGGCCACCGCCCCGGCCGAGGAGCGGGCCGCGCCCGGTGTGCCGCTGCACACTCCCGTCATCGACTGGTTCGACGAGCACGCCCGAGATCTGCCCTGGCGGCGCCCCGAGGCCGGCGCCTGGGGTGTGATGGTCAGTGAGTTCATGCTCCAGCAGACGCCGGTGAGCCGGGTCCTGCCCGTCTACGAGCAGTGGCTGGCCCGCTGGCCGCGCCCCGCCGACCTCGCCGCGGAAGCGCCCGGCGAAGCCGTCCGCGCCTGGGGCCGGCTCGGTTATCCGCGCCGTGCCCTGCGCCTGCACGGCGCCGCCGCGGCCATAACGGAACGGCACGGCGGCGACGTACCGGCGGACCACGCCCAGTTGCTGGCGCTGCCCGGCATCGGCGAGTACACGGCCGCCGCGGTCGCCTCCTTCGCCTACGGCCAGCGGCACGCCGTACTGGACACCAACGTCCGCCGGGTGTTCGCCCGCGCGGTCACCGGCGTGCAGTACCCGCCGAACGCCACCACCGCCGCCGAGCGGAAACTGGCACGGGCCCTGCTGCCGGACGACGAGGCGGACGCCGCGCGCTGGGCCGCCGCCTCCATGGAGCTGGGCGCGCTCGTCTGCACGGCGAAGAACGAGCAGTGCCACCGCTGCCCGATCGCGGCCCGGTGCACCTGGCGGCTGGCCGGAAAGCCCGCGCACGACGGACCCCCGCGCCGCGGCCAGACGTACGCCGGCACCGACCGGCAGGTGCGCGGCCGGCTGCTCGCGGTGCTGCGGGAGGCGCACGAGCCGGTGCCGCAGTCGGCCCTCGACCAGGTGTGGCACGAACCGGTCCAGCGCGCCCGCGCCCTGGACGGCCTCGTCGCCGACGGCCTGGTGGAACCGCTGGCGGACGGGATGTACCGGCTGCCGCTGAGCTGACGTCCACAGCCGCCGCACAGCGGGGGCCCACACCGCGACGGTCTCCGTGACGACGGCACCGCCGGACACATCACCCCCTACCGCCATCAAGCAACCCATCCTCCGGATCCGTCCCCGCCTCCGTTACACAACCGACGGACAGCCGAGGGTTTGCCGCAGGCTGCTTCGCACAGCGCCGTGACAACGCTTCCCTACTTTCGTATCCAAGCCCCGCAGGCACAGGGCGACTACGGACCACGGGCAGTGGGCCCGGTGGCGATCAGGCCGCCGGATACGGGGATCGGAAGGCGGTTGACCATGGCGCAGGGCGAGGTGCTCGAGTTCGAGGAGTACGTCCGTACCCGGCAGGACGCGCTGCTGCGCAGCGCACGGCGCCTGGTCCCGGACCCCGTCGACGCCCAGGACCTGCTGCAGACCGCGCTGGCACGGACGTACCGCCGCTGGTCGACCATCGAGGACAAGCGGCTGGCGGACGCCTACCTGCGCCGGGTGATGATCAACACGCGGACCGAGTGGTGGCGGGCCCGGAAGCTGGAGGAGGTGCCGACCGAGCAGCTCCCGGAGTCCTGCGTGGACGACTCCACCGAGCAGCACGCGGACCGCGCCCTGCTGATGGACGTCATGAAGGTGCTCGCCCCCAAACAGCGCAGCGTCGTGGTGCTGCGACACTGGGAGCAGATGTCAACGGAGGAGACGGCCGCCGCCCTCGGCATGTCGGCCGGAACGGTCAAGAGCACGCTGCACCGGGCGCTCGCCCGGCTCCGTGAGGAGCTGGTCGCCCGCGATCTGGACGCACGGGCGCTGGAGCGTGAGGAGCGGGAACGTTGCGCGGCCTGACCGTCGGTCGATCACCCGGGGGGGCCCGCGGGAGCGGGCAGGCGGCGAGTACGGCGGTGGCCGTGTTCGCCGTCCTCGGCGTCTGCCTCTCCGGCTGCGGCGCCGGCGGTACCGGCGCCCGTGACGAGGGCCCGGCCCGCGCGGACGCGGCGGGCGGCGGCGCCGCCTCCTCCTCGCCCGCGGTCTCCCCCTCCGAGGTCCCCGGCCGCGTGGACGCGGTGCGGCTCGTCAAGGCCGACCCCGAGGTCTCCACGGAGGTCAAGCGCGAGCTGGAACCGTGCGTCGCCGACGAGTACCCCGTCGACGTGTCGTACGGGGAACTGACCGGGGGCCCGGCGGAGGACGTCGTCGTCAACGTGCTGACGTGCGGTGACGCGGTGGGTGTGGGCAGTTACGTGTACCGCGAGGAGGGCGGCGCGTACCAGAATGTGTTCAAGGCGGAGGAGCCCCCGGTCTACGCGGAGATCGACCGCGGCGACCTGGTGGTGACCAAGCAGGTGTACGAGAAGGGCGACCCGGTGTCCAGTCCGTCCGGCGACGACGTGATCACGTACCGCTGGGCCTCGAACCGGTTCACCGAGGAGTACCGCACCCACAACGACTACAGCAACGCGGTCGGTGCCGTGCCCTCACCGGTCCCGGAGCCGGGCAGCTGACGCGCACGGCACGTGAACCGATCGGGCCGCTCGGACCGATGGCGACATGAACACCGACGGAGAAGTGAACGCGGCGCGCGCCCTCCGCGTCTCCCCAGTGACGGCACACGAGGACTGAGAGCACCGGGATGGCAGACCAGACACACGTCCTGTTCGTCGAGGACGACGACGTCATCCGCGAAGCCACCCAGCTCGCCCTGGAGCGGGACGGCTTCGCGGTCACCGCGATGCCCGACGGGCTGTCGGGCCTGGAGGCGTTCCGGGCCGACCGCCCCGACATCGCGCTCCTCGACGTCATGGTCCCCGGCCTGGACGGCGTCAGCCTGTGCCGCCGGATCCGGGACGAGTCCACCGTGCCGGTGATCATGCTGTCGGCGCGGGCGGACTCCATCGACGTCGTCCTCGGCCTGGAGGCCGGCGCGGACGACTACGTCACCAAACCGTTCGACGGGGCGGTGCTGGTCGCCCGGATCCGCGCGGTGCTGCGCCGCTTCGGCCACGCCGGCGGCGGTGACGGGTCGGACGCGGAGGGCACCGCGGGCACCGGGGGCCCGCTCACCTTCGGCGAGCTGGAGGTCGACACCGAGGGCATGGAGGTGCGCCGGGCCGGGCAGCCGGTGGCACTCACCCCGACCGAGATGCGGCTGCTGCTGGAGTTCTCCTCCGCGCCGGGCACGGTGCTCTCGCGCGACAAGCTCCTGGAACGCGTGTGGGACTACGGCTGGGGCGGGGACACCCGCGTCGTCGACGTCCATGTGCAGCGGCTGCGCACCAAGATCGGTCAGGACCGGATCGAGACGGTCCGCGGTTTCGGCTACAAGTTGAAGGCCTGAGCGGGGACACAGGGACATGCGGGGCTTCTTCCGACACCTGACCGCCTCGCCACCGGGGCGTCCCGGCACCCGCACGGAGCCGGGCACACGCAGGGAACCGGGCCGTACGCAGCCGGGTGTCCGCAGGGAACCGGGCACACGCACGCAGCCGGGTGCGCGCAGGGCAGCGGACCCCGGCACGGAGCCGGGTGCCCGGCCGGGACGGGACGCCCGGGCGGAGCGGGGTGCCTGGGCCGGACGGGGCGCCCGGGCGGAGCGGGGCGCGTGGGCGGAGCGGGGTGGCTGGGCCGGACGGGGCGCCCGGGCTCTGGGTATCCGCACCGGGCTGCGCTGGAAGCTCAGCGCGGCCATCGCGCTGGTCGGAGCGCTGGTAGCGGTCGCGCTGAGCCTGGTCGTGCACAACGCGGCCCGGGTGTCGATGCTGGACAACGCGCGTGACCTCGCCGACGACCGGGTCCTGATCGCCCAGCGCAACTACGAGCTGTCCGGGCGGCAGAACTTCCCCAACGCCCGGATCGACGACCCCGAACTGCCGGCCGAGCTGCGCAGGAAGGTCGAGGACGGGCGCAGGGCGACGTACGTCTCCGAGCGGGCCGACGGGGTGACGGACATCTGGGCGGCCGTGCCGCTCAAGGACGGACACGTGATGTCCCTGCACTCCGGGTTCACCGACCGCAGCGCGGACATCCTCAAGGACCTCGACCAGGCCCTGGTCATCGGCTCCATCGCGGTCGTCCTCGGCGGCAGCGCACTCGGCGTGCTCATCGGCGGCCAGTTGTCGCGCCGGTTGCGCAAGGCCTCCACCGCCGCGCACCGGGTCGCGGGCGGTGAGCCCGACGTCCGCGTGCGGGACGCCATCGGCGGGGTCGTCCGGGACGAGACCGACGACCTCGCGAGCGCCGTGGACGCGATGGCGGACGCCCTGCAGGAACGGCTGGAGGCGGAGCGCCGGGTCACCGCCGACATCGCGCACGAACTGCGCACTCCGGTGACCGGGCTGCTGACGGCCGCCGAGCTACTGCCGCCGGGCCGCCCGACCGAGCTGGTGCTGGACCGGGCGAAGGCGATGCGCACGCTCGTCGAGGACGTCCTGGAGGTGGCCCGGCTGGACGGGGCCTCCGAGCGGGCCGAGCTGCAGGACATCATGCTGGGCGACTTCGTGACCCGGCGGGTGGCGGCCAAGGACCCGGACGTCGCGGTCCACGTGGTGCACGAGTCGGAGGTCACCACCGACCCGCGCCGCCTGGAACGCGTGCTGTTCAATCTGCTCGCCAACGCCGCCCGGCACGGCCGGCCGCCCGTCGAGGTCAGCGTCGAGGGCCGGGTGATCCGGGTCCGCGACCACGGGCCCGGCTTCCCCGAAGCCCTGCTCGCCGAAGGGCCGAGCCGCTTCCGCACCGGCAGCGCGGACCGGGCCGGCCGCGGTCACGGGCTCGGCCTGACCATCGCGGCGGGCCAGGCCCGGGTCCTGGGCGCCCGGCTCACCTTCCGCAACGTACGGCCCGCGGGGACACCCGATCACGTACCGGCCGAGGGGGCGGTCGCCGTCCTGTGGCTGCCGGAGCACGCGCCGACGAACACCGGGAGCTATCCGTTGCTGCCGGACCGGCCCCACAGCGGCCCCCCGGGCGGCCCGGCCTGACAGGCCTGGTCCCGGTCCGGGTCGAGGCCGCAGCTCGTCCATACGGCCGAGGGCTGCACGGGGCACGGACAGCGTGAGCATCTCGGGGTGGACTGTCCTCGGGCTGCTCAATTGAGCAGCTGGATCGCGTTGGCCGCGTGTGGTCCCTGCTCCGGACCGGCGCAGTGCGGGGGCGCCGACGACTGCCGGGGCTGCCGGTCCCGTCAGCCGCCGGTCCGCCGGACGACGGCAGGCGTGGGCCTGGCGGGACTGGCTGCTGTGGGCCCGGGCGGGGGCCTGGTACCGGGCGAACGACCGGACCGCGAACAACCGGACCACCGGACCACGAACCACCGGACCACCGGACCACCGGACCACGGACGACCGGACCGCCGACGACCGGACCGTCATCGACCGGACCGTCATCGACATGCTCGCCCCCGACGGCGGGGAGTTCCTCTCCTTCGCCCTGGTCACGGCGTGCAGGAGGTGAGGGCCACACCGAAGGCCTCCGGGTGGCCGCAACCCCCCGGAGGCCCCTGTGGCGGACAGGCGTCACACCGCCCCGGTCACCGGCTCCTTGGGCGCGGCAGCAGCCGTGACCCCGGCCGTAGCCGTGGCCGTGTCGTCGTAGCCCCCGTCGCCGTCGCCCCCGTCGCCGTCGCCGTCGGCCGGGGTGTCGGCCGCCTTCGGGCCCGCCCCCTTCAGCGGCACCTCCGTCACGAAGACCGCCGCGACCAGCGCGGCCACCGCCACCACGGCACCGAGCAGGAACGCGCCGTGCGTCCCGGCGGACACCGCGTCCTGGTACGCCACGCGCGCCGCCTCCGGCAGCTTGGCCAGGCTCGCCGCGTCCAGCTGGGCGGACTGCTCGGTCACCTTGGTGCCCAGCGCGCCGGCCTTCTGGGCCATGACGTCCTGCACCCGGTGGTTGAACAGGGCACCCATGATCGCCACGCCGAAGGAGGAGCCGAGGGTGCGGAAGAGGGTGGTGGACGAGGACGCGACGCCCATGTCCTTCATCTCCACGCTGTTCTGCGCCACCAGCATGGTGATCTGCATCAGGCAGCCCATGCCGAGACCGACTACCGCCATGTACACCCCGGAGGTGAAGCGGCTGGTGTCGGTGTCCATCAGCGACAGCAGGTACAGCCCGACGGTCATGAGCACGCCGCCGGCCACCGGGAAGATCTTGTAGCGGCCGGTGTGGGTGGTGACCCGCCCGGCGACCATCGACGTGACGAGCATCGCGCCCAGCATCGGCAGGAGCAGCAGCCCGGAGTTGGTGGCGGACGCGCCCTGCACCGCCTGCTGGTACAGCGGCAGGAAGAGGGTGGCGCCGAACATCACGAAGCCGGTGACGAAGCCGATGAGGGACATCAGCGTGAAGTTGCGGCTGCGGAAGATGTGCAGCGGCACGACCGGCTCCGCCGCCTTGGTCTGCCAGAACACGAACCCGACCAGCGCGGCGACGCCGATGCCGGACAGCTCCATGATCCGCGCGGAGCTCCAGGCGTACTCGGTGCCGCCCCAGGTGGTGACGAGCACGACGGCGGTGATGCCGACGGTCAGCAGCACGGCGCCCAGGTAGTCGATCCGCGCCTCGCTGCGCTTCTTCGGCAGGTGCAGTACGGCGCTGACGGCGACCAGCGCGACCGCGCCGAGCGGCAGGTTGATGTAGAAGGACCAGCGCCAGCCCCAGTGGTCGGTGATGGTGCCGCCGACCAGCGGTCCGCCGATCATGGCCAGCGCCATGACGCCGGCCATCATGCCCTGGTACTTGCCGCGCTCCCGCGGCGGGATCAGGTCGCCGATGATGGCCATGACGCCGACCATCAGGCCGCCGGCGCCCAGGCCCTGGACGGCACGGAAGCCGATGAGCTGGCCCATGTCCTGGGCCATGCCGCTGAGCGCCGAACCGGCCAGGAAGATCACGATCGACGCCATGAACGAGCCCTTGCGCCCGTACATGTCGCCGATCTTGCCCCACAGCGGGGTGGAGGCCGCGGTCGCGAGGGTGTAGGCGGTGACCACCCAGGCCAGGTGCTCCAGGCCGCCCAGCTCGCCCACGATCGTCGGCATCGCCGTACCGATGATCATGTTGTCGAGCATCGCGAGCATCATCGCGATCATGAGCGCGAGCAGGACCACCCGTACGCTCCTGGGCTGCTCGCCGTCGGCGCCGACGACCTCTTCCACCGATGTGTCCGTCATGACCCTCACTCCACCGCTGCTGCGCGCTTACTTGCCGCCCGGCAAGTTGACTACACTCGGGAAAGTAGACGCGTAACTAGCCGGTCGTCAAGTAAGTTTTTAGGAAAGCGGTCGGAGCGGTCCGCCCGCACGGAGCGGTGGGCAGGTGCGCGGAACGGGAGGTGCGTAGGAGGATGGGCGGCACGATGGACGGCACCAGGCAGCAGCGGCGCCGCGGGGACACCCGCCAGCGCATCCAGGACGTGGCACTCGGGCTCTTCGCCGAACAGGGGTACGAGAAGACCTCGCTCCGCGAGATCGCCGAGCGCCTGGACGTCACCAAGGCGGCGCTCTACTACCACTTCAAGACCAAGGAAGAGATCCTGGTCAGCATCTTCGAGGATCTCACCCGGCCGATCGAGGACCTGATCGCGTGGGGGCGGCGGCAGCCGCACACCCTGGAGACGAAGCAGGAGATCGTCCGCCGCTACGGCGAGGTCCTGGCGGCCGCGGCGCCCCTGTTCCGCTTCATGCAGGAGAACCAGGCCACGGTGCGGGACCTGCGCATCGGCGAGATGTTCAAGACCCGCATGCTCGGCCTGCGCGACATCCTCATGGACCCGGAAGCGGACCTGGTCGACCAGGTCCGCTGTGTGAGTGCGCTGTTCACGCTGCACGCCGGGATGTTCGTGCTCCAGGACCTGGAGGGCGACCCCGAGGAGAAGCGCGCGGCCGTCCTCGAGGTCGCCACCGGCCTGGTGACCCAGGCGCACCGGGAAGCCGGCGGCTCCTAGCCGGTCACCGTCAGACGGTCACGCCCTTGGCGCGCAGGAAGGCGACCGGGTCGACGGCCGAGCCGTAGTTCGGGGTCGTGCGGATCTCGAAGTGCAGGTGCGGACCGCTGGAGTTGCCGGTGTTGCCGGACTTGGCGATCGACTGGCCGGTCTTCACGATCTGCCCGGCCTTCACGTTGACCTGGGACAGGTGCGCGTACTGGGAGTACGTGCCGTTGCCGTGCTTGATCACGACGGCGTTGCCGTAGGCGGGGCCGTCACCGGCGCCGTTGCCGCCGGCCTTGACGACGGTGCCGCCGTGCGTGGCGACGACGTTGGTGCCGACCGGCACGGCGAAGTCCTGGCCGCTGTGCTTGCTCGCCCACATGCCGCCGTTCTGGGCGAAGCCGGCGGTGAGCGTGTACTTCTTCACCGGGTCCACCCAGGAGGCGGCCTTCTTCTTGGTGGCCGTCTCCTTGGCGGCGACGGTCTTCGCGCTCGTGGCCTTCTCGGCCTTCGCCGCCTTGGCCTGCGCCGCGGCCTGGGCCTCGACGGCGCTCGCGGCGGTGGAGGTGTTCGAGGCCGCCGTGGTGCCGGTGGCGGCCGCGACCCCGGCTCCCAGTGCGACCGAGGCGCCGAGGCCGGCGGCCATCACCGCGGCGCGGGTGCGGAGGGTCGTACGGGAAGAACGGGACGTGACACGCGGGAACATTCGAACCTCATGGGGACGGGTGCGGAGGAAAGCCCCTCCGACGGGACGCACTGGGCGGTCGCCGGGCGGGCTCCACCTTGGTAACCCGGCGGCCCCGAACCGCACAAAGGTGTGACCTACGACCCTATGTAGTACTTCAGCGTAAAACTTCACCACTCACGACAGAGCCCTCATTCCGGACAAAACCAGCTCAGGGGCGCGGGAAACTCCCACCACCCTGGTCCGAAGTGTCCGTTTTCGTAGTTCTTGCGGCGCCCACTATTCCTCGTAGTACACCGCGAACGGCCTGTGCGGCATGTCACCGGCAGGCACGATCGAGGGAAGCGTGAATGTGACGGGGGCTACGGTGGCGCGGCCCGTCGCACGGCCGAGGGCGGGGTGGACGGACCCGCGCGAGGCACCCGCGGCCGGTACGGAGCCGGACACCGCGACCGACTCCCCGTACCGGGCGCCGCGACCGACTCCCCGCGCCGGGCACCGCGCACCCCCCCGGGGGCCCGGACCTCGACGACGTGCGGGCCGTACGGCCGGGCCACGAGCATTCCGCCGCCCGGCCGGCCACGGACCGCCTCCCCGCCCCGCCCCTCGCCTCCCACCTCCCGCCTCCGGCGCGGTGGGCCCGCGCTCCCGGACCGGACCCGGCGGCGGAATCTCGTCAATTCACGCAGGGGGGTGGCAGATTACCGTCCGGTAACCCTACGGTTCCTCTCGCGCCACCCGCACCACCGAGCATGCACTCGACAAGCAGCAGCGTGTACGGACGCGAGAGGATCTTCATGAACAGACGCCCCTGGTTGCGCCGCGCGACGGTGAGCGCGGTCTCCACGGCCGCCCTCGTCGCCCTCGCCGCCCCGGCGGACGCCGCGACCCCCACCAGCGTCGCCGCGTCCGCCACCGGGGCGTCCGCCGCCGCGGACGTCGGCTACGACACCTGGCAGAGGGACTGCCAGGCCGTGATGGACCAGGCACTGCCGTACCTGAAGGAACGCATCGCCGGCGCCCGGCCCGGCGAGAAGCAGGCGATCGTCCTCGACGTCGACAACACCTCGCTGGAGACCGACTTCGGCTTCCGCTACCCCCAGCCCGCCAACCGGCCGGTCCTGGAGGTCGCCGAGTACGCCCAGGAGCGCGGTGTCGCCCTGTTCTTCGTGACCGCCCGGCCGGGCATCATCGAGGCGCCCACCGAGTGGAACCTCGCCCACGCCGGCTACGAGTCCTCCGGTCTCTACGTCCGCGGCTTCCTCGACCTGTTCCGCGGTGTCGCCGAGTACAAGACGGCCCAGCGCGCCGACATCGAGTCGCAGGGCTACACGATCATCGCGAACATCGGCAACAGCGCCACCGACCTGTCGGGCGGCCACGCCGAGAAGGGCTTCAAGCTCCCGGACTACGACGGCCAGTTGTCCTGACGCCCGATAGGCTCCCGTGGTCGGCCGACCACGGGGGTGGTGCATGGAACCGGCGGTGCTCGGTGGGAAGTTGGCGTCCGGCCTGGTCGCCCCACTGGTGAAGAAGCTCTTCGTGACGGGCGGTCCCGGCGCCGGACTGGTCGACCGGCCGGTCCGGCTGGCCCGCCTGGTCTCCTTCCGGGGCGAGCGGCGCCACCTCGGTGAGGCGGAGGTGCGCAGGCTCGCCGGGCGGCTGGTCGGGGCGTCCCTGGACTCCCCCGGCGAGCCGCCCTTCCCGGCGGACGAGACGGAGGCCGTCACCGACGCCCTGACGACCCGTCTGCTGGCCCTCGGCGACCTGGACATGGACGACGTCCAGGCGGTCCGGCTGGGCCACCAGGAGCTGGCCAAGCAGTTGCAGTGCCGGGCGCCCTCGGCCACCGGAGGTCTGTCCGCGGACGCCTGCCACTTCCTCGACTCGGTGACGGAGTGGGCCTGCCTGCACATCCTGGAGTTCTTCACCCGGCGCTCCACCTTCGTCGCCCGGACCCTGGTGGAGCAGTCCCGGTGGCACGCGGAACTGATCGCCAAGGTCGACGAACTGATCGCCCGCACCCCGCGCCCCGACGCCCGCGACACCGCCTTCGAACGCCGGTACCTGCCCTACGCGGCCGAGCGGCACCAGCGCATCACCATCTACGGCATCGACCTGCGCGACTCCCCGGACCGGTGGCCCCTGGAGGTCGCCTACCTGAGCCTGGAGGCGACCGCCACCGAGGAACGCGCCGCCCTCCCGGGCGAGCACACCGAACCGGAACGCGTCGTCCGCCTCTTCGCCGAGGACGCCCTGAGCACCCACGACCGCGTGCTGCTGCGCGGCGACGCGGGCTCCGGCAAGACGACCCTGGTGCAGTGGCTGGCGGTGACCGCCGCGCGGAGCGGGGACCAGGTCCCGTACGTCCTGCCCCTGCGCACCCTGGTCCGGGCGGGCGCGCTGCCCGCCCCGGCGGCCTTCCTCACCGCGGTGGGCTGCCCGCTCACCCCGCCGGACGGCTGGGCGGAGCGTGTGCTGGGCACCGGCCGGGGCCTGGTCCTCGTCGACGGCCTGGACGAGCTCCCCACCGCCGACCGGCACCGCGCCCGCGACTGGCTCCTCGCCCTGATCCGCGCCTTCCCCGGCAACCGCTGGCTGCTCACCTCCCGCCCCACCGCCGTACGCCCCGACTGGCTGGCCGCCGAGGGCTTCCGGGAACTGGTCCTCACCCCGATGCGCCGGGACGACGTGGCGACGTTCGTACGGCGCTGGCACGCGGCGGCCGACGCCCCCGAGTACGAGATGAGACTCCTCGACGCCCTGCGCACCAAGCGCGACCTGGCCCGTCTCGCCACCAACCCGCTGATGTGCGGTCTGATCTGCGCCCTGCACCGGGAACGGCGGGGCTACCTCCCCACGGGACGCAAGGAGCTGTACGACGCCGCCCTCACGATGCTGCTGGTCCGCCGGGACCGGGAGCGGGGCATGGAGGCGGTGGAGCTGGGCGAGGAGGCGCAGCTGGAGCTGCTCCAGCGGCTGGCGTACGCGCTGGTACTGAGCGGGCGCACGGAGATGGAGGTGGAGACGGCGCAGGGCATCGTGGAGCGCGCGCTGCCGTCGGTCGCCTCGGCGGCGGGGCAGGGTGACGCGGCGGAGGTGCTGCGGGCCCTGCTGTTGCGCAGCGGCCTGCTCCGCCGGCCCGGAGAAGGGGTGCTGGACTTCGTCCACCGCACCTTCCAGGACTACCTGGGCGCGCGGTACGCGGTCGAGGAGGGCCACCTCGACGTCATCGCGGCCCACGCGGACGACACCCAGTGGGAGGACGTGATCCGCATGGCCGTGGCCCACGCCCGGCCCGGCGAGCGGGCGGTGCTGCTGCGGCGGCTGCTGGCGGAGGACGAGCCCCGGCTGACGCTGCTGGCCCTGGCCTGCCTGGAGCACGCGACGGCCCTGGACCCGGCGGTGCGGGGAAAGGTGGAGGCGCGGGCCGCGCGGCTGATTCCGCCGGGCTCGAAGGAGGAGGGGAAGGCGCTCGCGGAAGCCGGCCCGCTGGTACTGGAGCTGCTGCCGGGGCCGGAGGGACTCACGGACGCGGAGGCACACGGGGTCACGGTCGCGGCCTCCCGGCTGGCGGAGCAGGAGCCGGGCGGGGCACTGGCTCTGCTACGCCGGTTCCGGGAGCACGGCGCGCTGGACGTACGGCGTCAGCTGGTCGGGACGTGGGAGCGGTTCGACGCGCGGGAGTACGCGAGGGAGGTCCTCGACCACCTGGACCGCACGGACCTGTTTCTGAACTGCGTCACGGACGAGCAGCGCGCGACCCTCGCCCACATGCGGCCGTGGAGCCGCCTGGACCTCCGTGGCGCGGGCAGCGTGTCCGGGATCACCGGCCGTGTGAGGGAGCCGGACGCGGTCGAGACACTGCACGTCGCGGACGACCCCGGTCTGACCGACCTGGGTGAGCTGTCGGCCTTCGGGTCGCTGCGGCGCCTGCAGCTCGTCGGGTGCCGTTCGGCCCGGGGGCTCGGCGGCCTTTCGGCGCTTCCGCTCAGGGAACTGGCCCTCAGTGACGTGGCCGACCTGTCGGGTCTGCGCGAGATGGACTCGCTCCGCTTCCTCTCCCTCACGCAGGAGCTTCCGGGCAGCCGACTGACGGACGCCCTTCCCCTGGCCGCACCGTTCGAGTTCCTCTTCCTCGGCCTCACGGCCGTCGACGGCACCGGGCTTCGCGGGCTGTCCCACTGGCAGAGCGTGAAGTACCTCAGCCTGGGCCCCGGCCTGTCACTCGACGCGGGGGACTGGACGGAGATCACCGGGCTGCCACTGCTCACAGCCCTGTATCTGAACGTGTCGCTTCTCCCGGACGGCCTGGGTCCGATGCCGGTTCTCCCCGGCGTCGTCAGCCTGAGTCTCGCGGCCCTCGAAGGGGACGAGGACGTGTCGGCCGTCCCCGCCCTGGTGCCCGGCGTACGCACCGTCGTGCTCCAGACCGCCCCCGGCGCCCGCTTCGACACCGCACCCTTCGCCGCCCTCTTCCCGGACGCGGAAGTCGTCCTGGACGAACGCTGACGCGGCACGGCGAAAGGGGGCTGCCCGGGACCGAAGTCCCGGGCAGCCCCCTTTCCAGGCTCACCCCGGAGGGCTACGCCTCCTTGCTCAGGTTCGGGCCCGCGCCGCCGGCCGCCTGCTCGATCGGCGGGACGTCGGGGAGCGCCGACTTCTCCTCGCCCCGGAAGGTGAAGATCCGGGCGTCGCCCTCGCCCTCGGTGTCCACGACCACGATGTGACCGGGACGCAGCTCGCCGAAGAGGATCTTCTCCGACAGCGTGTCCTCGACCTCGCGCTGGATGGTGCGGCGCAGCGGACGCGCGCCCAGCACCGGGTCGTAACCCTTCTGGGACAGCAGCTCCTTGGCGGACTGGGAGAGCTCGATGCCCATGTCCCGGTCCTTGAGGCGCTCGTCGACCTTGTCGATCATCAGGTCGACGATCCGCAGGATGTCCTCCTGGCTCAGCTGCGGGAAGACGACCACGTCGTCGACGCGGTTGAGGAACTCGGGCCGGAAGTGCTGCTTCAGCTCGTCCTGGACCTTGTTCTTCATGCGCTCGTAGTTGGTCTTGGTGTCCCCCGCGGCGGCGAAGCCGAGGTTGAAGCCCTTGGAGATGTCCCGGGTGCCGAGGTTGGTCGTCATGATGATGACCGTGTTCTTGAAGTCCACGACCCGGCCCTGGGAGTCGGTCAGGCGACCGTCCTCCAGGATCTGCAGCAGCGAGTTGAAGATGTCCGGATGGGCCTTCTCGACCTCGTCGAAGAGGACGACGGAGAACGGCTTGCGGCGGACCTTCTCGGTCAGCTGGCCGCCCTCCTCGTAGCCCACGTATCCGGGAGGCGAACCGAAGAGGCGCGAGACCGTGTGCTTCTCGCTGAACTCCGACATGTCGAGGGAGATCAGCGCGTCCTCGTCGCCGAAGAGGAACTCCGCGAGCGCCTTGGACAGCTCGGTCTTACCGACACCGGACGGACCGGCGAAGATGAACGAGCCACCCGGACGCTTGGGGTCCTTCAGACCGGCGCGGGTACGGCGGATCGCCTTGGAGAGCGCCTTGACGGCGTCCTTCTGGCCGATGACCCGCTTGTGCAGCTCCTCCTCCATACGGAGCAGGCGGCTGGACTCCTCCTCGGTCAGCTTGAAGACCGGGATGCCGGTGGCGGTCGCGAGGACCTCGGCGATCAGCTCGCCGTCGACCTCGGCGACGACGTCCATGTCGCCGGCCTTCCACTCCTTCTCCCGCTTGGCCTTGGCGGCCAGGAGCTGCTTCTCCTTGTCGCGGAGGGAGGCGGCCTTCTCGAAGTCCTGCGAGTCGATCGCGGACTCCTTGTCGCGGCGGACGCCGGCGATCTTCTCGTCGAACTCGCGCAGGTCCGGCGGCGCGGTCATCCGGCGGATACGCATCCGGGAACCGGCCTCGTCGATCAGGTCGATCGCCTTGTCCGGCAGGAAACGGTCCGAGATGTAGCGGTCGGCGAGCGTCGCCGCCTGGACCAGGGCCTCGTCCGTGATGGAGACGCGGTGGTGGGCCTCGTACCGGTCGCGCAGACCCTTGAGGATCTCGATCGTGTGCGGCAGCGACGGCTCCGCGACCTGGATCGGCTGGAAGCGGCGCTCGAGGGCCGCGTCCTTCTCCAGGTGCTTGCGGTACTCGTCCAGCGTGGTCGCACCGATGGTCTGCAGCTCACCACGGGCCAGCATCGGCTTGAGGATGCTCGCGGCGTCGATGGCGCCCTCGGCGGCACCCGCACCGACCAGCGTGTGCAGCTCGTCGATGAACAGGATGATGTCGCCGCGGGTGCGGATCTCCTTGAGCACCTTCTTCAGGCGCTCCTCGAAGTCACCGCGGTAGCGGGAACCGGCGACCAGCGCGCCCAGGTCCAGGGTGTAGAGGTGCTTGTCCTTGAGGGTCTCGGGCACCTCGCCCTTGACGATGGCCTGCGCGAGGCCCTCGACGACGGCGGTCTTGCCGACGCCGGGCTCGCCGATGAGGACCGGGTTGTTCTTGGTACGGCGGGACAGCACCTGCATGACCCGCTCGATCTCCTTCTCGCGCCCGATGACCGGGTCGAGCTTGGACTCACGAGCGGCCTGGGTGAGGTTCCGGCCGAACTGGTCGAGGACCAGGGACGTGGAGGGCGTGCCCTCGGCAGGACCGCCGGCGGTGGCGGTCTCCTTGCCCTGGTAACCGGAGAGCAGCTGGATGACCTGCTGCCGCACCCGGTTGAGATCGGCGCCCAGCTTGACCAGGACCTGGGCGGCGACGCCCTCGCCCTCACGGATCAGGCCGAGCAGGATGTGCTCCGTGCCGATGTAGTTGTGACCCAGCTGGAGGGCCTCGCGGAGCGACAGCTCCAGGACCTTCTTGGCACGGGGGGTGAAGGGGATGTGACCCGACGGGGCCTGCTGGCCCTGCCCGATGATCTCCTCCACCTGCTGGCGGACCGCCTCGAGCGAAATCCCGAGGCTCTCAAGGGCCTTGGCGGCGACACCCTCACCCTCGTGGATCAGGCCCAGGAGGATGTGCTCGGTGCCGATGTAGTTGTGGTTGAGCATCCGGGCTTCTTCCTGAGCCAGGACGACAACCCGCCGCGCGCGGTCGGTGAACCTCTCGAACATCGTTAATCGCTCCTCAGAGCGGTCAGGCAGTAAGGGGAACTTCCCCTCCCTGTCCTTCCGCAGCTTAGTCCCGCAAGCGGGGACCGCTCATTCCAACTGCCGACACCGTCGATGGCCTCCTGACCCCTGACGCCGACATCTGCCACAACCCGATGGTGCGAGACGATGTTCCCGCAGGCCAGGCACTTACCCCAGTCGCCAGTACGCCGATGGCGAACGTGAGACGCCCCGATCTGCGTGTCGCCCCCTCCCACTAGGGATGTCTTACCCGCCGGGACGGACACTCCATGCCACGCGCACCGGTTCCCTCCGCTACGGGCGAACAACCTTGCGCCTCCCCGCACCCCCGGGCGCCCCCTTCTCCGGCACTCTGCGCATGCACCGCGCCACCCAGCGTAACCCGGAAGCCGTTTCGGCTGTTGCGCTTGGCATGGTTGGCGCCCCGCTCCCGGTTCCTCCGGCTTTTCCGGCCCCTCCGGTCCCCGCGGTGCCGTTCCCCCGCCGGCCGCTCGGGCCGGGCGGCACTCGGGAGCGCCTGCGGTGGTGGTACGAGAGCGTGCTCGGCTGGCCGACGGCCCCCGGGGCAGAGGTGCGGCTCCGCACGGGGGTCCGCTTCGACGTCCTGGAGGTTCCGGTCGAGGCCGGCCGCGCGGCACTGGAGCGACTCGGGCGGCCCCGCACCGCCGCGCACGGCTTCCCGGTTGCCGTCCGGGGCGAGCGGATGCTGCTGCTCGTGGCGGCGGGCAGCGCGGAGGAGCTGCCCGGGCTGCTGGAGTGGCTCGAATGGGGCTCGCTGCCGCTCGGCCTCACGGCGGTCGGCACCGGGGGCCTCATGGACGCGCCCCGCTCCCGTGGCCCCGGCTCGACCGGTCCGCCGCCGCACACCCCGGAGGGTTGTGGCCGGGGGGCCGCCGTCTGGCTGCGGCCCCCGGAACCGGGGCGCGAGGTCGAGGCCTCGCTGCCGGCACTGTCGGCCGTGGGAGGCACCGGAACCGCCCCCGACCTCGCACGACTGGTGCACACACTGGCGACTCAGTGCCAGCGGGTCCGGCTCGCCCCGCCCTTCCGGCCCCCGCGTCCCCGCCGGACGGCGCGCTGAAGGTGCCCGGAGCGTCACCGATGCCGGTGGCGGTGGCGCGGGACGGGTGATCAGCCGTTGGCCGTCTCGTACGCCTCGCGAATCATCGCGGGGACACGACCGCGGTCGTTGACGTCGTAGCCGTTCTCCTTGGCCCAGGCGCGGATGGCCGCGGTGTCCTGACTGCCGCCGGAGGAGGTTCGCGCCTTGCCGCGACCGCCCGAGGCGCGGCCCCCGGTGCGACGTCCGCCCTTCACGTAGGGGTCGAGAAGCCCCCGGAGCTTGTCCGCGTTGGCGGTGGTGAGGTCGATCTCGTACGTCTTGCCGTCCAACGCGAACGTCACGGTCTCGTCTGCCTCGCCACCGTCGAGGTCGTCGACAAGAAGGACCTGAACCTTCTGTGCCACCGGATTTCCTTTCATCGATAACGTGAGGGCCGGAGGTCCGCCGGCGTCCGCCGTATCGCCGTCCCTTGTTATATGCAGTACTGCAGTACGTCGGAAAGCAAACCGCTTTTGCCGGAAAAACACAAACCCCCGGCGGAGGACGGCAGCCCGCCTCCGGGCCGGAAAGGTGCGCGTTTCGGACATAGGGAACCCACGTGAACCCGCGCACGGTCCGTCGGCGGAATAAACCTGGCGTAGTCCTGCGGATGACCGTCGATGCCCGACGATCACAGATGCAGAAGCATCCGGCTGTTGCCCAAGGTGTTCGGTTTCACTCGTTCGAGACCGAGGAACTCCGCCACGCCCTCGTCATAGGAACGCAGCAGCTCCGCGTAGACATCGGTGTCGACGGGGGTCTCCCCGATCTCCACGAAGCCGTGCTTGACGAAGAAGTCCACTTCGAAGGTGAGACAGAAAACGCGGCGAACACCGAGCCGGCGCGCCGTGTCCAGCAACTTCTCCAGCAACCGGTGCCCCACGCCCAGGCCCTTCAGACCGGGCTTCACCGCGAGAGTCCGCACTTCCGCGAGGTCTTCCCACATCACGTGCAGGGCACCGCAGCCGACGACCTCGGCGTTGTCGTCCCGTTCCGCGACCCAGAACTCCTGGATGCTCTCGTAAAGCGTCACCATCGCTTTGTCGAGCAGGATCCGGTCGTGGACGTACGCGTCGAGGAGCCGGCGTACGTCCGGGACATCGCCGGTGCGGGCCCGCCGGACGGTGATGGCTTTTGGCATGGGGGGACGCTATCGCTCGCCCGCGTCCGGTACCGAGCCGGGGTTGGGTGCGGGGGTTTCCGGCCCCTGCACGATGCGGATGGCGTCCGTGAGCGCCTGACGCTGTTCCTCGCTCATCATGCCGAAGAAGGCGATGAGGGCGGCGGCGGGGTTGTCACTCTGGGACCACGCGTCGTTCATCAGCGCGGCGGCGTAGGCGGCGCGGGTGGAGACCGCCTCATATCGATAGGCCCGGCCTTCCGACTCCCGGCGCACCCAGCCCTTCTGATGGAGATTGTCCAAAACGGTCATCACCGTGGTGTACGCGATGGACCGTTCCTGTTGCAGATCTTCCAGGACTTCTCGAACGGTCACGGGGCGGTTCCACTTCCACACCCTCGTCATGACCGCGTCTTCGAGTTCTCCCAATGGGCGAGGCACGCTTCGACGATAGTGGGAGATCCCGGCGACGGCGTGCCGGACGTGCGCTTCAGCGCCAAAAGACACAAAAAGGGCGTACGACCCTCCGCGGGGGCGCGGGGGGTCGTACGCGGGTGTGCGGCCGGGGTCAGGCCTCGGGGCGGGCGGACGGGCGGGCACCCTCCGCCCGCGCGAGCGCGGCGTCGACGGCCGCGTCCTCCTTGGCCTTGTTGGCGCCGCCCTGGGTCTTCACGATCACCCTGATCACGCCGATGAAGAACACGGCCATGACGGCCGGGGGCAGGAGCGCGGAGACGTAGTCCATGACTCCAGGGTAGCCAGCCCGGCTCAGCCGGCGACGAGGTGGTGCCGCGAGCCGGGGGCGGGCGGAGCCGGCTTGCGGCGGGGGAAGACCTCGCCCGGGGTGGGGACGGGGCGCTTGGGAGCGGCCGGGGCGGGGCGGGGGGCCGGCTTCTGCGCGGGCTTCCCGTCGGGCTGCCGGCCACCGGGGAGGGCCTGCAGACGGGTGCGCGCGGCAGGGAGGACGACGGTGGCCGCCCGCGTCGCGAGCGCCGTGACCGCCATGGCCCCCGGGGGGCGGCAGCGGGCCAGGAGGGCGGCCGCGGTGGCGTTGCCGCGCAGGGCCCCCAGGGCCGCGAGATCGTCCGCGTCCGGGCGGTGCCCGGCGCTCAGCGCCTCGTCCAGGAGCGCGAGGTAGCCGACGGCGGTGCCCGGGAGGGCGGCGCGGTACCGGGCGAGGTCGGCCACCAGGAAGGCGCGCAACCGGGCGCTCTCCCGCATCGCCTCGTCGAGCGACTCCGCGAGGCGGAGGCAGTCCTCGGCCTCCTGTGCCGAGGCGGGGCTGGGGTTCAGGGCGAGGGCGAGGGCGCGCCGGAGCACACGCAGCTCCTGAGCACCGAACGCCATGCCGCCGCGGGATCCGTAGGGCGTGGGCATGCGGCGACGATACGCGCTAATCAGACAAACCAGGCATAGGGGGTGGGTGTGGCGCGGGGGCCACTCGGATGCGGAGGCCGTGGGCGGTGGGGCGGGCGGGTGCGGAAGAGGCCTCCCGCTCGGACGCGACCGAGCGGGAGGCACCCGCGGCGCCCGCCCCGCGCGCGGCGGCTGCATGCGGGACACGTTCGCCCCGCGCGCGGCGGCTACATGCGGGACACGTTGCGCTCGTAGACCAGGCGGAGCCCCATCAGCGTCAGCCACGGCTCGTGTTCGTCGATGACCGAGGCCTCTCCCAGGACCATCGGCGCGAGCCCGCCCGTCGCGATGACGGTGACGTCGTCCGGGTCGTCGGCCAGCTCGCGGGCCATGCGGTTGACGACCCCGTCGACCTGGCCGGCGAAGCCGTAGACGATCCCGGACTGCATCGCCTCGACCGTGTTCTTGCCGATCACGCTGCGCGGCCGGGCCACCTCGATCTTGCGGAGCTGGGCCCCCTTGACGCCGAGCGCCTCGACCGAGATCTCGATGCCGGGGGCGATGACCCCGCCGACGTACTCCCCGCGCGCGCTGACCGCGTCGAACGTCGTCGCCGTGCCGAAGTCCACGACGATCGCCGGGCCGCCGTAGAGCTCGACGGCCGCGACGGCGTTGATGATGCGGTCGGCGCCGACCTCCTTGGGGTGGTCGGTGAGGATGGGGACGCCCGTCTTGACGCCCGGTTCGACCAGGACCGCGGGGACGTCGCCGTAGTAGCGGCGGGTGACCTCGCGGAGTTCGTGCAGGACCGAGGGGACCGTCGCGCAGATGGCGATGCCGTCGATGCCGTCGCCCAGCTCGTCGCCGAGGAGCGGGTGCATGCCCATGAGGCCCTGGAGGAGGACGGCCAGCTCGTCGGCCGTACGGCGCGAGTCCGTGGAGATGCGCCAGTGTTCGACGATGTCCTCGCCGTCGAAGAGGCCCAGGACGGTGTGGGTGTTGCCCACGTCGATCGTCAGCAGCATGGCTCTACTCCGCCGCTCGCAGGTCCAGGCCGATGTCCAGGATCGGGGAGCTGTGGGTGAGGGCGCCCACGGCCAGGTAGTCGACGCCCGTGTCCGCGTACGCCTTGGCGGTGGCGAGGGTCAGGCGGCCCGAGGCCTCCAGGGCGGCTCGGCCGGCGACCAGGGCGACCGCCTCCTCGCACTCGGACGGGGTGAAGTTGTCCAGCAGGATCAGGTCCGCGCCCGCCTCGACGACCTCGCGGAGCTGGTGCAGGGTGTCGACCTCGACCTCGATGGGGACGTCGGGGAAGCGCTCGCGGACGGCCTGGAAGGCCGCTGCCACGCCACCGGCGGCCACCACGTGGTTGTCCTTGACCAGGGCCGCGTCCGAGAGGGACATGCGGTGGTTGACGCCGCCGCCGCAGCGGACCGCGAACTTCTCCAGACCGCGCAGGCCGGGGGTCGTCTTGCGGGTGTCGCGGACCTTCGTCCTCGTGCCGTCCAGGACGTCCGCCCACGCGCGGGTGGCCGTCGCGACGCCCGACAGGCGGCACAGGAGATTCAGCGCGCTGCGTTCGGCGGTGAGGAGGTCGCGGGTGCGGGTGGTGACGGAGAGCAGCTTCTGGCCGGCTTCGACGCGGTCGCCGTCCTCGACGTGGCGTTCCACCTCGAGCTCCTCCGTGCAGACGACCGACAGGACCGCCTCGGCGACCCTGAGGCCCGCCACGACCCCGGCCTCCCGCGCGGTGAAGTCGGCGGTGGCCACGGCGTCCTCGGGGATGGTCGCGACCGTCGTCACGTCCACGCCGCCCGCCAGGTCCTCCTGTACGGCGATGTTCGCGACGTCCTCGACCTCCACCGGGTCGAGTCCCGAGTCCAGGAGGAGGGCCGCGAGTGCGGGGTCGAGGCCGCACTCCGTGAAGGTCTCTTCGTCGGTGTCCGCGCCGCAGGCGCAGCCGTCGCCGCAGCCTCCGGCGGGGGCGAGGGAAAGGTCGGGGGTGTTCACTGCTGTCACTGCTCCTGGGGACGCTGCGGGGCCTGGGGGCTGGGGGTGGTCGGGGGGAAGTCTGCGGTCTCCGTGGTGTGCACGGCGAGGGTCCGGTCCGGGTTCAGACGTACGACGATGTGGCGGCGCCACGCCGTGTCGTCGCGGTCCGCGTGGTCCTCGCGCCAGTGGCAGCCGCGGGTCTCCTCGCGCCGCCGCGCGGCCGCCACCAGGACGCGGGCCACGCACAGGAGGTTGGTGGCCTCCCAGGTGTCCACGCCCGGCTCGGAGGTCTTGCCGTTCTCGTACAGGGCTTCGCGGGCCTCGGCGTGCAGGTGGTCCAGCCGGTCGGCCGCGCGCGCGAGGGAGCCGGCCGAGCGCAGGACGCCGGCGCCCTCGGTCATGGTCCGCTGGACGGTGAGGCGGGCCTCGGGCGGGAGGAGGGGGTGCACCGGGTGGGCCGGCCGCGGGAGTGGTGCGGGCACGCGTGCGCGGAGGGTGCCGGCCGCGTGGCCCGCCGCGATGTCGGCGGCGATGCGCTCGGCGTAGACCAGCCCCTCCAGAAGGGAGTTGGAGGCCAGGCGGTTGGCGCCGTGCACGCCCGTGCAGGCGACCTCGCCGCACGCGTACAGGCCGGGGACCGTCGTGCGGCCGCGGGCGTCGGTGCGGACGCCGCCGGAGGCGTAGTGGGCGGCCGGGGCGACCGGGACCGGCTCGGTGACCGGGTCGATGCCGTGGGCGCGGCAGGCGGCGAGGATCGTCGGGAAGCGGTGCTCCCACATCGCCGCGCCGAAGTGGCGCGCGTCCAGGTACATGTGCTCGGTGCCGTGCTCCTGCATGCGGCGCATGATGCCCTTGGCGACGATGTCCCGGGGGGCGAGTTCCGCGAGTTCGTGCTGCCCTCGCATGAAGCGCACGCCGTCCGCGTCCACCAGGTGGGCGCCCTCGCCGCGTACCGCCTCCGAGACCAGGGGCTGCTGGCCCTCGGCGTCCGGGCCGAGGAAGAGGACGGTGGGGTGGAACTGGACGAATTCCAGGTCGCTCACCTCGGCGCCCGCGCGCAGGGCGAGCGCGACGCCGTCGCCGGTCGAGACGGACGGGTTCGTCGTCGCCGAGAAGACCTGGCCCATACCGCCGGTCGCCAGGACCACCGCGGGGGCGTGGACCGCTCCGACGCCGTCGTGCTGGCCCTCGCCCATCACGTGCAGGGTGACGCCGGCGGTGCGGCCTCCGGCGTCCGTGAGGAGGTCCAGGACGAGGGCGTTCTCGACGGTGCGCATCCCGCGCGCGCGTACCGCCTCGACCAGGGCGCGGGAGATCTCCGCGCCCGTGGCGTCACCGCCGGCGTGGGCGATGCGACGGCGGTGGTGGCCGCCCTCGCGGGTGAGGGCCAGGCCGCCCTCGGTGGACTCGTCGAAGTGCGCGCCGGTGGCGATGAGGCGGCGTACGGCGTCGGGGCCCTCGGTGACGAGGGTGCGGACCGCCTCCTCGTCACACAGGCCCGCGCCGGCCACCAGCGTGTCGTCCAGGTGCTGCTCGGGGGTGTCGCCCTCGCCGAGGGCCGCGGCGATGCCGCCCTGCGCCCAGCGGGTGGAGCCGTCGTCGAGGCGGGCCTTGGTGACGACGACCGTCCGCAGGCCCGCGGCCTCGCACCGCAGGGCCGCGGTGAGGCCGGCGACGCCGGAGCCGACGACCACCACGTCCGCGTCGACCGCCCAGCCGGGCGCGGGGGCGTGCAGTCGTATGCCTGTGCTGGTCACGAGGCGGCTCCGAAGGTGAGGGGGACGTTGTCGATCAGCCGGGTCGCGCCGACCCGGGCGGCGACGGCGAGGACGGCCTCGCCGGTGTGGTCGTCGCCGATCTCCGTGAAGTCGGACGGGTCGACCAGGGCGAGGTAGTCCAGCTCCAGCGGCGGGTCGAGGCGGGCGGCGTCGTCCAGGACCAGGCGGGCGGCGGCGCGGACCGCCGAGGCGCTCGCCGGGGCCGACGTGGCGACGGCGTGCGCGTCCGCCGCCGCGCGGGACTCGCCCAGGGCGCTGAGTGCCTCGGCACGCGCGTGGGTCGCGGGCACCTCGCGGGCCCGCGCGCGCAGCGCCTCCTGGGCGGCGTGCCGGTCCAGGCCGGCGAACAGCGCCTGGGAGAGGGCGAGGGCCGTGCGGCGGTCCCGGGGCGAGAGGTAGCGGTTGCGGCTGGACAGGGCCAGGCCGTCCTCCTCGCGCACGGTGGGGATGCCGACGATCTCCACGCCGAAGTTCAGGTCGCGGACCATGCGGCGGATCAGGGCGAGCTGCTGGGCGTCCTTCTGGCCGTAGAGGGCGAGGTCCGGGCGGGTGAGGTGGAGCAGCTTGGCGACGACGGTGAGCATGCCGTCGAAGTGGCCGGGGCGGGAGGCGCCCTCCAGGCGTTCGCCCATGGGGCCCGCGGTGACGCGGACCTGGGGCTCGCCGCCCGGGTAGACCTCGTCGACGCCGGGGGCGAAGACGGCGTCCGCGCCCGCCCGCCCGGCGATCTCCAGATCGGCGTCCAGGGTGCGCGGGTAGCGGTCGAGATCCTCGCCGGCGCCGAACTGGAGCGGGTTGACGAAGACGGTGACGACGACCTCACCGCCCGGGCCGGCGAGGTCGCGTGCCGCGCGGATCAGCGTGGCGTGGCCCTCGTGCAGGGCGCCCATGGTCATCACGACGGCCCGGCGACCGTCCCGCACGCGCGCGTGCAGCTCGTCGGCGGTGCGCAGCAGGGCGGGCGGAGTGGCGGTCATCGGGCGTCTCCCTCGGTGCCGTCGGTTCCGTGGGGGTCGTCGGGGCGGTCGGTGCCCGTGATGCCGGTGGTGCCGGTGGTGCCCGTGGTGCCGGTGGTGCGGCCCGGGTCTTCGGCGTCTTCGGGGCTTTCGGGGCCCTCGGTGGGTTCGGGGCCTTCGGTGGCTCCGGTGGGTTCGGGGCCTTCGGTGGCTCCGGTGGGTTCGGGGCCTTCGGTGACTCCGGTGGCTTCGGGTCCCTCGGTGGCTTCGGTGCGCCTGGGGGCGTCGGGGCCGGTCGTACCGGGGCCGGCGGTTGTACCGGTCTCGCCGGGTCCGGCGGTCGTGCTGGTCCCGGCGGCGCCGGTGGTCGTGCCGGTCCCGGCGGTCGTGCTCGCTCCACCGGCTCCGTCGGCGAGTACTCCGAGCAGGTCCTCGGCGAGTTCGGCCTTGAGCAGGCCGTGGTCCAGGGCCCGGTCGGCGGTCGCGCGCGCCATCGCCAGGTAGCCGGCGACGGCCTGCGGGGCGTGGGTGCGCAGCTCCACGATGTGCGCGGCGACCGTGCCCGCGTCCCCGCGCGCGACGGGACCGGTGAGGGCCGCGTCGCCGGAGCGCAGGGCGTTGTCCAGGGCGGCGCCCAGCAGCGGGCCGAGCATCCGGTCGGGCGCCTCGACACCGGCCGTGCGCAGCAGCTCCAGGGACTGGGCGACCAGGGTGACCAGGTGGTTGGCGCCCAGGGCGAGCGCGGCGTGGTACAGCGGGCGCTTCTCCTCGGCGATCCACTCCGGCTCGCCGCCCATCTCGATGACCAGGGCCTCGGCCGCCATCCGCAGCTCCTCGGGGGCGGTGACGCCGAACGAGCAGCCGGCCAGGCGCTGGACGTCCACGGGGCTGCCGGTGAAGGTCATCGCCGGGTGCAGGGCCAGCGGCAGGGCGCCGGCGCGCAGCGCGGGGTCCAGGACGCCGGCGCCGTACCGTCCGGAGGTGTGCACGAGCAGCTGGCCCGGCCGTACCGCGCCGGTCTCGGCGAGCCCGGCCACCAGGCCCGGCAGGGCGTCGTCGGGGACCGTCAGCAGGACCAGCTCGGCACGCTGGAGGACCTCGGCGGGCTCCCTCAGCGGCACGTCCGGGAGCAGCGCGGCGGCACGCCGCCTGGAGGCGTCGGAGACACCGGAGACGGCGACCGGGCGGTGCCCGGCGAGCTGCAGGGACGCGGCCAGCGCGGGGCCCACGCGTCCGGCGCCGACGACGCCGACGGTGAGCCGCGCGGGGCGGTCCTTGGGGTCTGGCAGGTGGGTTGTGTTCACGCGACGGCGGCCTTCCCGTTCCAGTCCGCTCGGGGTACCGGACGATTTCTCGTCATGTTAACGCGATTGGTTCGGGGCGCGTCCGGTTGTCCACAGGCTGTGGGTTTCCGTGCGGGGGTGCGGAGCACCTCCACGCGCGCGTGGTCGGGCGGGACGGAAGCGGCGGGGAAACCCGGGTGCCCGCGTCGGCGCACGCGCGGCATGATCCCGGCATGAGCGATACGGCGGAACAGGACGAGCGCGCGGAACGGGACGGGCCCACGGAAGGCGACGGACCGACGGAAAGCGCCCGGCCCACGGAAGCGGACCGGCCCGCGGAAGGCGGCGGGCCCGTGGGAGGCGGCGGGCCCGTGGGAGGCGGCGGGCCCGTGGGAGGGGGCCGGCAGGCGGCACCGGGCGAGCGGGGGGCCGGGGCGCCGGAACCGGCCGGGGCGGAGCCGGCGGAGGAGCGGGGCCCGCGGCTCCGGGAACGGCGCGTGGCCGCCCATCGCGGCGCCCGGCGCGTGCTCGCCGGGCCGGGGTTCGGCACGACGCTGCGCGAGCGGCTCGCCCTGCTGGACGGGGCCGCCGAGCTGTACGACCTCGACGAACCGTCCGACATGTACGGCAACGGCGTCGTGGAGGCCCTGGAGGAGCGGACCGCCGCCCTGCTCGGCACCGAGGCGGCCGTCTTCTTCCCGACCGGCACCATGGCCCAGCAGGTGGCGCTGCGCTGCTGGGCGGGCCGCACCGGCAACCCCGTCGTCGCCCTGCACGGGCTCAGTCACCCCGAGATGCACGAACGCAACGCCTTCAGCCGGGTCAGCGGACTGCGCCCGGCCCGGCTGACCAGCGAGCCCCGGATGCCGACCGCCGACGAAGTGCGCGACTTCGAGGAACCCTTCGGGGCGCTGATGCTGGAGCTGCCGCTCAGGGAGGCCGGTTTCGTGCTGCCCACCTGGGAGGAGCTCACCGAGGTCGTCGACGCCGCGCGGGAGCGCGACGCGGTGGTCCACTTCGACGGTGCCCGTCTGTGGGAGTCCACCGTCCACTTCGGCCGCCCGCTGCCCGCGATCGCGGGCCTCGCGGACAGCGTGTACGTCTCGTTCTACAAGTCGCTCAAGGGCTACGGCGGCGCCGCCCTCGCCGGCCCCCGGACCCTGGTCGAGGAGGCCAGGGCCTGGCGCCACCGGTACGGCGGCGCGGTCTTCCAGCAGTTCCCCACGGTGCTGTCGGCGCTGGCCGGTCTGGAGCGGGAGCTGCCCCGGCTGCCGGAGTACGTGGCCCACGCGCGCGTGGTGGCCGCCGCGCTGCGGGACGGCTTCGCGGCGGCCGGGCTGCCGTGGGCGCGGGTGCACCCCGAGGTGCCGCACACCCACGAGTTCCAGGTCTGGCTGCCGTACGGCCCCGAGGTCGTCGGCGAGGCCGCGGTCCGGCAGGGCGAGGAGACCGGCACCATGCTCTTCAGCCGGGGCTGGCAGTCCCCCGGGCCCGGGCTCGCCGTCACCGAGGTCGGGGTGGAGGAGGCGGGCCTCCGGTGGACGGCCGACGACGTGAGGGCCGCGGTGGCCGACTTCACGGCCGGACTGGCCAGGCTGACCGGCTGAGCGGCCGACCGGCTGAGCAGTTGGCCCAGCGCATGGGCGGCCGAGCGGCCGAGCGGCCGAACGGTTGACCGAGCGGATGAGCAGCCGCCCCCCTCGCTGCCCGACCTCCCGACCGCCCGGCTGCCCGGCCACCCGCCTGGCTGACCCCACAAGCCGCGCCCCCCGCCGGAGGGTCCGGGCCGCGCCGGTACGTCACCGCGGCCCCGTCGGTCGACGGCACCGGTCGGTCGACGGCACCGGCCGATCGACGCCGGCGCTGTCAGTGACGAGGTGCACCATGAGGACATGAGCGTGCACATCGACATCGCGGGGCTGCGGCCGGAGAGGGTCGCCGTCGTGCCCTCGCCCCTGGCCGAGCTGGGCATGGCACTGCACGCGCTGTCCGAGGCGGGACACCACCCGGGCCTGCGGGGCTGGGCCACGGGCGTGACCACCCGGCTCGACCCCCACCTGGCCGACCGGATGTGCGAGGCCGACTTCCTGTGGCGGACGACGTTCTCGGACCTCTTCCTGCCCTGCGCGGGGGTGCCGGGCCGCGGCGCGCTGCCCGGCGCCACCCTCGCCGAGGACCTGGACCTGCTCGACAAGCTGTCCGACGAGCAGTTCGTGGACGCGGCGCTGGAGTTCACCTGCGTCCCGCCGCACGGCCCCGAGGGGGTCTCGGCGCTCACGGACGCCGGAGTGCGCCGGCGCGCGCTCGATCTGGCCGCCGCGCGGGGGCCGCAGCAGCTGCGCTTCAGTGAGCGGCTGCTGGCCGATCCGCCGCGCATCCGGGGCTGGCTGCGGCAGTTCGCGCGGGACTGCGACGAGGCGTTCTTCGCGGAGGCCTGGTCCCGGCTGCGCCACCCCCTCGCGGCGGACGCCCGCCACAAGACGGAGATCCTGCGGCGCAAGGGCCTGGCCGGGGCGCTGGCCGCGGTGTCCCCGGCGGTCGAGCTGGACGAGTCGGCGGGGCGGATCACGGTCGACAAGCTCGGAGACGGCGTGACGTCCACCGGGGACGGCGGCCTGCTGCTGATACCCACCAGCCTCGGCTGGCCCCACCTCTCGGTCCTGCACCGCCACGACTGGCAGCCGGTGCTGCACTACCCCGTCGGTTCCCCGGAGCCCGCCCCGTTATGTTTTCCGCGGTCCCGCAACGGGGCCGCTGGCCTCCGGGTCCGGCATGACTTTTGCCCCCTGTCGAACGGATGACCTGGGGGGTGGTGTCACCGGGCCCGGGAGGTGCCGTCGGAGACGCTGATCAGAGGTCCGGCCACCGTCCGGTCCGGCGCAACGCCGGGCAGTTCGCGGACGGCAGGTCTGCATAACGTGGATGCGCGAGTACGACACCACTGCCGAGGCCGGCACGTTCGACACCCCGAGAAGGGCGCGATGTTCGACACCGAAGACGTGGGCGTGTTCCTGGGCCTGGACGTCGGCAAGACCACTCACCACGGCCACGGCCTCACCCCGGCCGGGAAGAAGGTCTTCGACAAGCAGCTGCCCAACAGCGAGCCGAAGCTGCGGGCCGTCTTCGACAAGCTGGCCGCGAAGTTCGGCACCGTCCTGGTGATCGTGGACCAGCCCGCCTCGATCGGTGCCCTGCCCCTGACCGTGGCCCGGGACGCGGGCTGCAAGGTCGCCTACCTGCCCGGACTGGCGATGCGCCGGATCGCCGATCTCTACCCGGGCGAGGCCAAGACCGACGCCAGGGACGCCGCGGTGATCGCGGACGCGGCCCGCACCATGCCGCACACCCTGCGGTCCCTGGAACTGACCGACGAGATCACCGCCGAACTCACGGTCCTCGTCGGCTTCGACCAGGACCTCGCAGCCGAGGCCACCCGCACCTCCAACCGGATACGCGGCCTGCTCACCCAGTTCCACCCCAGCCTTGAACGCGTCCTGGGCCCGCGCCTGGACCACCAGGCCGTCACCTGGCTGCTGGAGCGCTACGGCTCCCCGTCCGCCCTGCGCAAGGCCGGCCGCCGCAGACTCGTCGACCTGATCCGACCGAAAGCCCCACGCATGGCCGTCCGGCTGATCGACGACGTCTTCGCCGCGCTCGACGAGCAGACCGTCGTCGTGCCCGGCACCGGCACCCTCGACATCGTCGTGCCCTCCCTGGCCGCCTCGCTCGCCGCCGTCCACACCCAGCGCCGGGCTCTGGAAGCCCAGATCAACGCCCTGCTGGAGGCCCACCCTCTTTCCCCGGTCCTGACGTCGATGCCCGGCGTCGGCGTCAGGACC
>NZ_JBSICH010000052.1:0-17076 GCF_053613315.1 Streptomyces sp. JK94 | reverse complement strand
CCCGGAAGCTACATTTCGAACCCGGAAGCTAAGCCTTACAGCGCCGATGGTACTGCAGGGGGGACCCTGTGGGAGAGTAGGACGCCGCCGAACAATTATTGCGAGAAAACCCCGCACCGGGAACGGTGCGGGGTTTTCTGCGTTTAGTGTCCTGGTATGCGCTACGAACTGGTCATCTTCGACAACGACGGAGTGCTCGTCGACAGCGAACCCATTTCCAACCGGCTCCTGGCCGGCTACCTGACCGAGCTGGGACACCCGACGTCGTACGACGACTCCCTCCGGGACTACATGGGTGCCGCGATGCACCGGGTGCACGACCTCGTGCTGGAGCGGACCGGGCGGCGGCTGCCCGAGGACTTCGACGACGTCTTCCACCAGCGGGTGTTCGCCGCGTTCGAACGGGACCTGGAGCCCGTGCCCGGGGCCGTCGACGTGCTCGAGAAGCTCGCGGCGGACGGGGTGGCGTACTGCGTGGCCTCTTCCGGGAGCCACGAGCGGATCCGGGTGGGGCACCGGAAGACCGGGCTGGACCGGTGGTTCGGGGACGAACGGATCTTCAGCTCCCAGGACGTGGGGAGAGGCAAGCCCGCGCCGGACCTGTTCCTGTACGCGGCGGAGCGGATGGGAGTCGCGCCGCAGCGGTGCGTCGTGATCGAGGACAGTCCGCTGGGCGTACGGGCGGCCGTCGCCGCCGGGATGGACGTCCTGGGGTTCACCGCGATGACGCCGGCCGCGAGGCTCGCCGAGGCCGGCCGGCTCTTCGGGGACATGGGGGAACTGGCGGACCTGCTGGGGACAGGGTGAGCCGCCCGACCGACGGGGGCTCTCGCCGACGGGCCGGGCGAAGCTGAGACTGGTTCATCTTCGGCCGGATCTACCCACGGGTAGGTGCGGGCCCTACGCTCGCCGCCATGACTGATGTGCTGCGGCGCGGCAGGGGCTCGCTGGCGTTCGGCTTCTTCGCCCAGGGCGTCGCCTTCGCCCTGCTCGTCACGCGCATCCCCGCCATCCAGGACCGGTACGGCGTCTCCGACGCGCTCCTGCCCGTGTTCCTGGCCGCCGTGCCGATCCTGGCGGGCGTCGGAAGCGTGGTGACCGGGCGGTTGGTGCGGCGGGTACGGCCGAGCCGGCTGCTGCGCTGGTCCCAGCCCGTGGTGCTCCTGGCGCTGCTCGGCGTGGGGGTGGGGGACCGGATGACGGTGCTCGCCGTCGCGCTGGCCGCCTTCGGGCTCGCCGTGGGCGCCCTGGACGCGTCGATGAACATGCTCGGGGTGAGCCTGCAGCGGTCGTACGGGCGCAGCATCATGCTGGGCTTCCACGCGGCGTACAGCCTGGGAGGGATTCTGGGCGCCTCGCTGGCATGGGTGGGTGCGCACGGGCAGTCGGCGTTGTGGGTGGCGTACCTGCCGGTCGTGGCGGTGCTGTTGCCGGCCGTGCTGGCGGGGAGCCGCTGGTATGTCGACGGGGGCGAGGGGGACGGCGGGGCCGGTCTCCGGGGGGTGGGGAAGGAGGGCGGTGCGGGCGTCGGGTTCGCGGTGCTGCTGCCGCTGTGTCTGGTGATGTCGTTCGCGTACATCGGGGACTCGACCGTCTCCAACTGGAGCGCGAAGTACCTCCAGGACGTGCTGGGCGGTTCGGAGCAGCTGGCGACCGTGCCGTACAACGCGTACATGGTGACCACGCTGGTGGGGCGGGCCGTCGGGGACTTCGGGGTGCGGCGGTTCGGGGCCGTGGCGGTGGTGCGGGCGGGCGCGGTCGTCGCGGCGGGCGGGTTCGCGGTGGTGGCCGCGGCGCCGGGGGCGTGGGTGGGGATGCTCGGGTTCACGCTGGTCGGGCTGGGGCTGTGCGTGCTGGTGCCGCAGACGTTCGCGGCGGCCGGGCGGCTCGCCGCCGAGCGGGGCGGGGGTCCCGGGGCGGCCGACGCTACGGTGGCCCGCCTCAACGTCTTCAACTACGTCGGTTTTCTGGTCGGTTCGCCACTGGTCGGGGCGCTCGGCGATTCCTGGAGCTATCGGGGGGGCGATGCTCGTGCCCATGGTGTTGGTGCTGGTGACCGTCGTCTGCGCCAGGTCGTTCGAGGCTCAACCGGACCGATACGGTGGCGGGCATGAGCGGCCGCGCACAGCTGATGTGGGACGAGGCAGTAACGGGGTATGACTTCGGGCCGGAGCATCCGATGGATCCGGTCCGGCTCGCCCTGACGCGAGGACTGGTCGGTGCCCTGGGGCTCGACCGGGAGGTGGAGGTCGTCGCGGCGCGGCCGGCCGGGGAGTCGACACTGCGGCTGGTTCACCGGCAGGACTACATCGACGCGGTGAAGGCGGCCTCCGACGACCCGGGCGCGGCGGACGGGTCGTACGGGCTCGGGACGGTCGACGATCCGGCCTTCGCGGGGATGCACGGGGTGTCCTCGCTGATCGCCGGGCAGTCGGTGGGGGCGGCGGAGGCGGTGTGGCGCGGGGAAGCGCAGCACGCGGTGAACTTCGCGGGCGGACTGCACCACGCGATGCCGGGCGCGGCCTCGGGGTTCTGCGTGTACAACGACGCGGCGCTGGCGATCGCGCGACTGCTGGAGCTGGGGGCCGAGCGGGTCGCGTACGTCGATGTGGACGTGCACCACGGGGACGGGGTGCAGGCGGCGTTCTGGGAGGACCCGCGCGTGCTGACGGTGTCGCTGCACGAGCATCCGCGGACGCTGTTCCCGCAGACCGGGTGGCCGGAGGAGACCGGGGCGGACGGTGCGGAGGGGTCGGCGGTGAACGTCGCGTTGCCGGCGGGGACCGGGGACGCGGGGTGGCTGCGGGCGTTCCACGCGGTGGTGCCGGAGGTCCTCGCGGACTTCCGGCCGCAGGTGCTGGTGACGCAGCACGGGGCGGACACGCACTTCGAGGATCCGCTCGCGCACCTGGCGGTGTCGCTGGACGCGCAGCGGGCGGTGCAGGTGGCGTGCCACGAGCTGGCGCACGAGTACGCCGCGGGGCGGTGGGTGGCGCTGGGCGGGGGCGGATACGCCGTGGTGGACGTCGTGCCGCGGTCGTGGACCCATCTGGTCGGGATCGCGGCAGGGCGGCCGGTGGCGCCGGAGACGGTGATCCCGCAGGGGTGGCGGCAGGAGGTGTTCGCGCGGACGCGGCAGCTGGCGCCGCAGCGGATGACCGACGGGCGGTGGCCGGTGGAGTGGGCGCCGTGGGAGGCCGGGTACGACCCCGCGGACCGGTTGGATCAGGCGGTGCTGGCTGCTCGGCGGGCGGTGTTCCCGCTGCGGGGGCTGCTGGCGTGACGGTGGCTCGGCGGTGGCTCGCGTGCTGGGTGCTGGGTGCCGGCATGTCCGTTGCCCGGCGTGGTGCGGGCCGGCGTGGTGCGGGCCGGCGTGGTGCGGGCCGGCGTGGGGCCCGGCGCTGCGGGAGCCGGCGCTCCCCTCCGCGCCGCCCCTGGGGGGGACCTTTCGGGCCGTTCCGGTACGGGGGAGGCGCGAGGCCCGCGACCGCGACGGCTGAGCAGCCGCCTCGGCGGTGGCCGGGGGCGCCGCCCGTTACGCCGACCGTGGGTGGATTCCCGTGTTCCCCCCTTCCCGGGACGGGGGAACCGGCAGCATCGGGTGCGTGCTGACCCGTGGAGCTCTTCGGGCTCATCTTCTGGACGTACGTCTCGCCGGGGTCGTGGCGACTTCTCGTGAGGCGAGTCTGCGGAGTTACCGGTTGTTCGCCGCCCGTGACCCGCGGGTGCTGCTCGGGATCGACCCGGTGGGGGACTGGGGGCAGCGGGACCTGCTCGGGCTGATGGCGGACAGGTGCGGGGTCTCGGCCGATCCGCGGGACACTTCAGGTCAGGATGTGATCGATCCCGACCGGACACTGGCCGCCCTCGAGGCCTTCGCCGCTCGGCTCGCCGCGGTCGCTCAGCGACGCGCACCGGTCCTCCTCGGCACCGGGCACCCCCACCGGTTGCTCGGCTTCTACGCCGCCTTGGCCGAGGCGCTGTCGGCGGCTGGATGTGCTGTTCTCACCCCGGCGCAGGGTCGCCGTATCGACATAACGACCCGGTTCGGTCTACGCACGCACCACCTCGACTACGTCCGGGGCGTCGCCCTGGTGCGGGAATCCGGCGCCGGGCGCGCCGGTGGTGAGCCCGGCGCACACACGCATTCGCCGCTCCCGGTCCGTACCGCGCTGGCCGCCGCGGCCGAGGCCGGCGGGCCGCTTCCCGAGCTGGTGATCGGAGACCACGGCTGGGTCTGCGGAGCAGGTCAGCTGGGGTTCGAGGCCGTCGGGCCGGCCGACACGGACGATCCCGCGCTCTTCGTCGGTCAGGCGGAGGGGGCCGTGTCCGTCGTCGTTCCGCTCGACGACGCCGTGCGGTCCGAGTACTACCGGCCGCTCATCCGCTACGTACTCAATCGGGCGTGTCTGTCACGGTAGGGAAGCGATGGGTGCACCTCTTCCCCATTCGCATCACCCGCCCCTACATTGGGGAGTGAGCACGCAGCGACGAAGAGTCACCGGGAGGGGAAGCCGGTGGCCGTCGAGTGCGGAAGGTTCAGGTGTGTCATGGCTGCAGCTGGCGAAAGGCCTCTGAACGAGGTTCAGTTCCTTACCGTGGCGGAGGTCGCCTCGGTGATGCGCGTGTCCAAGATGACCGTGTACCGGTTGGTGCACAGCGGTCATCTGCCCGCGATCCGGGTGGGACGGTCGTTCCGTGTCCCGGAGCAAGCGGTTCACGAGTACCTCCGCGAGAGTTACGTGGGGGTGGAAACGGCCTGACGGCGGTCCGGGGGAGGCTTTCACGGCCGATCGGGGCCTCCCCCGGCCTCCCGGGCCCTCCCCGGCACCTCGATTACGACCTCAGCGCTCGGGCGGGTAGGCTGACCCCTCGTAGGTCGTATGGGCCCATGGCGCCCAGCAACCGAGTGATGAGAAGTGAGCGAGGGTAGTCGTGGGCTCTGTTATCAAGAAGCGGCGCAAGCGGATGGCCAAGAAGAAGCACCGCAAGCTGCTCAAGCGCACGCGCGTTCAGCGTCGCAACAAGAAGTAGGCGACGCTGCGCCGTCAGCGTGTCCTGTGGCCCCCCACCGCATCCGGTGGGGGGCCACAGTCGTGTCCGGCGGGTCTCGGCCGTATCCGCGAATTCTCGTCACGTGCCGCGTCCGGTGGTCGTCACGGGGCAGCACCGACCGGCTAAGTTGGCCCGCAGGCGGGAACGCGGCAGGCTACGGAGTAGGTCGGAAGGAAGGCGCTGATCTTGGGCAAGGTCGTGCTCGTGACCGGAGTGGCCCGTCAGCTGGGGGGCCGGTTCGTGCGGCGCATCCAGCGTGATCCCGACGTGGAGCGGGTCGTGGCCGTGGACGCCGTGGCGCCGGAGCACCACCTGGGCGGCGCCGAGTTCGTCCGGGCCGACATCCGGCAGTCGGCCATCGGCAGGATCGTCGCCGAGACGGGCGCCGACACGGTCGTCCACCTGGACGTCACGGGCACGCCGCTGGGCAGCGGCAGCCGTACGTCGGTCAAGGAGACCAACGTCATCGGCACGATGCAGCTCCTCGGTGCCTGTCAGAAGTCGCCGACCGTGCAGCGGCTCGTGGTGAAGTCCAGTACGAACGTCTACGGGTCCGCGCCGCGCGACCCGGCCGTCTGCACCGAGACCACGGCCCCCAAGTCCCTGCCCAGCGGTGGCTTCGCCAAGGACGCGGTGGAGGTCGAGGGGTACGTACGCGGGTTCGCGCGCCGGCGGCCCGACGTGGCGGTGACCGTCCTGCGGTTCGCCAACATCCTGGGCCCGGGTGCGGACACCCCGCTCGCCTCGTACTTCGGGCTGCCGGTGCTGCCGACGGTGTTCGGCTACGACCCCCGGCTGCAGTTCGTGCACGAGGACGACGTGATCGAGGTGCTGCGCATTTCCTCGCACGAGCCGCGGCGGGGCACGCTGAACAGCGGCACGTTCAACATCGCCGGCGACGGCGTCCTGCTGCTCTCCCAGTGCTCGCGCCGGCTGGGCCGCCCCACCGTCCCGCTGCTGCTGCCCGCGGTCACCTGGGCGGGCACGCTCGTGCGTACGCTGGGGATGACGGACTTCTCCCCCGAGCAGATCCGACTGCTCACCCACGGGCGGGCGGTGGACACCACGCAGATGCGCGAGACCCTGGGTTTTCGGCCGAAGTACACGACGTCCGGGGCGTTCACGGACTTCGCGCGCGGCCGCGGGGCCGGACTGCTGCCGCCCGAGGCCCTCGCGGGGGCCGTCGACCGGATCGCGACGCTGTCCCTGCGGGGCAGCGGCCACCTCCCGACGCAGAGCGCCAACTGAGGAGCGCAGCAACGATGGCGGACGCCAAGGTCATTCCGTTCGACGACGACCGGTCGCGGGGCAGTGGTGCGAGCGGCGGGAGTGCGGCGGCACAGCGCCCGGCGCGGCGCCGGGGCGCGGGGAGCCGGCGCAAGGGCACGGCGGAGTCGGTGCCGGTGCGCGAGGTGCCGCCCCTGCCGGTGCGGGGCGCCGCAGAGGACGATGCAGGCATGGCGGAGGAGGCGCGGGAGTCGCCCGGTGCGCGTGCGGAGGACGTGGACGGCGGCGAGGACGCGTTCGCCGGCCTGGAACGGCGTGTCGCGGGTGGCCTGGCCTTCCTGCGCCGTCGCCTCACCGGCGACTACGAGGTCGACGACTTCGGCTACGACGCCGAGCTGACCGACCAGGTGCTGATGTCCGTGCTGCGGCCGGTGTACGAGAAGTACTTCCGGGTCGAGGTGAAGGGCGTGGAGAACATCCCGGCCGAGGGCGGTGCGCTGATCGTCGCCAACCACTCCGGGACGCTGCCGCTGGACGGCCTGATGATGCAGGTCGCCGTGCACGACCACCATCCGGCGGGCCGGCACCTGCGGCTGCTGGCGGCGGACCTGGTGTTCGTGCTGCCGGTCGTCAACGAGCTGGCCCGCAAGCTCGGCCACACCCTGGCCTGTGCGGAGGACGCCGAACGGCTGCTCGGTCAGGGCGAGCTGGTCGGGGTGATGCCGGAGGGCTTCAAGGGCATCGGCAAGCCGTTCGGAGAGCGCTACAAGCTGCAGCGTTTCGGCCGGGGCGGCTTCGTGTCCACGGCACTGCGGCAGGGGACGCCGATCATCCCGTGCTCGATCGTCGGGGCGGAGGAGATCTACCCGATGATCGGGAACGCCAAGACCCTGGCGCGGGTGCTGGGCTTCCCGTACTTCCCGCTCACGCCGACCTTCCCGTGGCTGGGTCCGCTCGGCGCGGTGCCGTTGCCGACGAAGTGGACGATCCAGTTCGGGGAGCCGATCCCCACGGACGGCTATCCGCCGGAGGCGGCGGAGGACCCCATGCTGATGTTCAACCTGACCGACCAGGTGCGGGAGCAGATCCAGCACACGCTGTACAAGCTGCTGGTGCAGCGGCGGTCGGTGTTCTTCTGATCCCCGACCGGTCCCGACCGGCCGAGGATCGTACGCGAACGGGGGCGCCCCTCGCCTGAGGGGCGCCCCCGTCGGTGTGCCGTCGTCCGGTTCAGTCGGCGTCCTCGGCCTCGATGGCCAGGCCGGGCAGCAGGCCGGGGAGGAGCGGTGGCAGGGTGACGTCCGGCTCGGTGGGCGGGGTGTTGCCGCCCGTGGACGGGGCGGCGGGGCTGCTGTTCTTCGGCGGGTCGAGCAGGCCGCCCGTGTTGCCGCCGAGCAGGCCGTCGTCGCCGGTGCCGGAGTCGGTGGACTCGCTGGGCCTGCCGCTGTCCGTGCGCCCTCGCTCGGACGTACCGCCGTCGCCCGCGCTGGGCGCCGCGGTGCGGCCGGAGCCGGGGGTGTCGGTGGTCGCCGACTCGGAACCGCCCCGGCGGTCGCCGCCGCCGTCGCCGCCCCGGTCGTCCTCCTGGGCCGGTGGCCGCGGCAGCATGGACTGCAGCGGGGCCACGTCGTCCTCTATGGCGTCGAAGACCGACGACACCTGTTCGCTGACGTCCCCGAGCTGCACGGGCAGCCGCTCGCGCAGTGCTCCCCAGGCCTCCCGGTGGGACCGGGAGAAGGCGGACAGCGCCTGCATGGGGGCCAGCGACCCGGGGTCCCGGGCGTAGGCCGCGCTGAGCAGCCGGTGGCCCTCGGACGCGTCGTGCCGCATACCGGACAGGGCGCGGCGGATCTCGCCGAGGGACTCGTGGTCGAGGGGACCGCTGCGGCCGCGCTCCATCAGCCGGCGCGCCTCGTTGAGCCGGGTCGAGGCCAGGTCCAGATAGGCTTCGCCGCGCTCGTCGTCCCCGTCGGTGAGACCGAGGCGGAAGTCCTCTATGCCGCGCTTGAGGCCGTAGAGCGAATCGCCGGGCAGGGCGTCCGAACTGGCGGCGGCGACTCCGCCGAAGGCTCCGGCGGCCACGCTCACGCTCAGTCCGCCCGCGGTGAGGCCCTTGGCCAGCCGTGAGCGGGGCCGGAACCTCTGGAGCGGGGTCGCCCGGTGCGTGCCGCGCGTCCGGCGCTGCTCCGGAACCGGCGTGGCCGCAGCCGCGCCGGCCGCGGTGCCCTCCTGGAGCATGGCTTCGAACGCGGCCACCAGCTGAGCCCGCTGGACGACCTTGACCTCGGGGTCCAGCGTGGGCCGGGGCAGCGTCTCCAGGCCGGTGGCGAGGGCCAACAGGCGACCCTGCCCGGTCGGTTCCGCGGTGGCCCCGGCGTCTGCCGGTCCTCCGGACTGCTCGGCCGCCGCCCCGGGATCGGACTGCTCCTCCAGAGCCTGGGCGAAGGCGTTCGCCCGCCGGTGTGCCGATACGTTCGCGATCACTGGCGGCACCTCCTCTCGTCATGACGGTCGACTCCCCAGGGGGTCCTGAGGGTTGCACACCCTGATCGGGACCACCCGATCGTGTGATCGGAGCCGACCAGGGGGTGACCACAGGGAGCCTGCATCCCGCACAACGAGCGGCGTGGCACTTGGGTTACGGACGGTGGATGATCGGATCGCGAACCCAACGGGTGCTCACCGGTGGTGACTTGGGGAATGCGGAGAGTTTCGGTGTGGAGGGCGCCTTCCGTGGGGCGCCGGGATCTCAGCGCGCGTCGTCCGGAAGCAGCCGGGCGAGGGTGCGTACGGCCCGGTACTGGAGCGTCTTGATGGCGCCCTCGTTCTTGCCCATGACGCGGGCGGTCTCGGCGACCGACAGGCCCTGGAGGAAGCGCAGGGTCACGCACTCCTGCTGCTGCGGGTTGAGGCGGCGCACGGCCTCCAGCAGGGCGGCGTTGGAGAGCGATTCGAGGACGGAGTCCTCGGGGGACCGCTCGACCTCGTTGGCGTCGAGCATCTCGCCGGTGGTGACCTCCAGGCGGAAGCGGCTGGACTTGAAGTGGTCGGCGACGAGGTTGCGGGCGATGGTCACCAGCCAGGCGCCGAAGTCGCGGCCCTGCCAGGTGAAGGTGCCGATGCGCCTGAGGGCCCGCAGGAAGGTCTCGCTGGTGAGGTCCTCGGCGGTCGCCTTGCCGCCCACGCGGTAGTAGATGTAGCGGTACACGGTGTCGCTGTACTGGTCGTAGAGCCGTCCGAAGGCGTCGGCCTCGCCGGCCTGGGCCCGCTCGACCAGATCCATCATGCGGGCGCTGTCGCTGTCCGCGGCGGGACGGCGGTGGGTGGTGGCGGCGGCCCCGGACGAGGACGACCGCGCTCGTCTGCCGACGGCGGCGCTTCCGTCGGCCAGTGCGTAGCACGGGCCGACGGGGGCGGTGGCCGCGGCGAGGGCGGGGACGGCGTACGCGGTGGGGACGAAGACGCGCAACAGGTCCTGGGCTGATTTGACCGTTGCGCGCAGCGTAGCCAGGCCCGAGGCGTCAACCCCGACGTGTGGGTACACGGGACTCCCAGAGGCAGAGCTTCCATCACGTGCAGTACGGAACCATTCACCCGTCGTAGCGAAGGTGGGGTGCCGGAATGCGTCTGAGGAGAATAACGCTTCGTACAGGCCCTGCTACGCCCAGTTGCTCAAATCATCGATTACGTCGCTTCCGTGCCCGATTGACGCTCGATCGGATATGACAGGGTGATCGGTTGGTGACCGGAACGGTTCGGATTCCTGGTGGCTACCGAGCGTGTTGTGGCCAATGTGGGGAAAGGGGACTGGGGAGGGCGTCCCGGGGGTACGTCACATGGCTTGGGTCAACGGCGGCGGCGGTGCAGCGCGATGGCCGCCGCGGTGCCGCCGGCCACGGCCCCGACGCCCGCGGCCGCCGGGATGCCGACCTTGGCCGCCTTGCGGCCGGTGCGGTAGTCGCGCAGGCGCCATTCCAGCTCGCGGGCGTGCTTGCGCAGCTTGGAGTCCGGGTTGATGGCGTACGGGTGTCCGACCAGCGACAGCATCGGGATGTCGTTGTGGGAGTCGCTGTAGGCGGCGCAGCGGGACAGGTCCAGGGCCTCCGCCGCGGCCAGGGCCCGGACCGCCTCGGCCTTCGCGGGGCCGTGCAGCGGTTCGCCGACCAGCTTGCCCGTGTAGACGCCGCCGATGGACTCGGCCACCGTGCCGAGCGCACCGGTCAGCCCCAGGCGGCGGGCGATCACCTGGGCGATCTCCACCGGGGCGGCGGTGACCAGCCAGACCTTCTGCCCGGCGTCCAGGTGGGCCTGGGCGAGGGCGCGGGTGCCGGGCCAGATGCGCTCGGCCATGTACTCGTCGTAGATCTCCTCGCCGATCGACCTCAGCTCGGAGACGCGGTGGCCCTTGACGATCGACAGCGCGGAGTCGCGGGCGTCCTGCATGTGCTCCGGGTCCTCAAGTCCGGCGAGCCGGAAGTACGCCTGCTGCCAGGCGAACCGGGCGAGGTCGCGGGTCTCGAAGAACTTCCGCTTGTGCAGGCCCCGGCCGAAGTGGAAGATCGCGGCGCCCTGCATGACCGTGTTGTCGAGGTCGAAGAAGGCGGCCGCCCTGTCGTCGCCGTGGACCGGGAAGTCGGGTTCCGAGCCCGTGCCCGGGGCGGTGCCCTCCGCGGACTGGGCGGATTTGCGGGCGGCCTCGGCCGAGGCCTCGCCTGCCAACACGCTCCGCGCCGTGGCGGAGCGCCTACGGGGAGTGAGCCATCGAAGAGCGGCCATGTCCGTGAGCATAGCCAGTTTGTTCGGAGGCTTCGGAGCCGGAAGGTTCGGAGACCGTGAACTCTGGGCGACCGTGCCGTCGAGGGGCCGGCCGGCCGGGCGGGCCGGTGTGCCGGCCCGGCAGTCGGACCGCTCCCCGCGCGGGGGTCGGCTCCCGGGGCCGTGCGCGCGAGAATGGCCGGCATGAGTCCCCTCTTCCGCCGCAAGCCTGCCCAGGCCGCGCAGGCCGCGCAGTCCCCTGAGTACTCCGAGAACCATCTCGTCACCCTCATCCGCAAACCCGGCTGTCACCTGTGTGATGACGCACAGCTCGTCGTCGAGAAGGTCTGCGCCGACCTCGGCGTCCCCTGGGAGGGGAAGGACATCACCCGGGACCGCGAACTTCACGACCAGTACTGGGAGCAGATTCCGGTCGTCCTCGTCGACGGCAGGCAGCACACCTTCTGGCGTGTGAACGAGGAGAGGCTGCGCAAGGCACTGACCGACGAGTCCAAGTAGTCCGGATGGTCGCTTAGGATCGATGGTGTCTTGGTCTCGGGGGCGTTGATCGTGAGGAGTGTGTGCGGCTTTGCCTCCGATGGGAGAGGAGCGCGGGCGCGTATGCGCCGGTTCCCGGTGCGCGCGCCGGGGGCGCGTGAGTCCGGTCACGTTGGCTGGGCAAATCGGACACCATCTTTGTGCACGTGTTCACAAAGACATAGCCTGCTTTCGACGGGGCGGTCATGTAGGGACGTATGACCGCCTACAGCCCCGCTCTACCCGCAGGAGCACCGTGGCAACTGGCCGAACACACCGACCGGCGACCCGTAGCCGAGGGATTCCCGAGGCCACCGTCGCCAGGCTTCCGCTGTACCTCCGAGCCCTCACCGCACTGTCGGAGCGCTCGGTGCCCACGGTCTCCTCCGAGGAGCTGGCGGCCGCGGCGGGAGTCAACTCCGCGAAGCTGCGCAAGGACTTCTCCTACCTCGGCTCCTACGGGACCCGGGGCGTCGGCTACGACGTCGAGTATCTCGTCTACCAGATCTCCCGCGAGCTGGGGCTGACCCAGGACTGGCCGGTGGTGATCGTCGGTATCGGCAACCTCGGCGCCGCGCTCGCCAACTACGGCGGCTTCGCCTCCCGCGGGTTCCGGGTCGCCGCGCTCATCGACGCCGATCCGGGCATGGCCGGGAAGCCCGTCGCCGGCATCCCGGTGCAGCACACCGACGAGCTGGAGAAGATCGTCCAGGACGACGGTGTCTCCATCGGTGTGATCGCGACCCCCGCCGGTGCCGCCCAGCAGGTCTGCGACCGGCTCGTGGCCGCCGGCGTCACCTCCATCCTGAACTTCGCGCCGACCGTGCTGTCCGTGCCGGACGGCGTCGACGTGCGCAAGGTCGACCTCTCCATCGAGCTGCAGATCCTCGCCTTCCACGAGCAGCGCAAGGCGGGCGAGGAGGCCGCGGCCGACGCCGGTGCCGTGCCGCCCGCCGTCGCCCGCAAGCAGCCCTCCGCCGACCAGGGACCCGACGGGGACGTGCCCGCCGTGATGCCGGCATGAGCCTCCTCGTCGTCGGACTGAGCCACCGCAGCGCTCCGGTCAGCGTCCTGGAACGGGCGTCGCTGAACGCGGACGCACAGCTCAAGCTGCTCCAGGACACGGTCGCCGCCGAACCGGCCACCGAGGCCGCGGTCCTGGCCACCTGCAACCGCATCGAGCTGTACGCCGACGTGGACAAGTTCCACGCCGGTGTCGCCGAGCTGTCCACGCTGCTCGCCCAGCACAGCGGGGTCGGCCTGGAGGAACTCACTCCTTATCTCTACGTGCACTACGAGGACCGGGCCGTCCACCACCTGTTCTCGGTGGCCTGCGGGCTCGACTCGATGGTGGTGGGCGAGGGCCAGATCCTCGGCCAGATCAAGGACGCCCTGGCCCGGGCGCAGGAGCTGAACACCGCCGGCCGGCTGCTGAACGACCTGTTCCAGCAGGCGCTGCGGGTCGGCAAGCGGGCCCACTCCGAGACCGGCATCGACCGTGCCGGGCAGTCCCTGGTCACCTTCGGCCTGGAGCAGCTCGCGGCGGGGGCCGACGTCCGGACGTGGGTGCGGGGCAGGAAGGCCCTGGTCATCGGCGCCGGTTCGATGTCCTCGCTGGCCGCCGCCACACTGGCGCGGGCCGGGGTCGCCGAGATCGTCGTCGCCAACCGCACCTTCGAGCGGGCCGAGCGGCTCGCCCGGATCCTGACCGAGGGCGACGACACGGACGTGCTGGCCCGTGCGGTACCGATGGACGCGGTGCCGGACGAACTGACACGTGCCGACGTGGCCGTCTCCTGCACCGGGGCGACCGGGCTCGTGCTCACGGCGGACGCCGTGGCGGCGACGGTGGAGGGGCGTGCCGGTACGCCGGTCGCCGAGCCGGACGGCGTACGCGCCGCGGACGGCGCCCACGCCGGCGTCGTACGGGAGCGGGCCGTCCGGGAACCGGTCGTCCGGGAGGCCCCCGGCACGCCGGCGCCGGCCGCCGGCGCCGACGAGAACTGCCCGCTCGACCTGTCGCCCGTGCCGACCGGCTTCTCCGTCATGGGCGAGGCCGCCGTGGCCGGCATGGACGCGGCGACGCTGGAGCAGCACGGGGCGTGGGCCGCGGGCGGCGCGGCCGCGGACCGGTCGCGCGAGGCCGGGCGCCCGAGCCCCGGGGCGGACGCCGAGCTGATCGCCGCGCTCGCCGCGACGGCCGCGAGCGTGGGCCGCATTCCCGAGCGCCGGCGGCCCGAGCCGGTCGCCGAGGTGCCGCGCCCGCAGCCCGTGCTCTTCCTGCTCGACCTCGCCATGCCGCGCGACATCGACGCCGCCGTGCACCGGCTGGCCGGGGTGCGGCTGGTGGACATCGAGTCGCTCGCCGACGTCTCGGCCGACGCGCCGATGGCGGCCGACGTCGACATGGTCCGCCGGATCGTCGCCGACGAGGTCGCGGCCTTCGGTGCCGCCCAGCGGGCCGCGCACATCACCCCCACCGTCGTCGCGCTGCGCAGCATGGCCGCCGAGGTGGTGGCGGGCGAGGTCGCCCGGCTGGAGGGGCGGCTGCCGGGCCTCGACGACAAACACCGCGCCGAGATCACCCAGACCGTCAAGCGTGTGGTCGACAAGCTGCTGCACGCGCCGACGGTACGGGTCAAGCAGCTCGCCGCCGAGCCCGGCGGCGCCGGGTACGCGGACGCGCTGCGCACCCTGTTCGACCTCGACCCCGAGACGGTGGCCTCCGTCTCCCGCGCCGAGAACAGCACTGAGAAGAACCGAGGGCCGGCATGACTGAGAAGGCACTGAGGCTGGGGACCAGGCGGAGCAAGCTCGCCATGGCCCAGTCCGGGCAGGTGGCGGACGCCGTGAGCCAGGTGACCGGTCGGCCCGTTGAGCTGGTCGAGATCACCACGTACGGGGACGTCTCCCGCGAGGCACTCGCGCAGATCGGCGGCACGGGCGTGTTCGTGGCCGCACTGCGCGAGGCGCTGCTGCGGGGGGAGGTGGACTTCGCGGTTCATTCGCTCAAGGACCTCCCCACCGCGCAGCACGAGGGCCTGGTGGTGGCCGCCGTACCGGAGCGCGAGGACCCGCGGGACGTGGTCGTCGCCCGGGACGCGCGCAAGCTGACCGACCTCCCGCGCGGGGCGCGCATAGGCACGGGCGCGCCGCGCCGCATGGCGCAGCTCAACGCGTACGCCCGTACCCACGGGCTGGAGATCGAGACCGTCCCGATCCGGGGCAACGTCGACACCCGCATCGGATACGTCCGCAGCGGTGAGCTGGACGCCGTCGTCCTGGCCGCCGCCGGGCTGAACCGGGTGGGCCGCATCGACGAGGTGACCGACTTCCTGTCGGTCGACACGGTTCTGCCGGCCCCCGGCCAGGGGGCACTGGCGATCGAGTGTGCCGCGGACCGCGCGGATCTCGTCGCCGCGCTCGCCGAACTCGACGACCCGTTCACGCGGGTCGCCGTCACGGCCGAGCGGTCACTGCTCGCCGCCCTGGAGGCCGGCTGCAGCGCTCCCGTGGGCGCGCTGGCCGGCTTGCTGGCCGACGGGCAGACTGTCAAGGAAATGCGCCTGCGCGGCGTCGTCGGCACGACCGACGGCTCGACGCTGGTGCAGCTGTCCACCACCGGTCCCGTGCCTGGAACGCACGAGGCGGCACTGGCTCTCGGTCGCGAACTCGCCACCGGGATGCTCGCCCAGGGCGCGGCCGGTCTGATGGGGGAGCGAGCACAGTGAGCCCCACCACCCTTCCCGCCGGTCCGGACCACGGGCACGTCACCTTCCTCGGTGCCGGACCCGGAGATCCGGGACTGCTGACTCTGCGCGCCGTGGAGGCGCTGGCGCACGCGGACGTCCTCGTCGCCGAGCACGAGGTGCTCGACGTGGTGCGTACGCATGCGCGGCAGGGCGTGACCGAGATGCACACGGATGCCGATCCCTCGGATCCGGGCACAGGCACGCCCCAGCTGACGGTGGTTGACGGTGCGTCAACGACCGTGGGCGTCCCCGCTGTGCGGGATGCCGCACATCTTGTCATGGAGGCCGCACGGGGCGGCAGGCGGGTCGTGCGTGCGGTGACCGGGGATCCCGGGCTCGACACGTACGCCGCCGAGGAGATGCTGGCGTGCGTCGCGGCGGGGGTGCCCTTCGAGGTCGTCCCCGGTATCGCGAACGCCGTCGGCGTGCCCGCGTACGCCGGTGTGCCGCTGCGGGACGCCGAGGGTGCCGACGTGCGGTTCGTGGACGCTCGTACGGCGTCGGCCCGGTGCTGGACCGAGGTGGGTGCCTCGGACGGGACGGTCGTCGTGTCGACGACGCTCGACTCGGTGGCCGCGGCCGCCGGTGAGCTGGTGTCGGCCGGCCGCAAGCCGGACACCCCGCTGACGGTCACGATCGCCGGTACGACGACCCGGCAGCGCACCTGGACGGCGACGCTCGGCACGGTCGCGCAGACGCTGAAGCAGGCGAAGGTGCTGCCGTCCCCGGACGGTGGCCGGCCGGTGATAGCCGTGGTCGGCGAGCGCAGCGCCCCCGCCCGGCGTGACCAGTTGTCGTGGTTCGAGTCCAAGCCGCTGTTCGGCTGGAAGGTCCTCGTGCCGCGCACGAAGGAGCAGGCGGCGTCGCTCTCCGACCAGCTGCGGTCCTACGGGGCCGTGCCGAGCGAGGTGCCGACCATCGCGGTGGAGCCGCCGCGCACGCCCCAGCAGATGGAGCGGGCGGTCAAGGGCCTGGTGACGGGCCGGTACGAGTGGATCGCGTTCACGTCGGTCAACGCGGTGAAGGCGGTCCGGGAGAAGTTCGAGGAGTACGGGCTCGACGCCCGTGCCTTCGCGGGCATCAAGGTCGCCGCGGTGGGCGAGCAGACGGCGAAGGCCCTCGTCGCCTTCGGGGTGAAGCCGGACCTGGTGCCGAGCGGTGAGCAGTCGGCCGCCGGTCTGCTGGAGGACTGGCCCCCGTACGACCCGGTCTTCGACCCGATCGACCGTGTCTTCCTGCCCCGCGCCGACATCGCGACCGAGACGCTGGTCGCCGGGCTGATCGAGCTGGGCTGGGAGGTCGACGACGTCACCGCCTACCGGACGGTGCGCGCCTCGCCGCCGCCGGCCACGACCCGCGAGGCGATCAAGGGCGGCGGCTTCGACGCGGTGCTGTTCACCTCGTCGTCCACGGTGCGGAACCTGGTCGGCATCGCCGGCAAGCCGCACAACGTGACGGTCATCGCGTGCATCGGCCCGGCGACGGCCAAGACGGCCGAGGAGCACGGGCTGCGGGTCGACGTCATGTCCCCCGAACCGTCCGTCACCAAGCTGGCGGAGGCCCTGGCCGACTTCGGCCTGCGGCGTCGCGCGTCGGCTCTGGAGGCCGGGGACCCGGTGACGCGGCCGAGCGAGCGGCGGCCGGGGTCGCGCAGACGTCGCTCTTCGACGTGACGTGACGTGACGCCGGCCGGCCCGGGGGGGGGGGGGGGAAACAAGCAAAAAAAAAGGGGAAAAAAAACCCAGAGAAA
>NZ_JBSICH010000051.1:0-32597 GCF_053613315.1 Streptomyces sp. JK94 | reverse complement strand
CCTGAGGATGTGCCCCCCCCCTGGGCATGGGGTTCGTCCCACGTCCGCGTGGACACCGGGCCTGCGGGGGACTCCGTTGACAGCCGGGGGACGGGTGCGTGTCGGGCCGGCGGATCAGTTCGGCGTCGCTGTGCGAGTGGTCCGTGGCCTCGACCGTGGAAACCGAAGTCCGGTGGAGGTCGGGCGTCGTCCCGGTGTCGTCCGGGCCGACTCCCCGTCGGCAAAGGCACGGGCGGGGCGGGCGTAGCGTAGGAGGTATGTCGACGTACGGATCCTTTCCCGGCACCCGGCCCCGGCGGCTGCGGAGCACTCCCGTCATGCGTCGGATGGTCGCCGAGACCCGGTTGCACCCCGCCGACCTCATCCTTCCCGCCTTCGTCCGCGAGGGCGTGAGTGAGCCGGTGCCGATCGCGGCGATGCCCGGGGTCGTGCAGCACACCCGGGACACGCTGAAGAAGGCCGCCGCGGAGGCGGTCGAGGCGGGGGTCTCCGGGATCATGCTCTTCGGGGTGCCGGAGGACGGCAAGAAGGACGCGGCCGGGACGGCGGGGACCGACCCGGACGGGATTCTGCAGGTCGCGCTGCGGGACGTGCGGGCCGAGGTCGGGGACGAACTGCTCGTCATGTCCGACCTGTGCCTCGACGAGTTCACCGACCACGGGCACTGCGGGGTGCTGGACGCCCAGGGGCGGGTCGACAACGACGCCACCCTTGAGCGGTACGCCGAGATGGCGCAGGTGCAGGCCGACGCGGGCGCCCATGTGGTCGGGCCCAGCGGGATGATGGACGGTCAGGTCGGGGTCGTCCGCGACGCCCTCGATCAGATCGGGCGCGAGGACGTCGCGATCCTCGCCTACACCGTCAAGTACGCGTCCGCCTTCTACGGGCCCTTCCGGGAGGCCGTCGGGTCCTCGCTCAAGGGGGACCGGAAGACCTACCAGCAGGACGCCGCCAACGTGCGGGACGCGATGCGGGAGCTGGCCCTCGACCTGGAGGAGGGCGCCGACATGGTGATGGTCAAGCCGGCCGGCCCCTACCTCGACATCCTGTCCAAGGTCGCCGAGGCCGCGGACGTGCCCGTCGCCGCCTACCAGATCTCCGGCGAGTACTCGATGATCGAGGCCGCCGCCGAGAAGGGCTGGATCGACCGCGACCGGGCCATCCTGGAGGCGCTCACCGGCATCAAGCGGGCCGGCGCGCGCAACATCCTGACCTACTGGGCCACCGAGGTCGCTCGCACGCTGCGCTGAGCGACGGCCTCGCCCGGTGCTTCGTGCAGGGGGTGCGTGGCGTGTGGGCATTCCTTCAGTAGCCGAGGGCAGCGTCCATGCTGGTCTGCCAGTAGGTGACCGTCAGCGCGGTGTCGACGTACACGCCGCCGGACGGCAGGGCGACCGTGGCGATGGAGCCGTCCTCGAAGGGGATCGTGAGGGTGTTCGTCTCGTAGCCGTTCTCGCCGCTGCCGTCGCCGGACGACAGCACGACGCCGGCGTAGCCGGACTTGCCGGGCTCGACGCCGGTCAGCGACTGCGGCTTGGTCGCCTCCGCGACCGGCGGCACGGACTGGGCCTCACCGAAGCGCGCCGCCGGGTACGGCGGGAGCATGCAGGTCTTCGAGCCGGAGTTGGTGGCGGTCAGCAGGAGGTGGTTGAGGGGGCGGGACACCTTCGTCGCGGTGATCTTCACGTCGGAGGCGGAGCACTTTCCGGGCATGTCCCCGTCGTCCTGGCCGCCGGAGCCCGACGCGCCGGTGTTCGAGCCGGAGTCCGACGAGCCGGAGTCCGACGAGCCGGAGTCCGACGAGCCGGAGTCCGACACGCCGGAGTCCGACGGGTCCGAGCCCGACGAGTCCGAGCGCGTGGCGTCGCCGCCGTCGGTGGAGGGGTTGGCCTGTTCGCCGGCCGGGACGGAGGAGGACCCGGCCGGGGCGCCCGTGTCCGAACCGTCGCCCTCGCAAGCCGTCAGGGCGAATGCGGCCAGCGCGACCGTGGTGGCGGCGAACAGGCGGGTGCGGCGGGTGGTGCGTGCGGACATGAGAGATCCCCTTCGGGTGGAGTCGAGGTGAGCCGCTCGACCGTTCGCCGGGAGCGGCTGCTTGGATGACCACAGCTTGGGTCCGGGGCCGTCCCGGTCGCCAGTGGTGCCGGGGCATGCGGGACACTGGGACGCCGGGAGTGGCTCTGACCTGCAGGAACAGTGTCCCGCTGGGACGCTGTACGGGGATACGGGAAGAGGGGGAAACGGGTGGCGGGGGACGACTTCGCGGTACTGCTGCGGGAGCTGAAGGAGCGGTCCGGGCTCAGCTACGGGGCACTGGGCAAGCGGCTGCACATGAGTGCGTCGACCCTCCACCGATACGTCGGCGGGGAGGTCGTGCCCACGGAGTTCGCCCCCGTCGAACGCCTCGCGCGCGTATGCCGGGCGACCCCCGAGGAACTGCTCGAACTCCACCGCCGCTGGATCCGCGCGGACGCGCTGCGCGGCGTGAAGAAGAAGGAGACCGAGGAGAAGGAGACCGAGGGGGAGGGGGAGGAGACGCCGGGGGAGAAGCAGGAGGAGGCCGCCGTCTCCGTCGCGGCGGAGAACGCACCGCCCGCACCGCCCACGCCGCACGCCCCCGGTGCCCCGACCGCACCGCCCACACCCGCCGAACCCGGTCCGTCCCGTCGCCGGGTCCCGCGCGCGGCGCTCTACGCCGCGACCGGCGTCGTCGCCGTCAGTGCCGCCGTGGCGCTCGTGGCGAACCTCGTGTCGGGCACCGACGACGGCGGGCGGCACGGTCCGGCCGGGGCGGCGGCGGGGACCTCCGCGCCGGTGTCCGGGACCGCGACCACCGGGTCGGCGTCCCCGGGCGCGAGCGCCTCCTCGTCGCCGTCCGGGTCCGCGTCCTCGTCCGCGTCCGGGCCACCCTCCGCGTCCGCGTCCGCGTCGCACCCGGGCACGGCCACGCCGAGTCGTCGCGCACCCGCCGACGGTCCCGTGCTCACCGTGTCGACCACCCCGTACCACTGGGACGTGCCCTGCGAGCACGCCTTCCTGATCGACCGCAGCCCGCAGAACGTGCCGGAGCCGCCCGCCCAGCAGGACGCGGTCGGCTGGGCCACCCCCCTCGGCGCGGTCTCCGCGAACCGGCAGACGGCCGTCCTCACCGTGCAGGGCACCGGTGCGGAGACGGTGGTCCTGAAGGACCTGCACGTCCGCGTCGTGAGCAGCGAGCCGGCGCTGGACTGGAAGCAGTACGTGATGGGCAACGGCTGCGGCGGCCAGGTGAACACCGAGTCCTTCGACGTCTCCCTCGACCTGGCCAACCCCCTGGTGACGCCGGTCTCCGGACAGCGCGACTTCCCCTACAGCGTCAGCGAGTCCGACCCGGAGGTCTTCAAGGTCAACGCGCACACCAGCGGCCACGACGTCAGCTGGTACCTGGAGCTGGAGTGGTCCAGCGGCGCCCGGCAGGGCACCATGCGCGTCGACGACCACGGCAAACCGTTCCGCACCAGCGCATCCCGGGACAGCTCCTACTACGCCTACCCCCTCGGCGGTGACGGCTGGGAGCGGGTCGAGGGCGACTGAGGCGGGCCGGGTACGAGCGGGGCTTCACCTTCGTGCTGCGCTCCCACAAGGACGCCGAGCGCTTCTTCACGGAGACCGGGCTGGAGCTGGCCGAGCCGGGTGTCGTACCGGTGCACCACTGGCGCCCGGGCCACGCGGCGCAGGTGTCCGAGCAGCCCGAGGAGGCCTACCTCGCGGGTCTCGACGACCTCGACGACATCGAGAAGGTCCGGTACAAGGACATCAACGACGTCACGGACGCCGACATCAACGTGTACGGGGGGCTCGCCGCCAAGGGCTGACCGCCCGGCGGTCGCACGGGTGTCCGGATCGCGGAAAGTCGCCTGTAGGCGGCACGTACTTTCCTAGGGTGCGGGCATGACCGCGACCGAGAACGCGCCCGCACCCTCCGCCTGTCCGCCGCCGCTCGCCGCGCGGACCCGGTCGGTCGGCGGTTCGCCCGTACGGGACATCCTCGCCGTCACCGCCCGCCCCGAGGTGATCAACTTCGCGGGCGGGCTGCCGGCCCCGGAGCACGCTGCGGCTCTGCTTCGTGACCCAGACGCCGGACGAGATCGCGCAGGGGCTGCGGCGACTGGGCCGGGCGCTGCGCGGGGCGTAGGGCCGGTCGCGGGGTGGTGAGCCGGGGCGCGGAGGGGGTACGGCCGAGGGTGGCGGCGCGGGGCGCGGGGTCGGCGATGGGGGTGCGGGACGTGTGGCGCGGGGCGCGGGGCCGGTCGTAGGGGGACGAGCCGGGGGTGGAAGGACCGGGGTGGCGCGGCGGACGTCCTGGGACCGGTCCTAGGACGAAGAGCCGAGGCAGAGGGCGCGCGTGCGCACGTAGCGTGAGGCCATGCCTGCGACCGCGCGCACGACGACGCCCTTCGACCTCGACGCGTACCTCGACCGGATCGGCTGGGAGGGGGAGCGGCGGCCCGACGCGGCCACGCTCCGCGGTGTGCACCTCGCCCACGCGGGGGCCATTCCGTTCGAGAACCTCGACGCCGTCGGCGGCACGGCCCCCTCCCTCGGCCTCGCCGACCTGATGGCCAAGCTGGTCCACGGCCGCCGCCGCGGCGGGTACTGCTTCGAGCACAACACGCTGTTCGCGGCGGCCCTGGAGGCGCTGGGCCTCCGGGTGACCCGGCTGGCCGCGCGGGTCGTCGTCGGCGCGGAACGCTTCGAGGACCGTCCGCGCACCCACATGGTGCTCCTGGCCGAGGTCCCCGGTGACCCGCGGCCGTACCTGGCCGACGTCGGCTTCGGGGCCGTCACCTGCCTGCTGGAGCCGGTGCCGCTGACGGTGGGCGCGGAGTTCCACGACGGGGGACGACGCCGGCACCGGCTGGTGCACGCGCCGCGGCGGGGGCCGCTGGAGACATGGGTGCTGGAGGCGGGCCGGCAGGGAGCGGACGGCGGCTGGGAGGCCCAGTACGCCTTCACGCCGGAGCCGTTCGAGGCGTCCGACTACGAGGTCGCCAACTGGCACGTCGCCACGAACCCGCGTTCCCCGTTCTCCCGGCGGCCCTACGTGCAGCGGCTGCTGCCGGACCGTCATCTGCTGCTCGACGGCCGCGTCCTCACCGAGACCCGGGACGACGGGACGGTCACCGCGCGCAAGCCGGGGGACGACGCGCAGGTGCGCCGGGTGCTGGCGGAGGAGTTCGGCATCGCGGCACCGGAAGGGCTGCGGCTGTCCGAGGGGTGAGCGTCGCCCGAGCCGGCCGGTAGGCGTTGCGGACTGTGTGCTTCCGGTGGTTTGTGCGACGTGTGGGGGGGATAGCAACTGCTGGTCGTGCAGAACTTGTCCGGGCGCTCCGAGGGGAGCGCCCGTCTCATGGAGGGGGAGACATCCGTGCGTATCCGCACAGGGTGGCGACGCAAGGCGGCCGGTGTGCTGGCGGGCCTGACCGCGACGGCCGGCCTGACGGTGGGCCTGACCGCACCCGCGCAGGCGGCCGACGGCACACCGGTCGCCCGGACCGCGTACCGCCACACCAGCGAGGCCGGCGACTACGTCGGACAGGGCGGCAGCGTCGCGTTCACTCCGGCCACGGCCACCATCGGCGTGACCGGGACCGCGCAGCAGGTCCGGTTCCGGCTGCTGGCCGAGGACACCTGGTGGGAGGTCGAACTCGCCGCGCCCAAGGGGGACACGCTCCGCCCCGGCGTCTACCGCGACGCGGAGAGGGCGGCCTTCCGCACGGGCCGCGCGCCGGGCCTGGACGTCAGCGGTGCGGGCCGTGGCTGTAACGACGTCTACGGCAGGTTCTCCGTCAACCAGATCGAGACCGACGCCTCGGGAGCGGTCACCGTCCTCGACGCCACGTATGTGCAGCGCTGCGGGAGCGCCACGGCACCGGCCCTGAAGGGCACGGTCAAGTACCACGCCTTCCCGCTGTCCTACTCCTACTCGTCCGACCCCGACGACTGGGTGGCCCAGGGTGCGAGCGGCACCCACACCGGGGCGAAAAGCCTCTTCGGCCTGCGGCCCTGGTCGGGCGGCAGGGGGCTCCAGTACGACGTCGAGGGCGGGCGCGAGTACTTCTCCGCGCTGATGACGCCGCCCACCGGCACCGCGTTCGAGGCCGGCCGCACCTATCCGATCGGGCGGACCGACTCCGAGGGCGTGGCCGGGTTCAGCGTGTCCGGCAACGGGCGCGGCTGCAACACGGTCACCGGCACGCTGACGGTCACCGCACTGGCCCGCGACGAGGCCGGTGCCGTGGAGGCGTTCGCGGCGACGTTCGTCCAGCACTGCGAGGGCGCCGAGGCCGCGCTGCGCGGGACGATCCGCTACTACGCCTGACCGCTGCGGCTGCTGCGCCTGACCGGTGCCGGAACGCCGGAGCCGGACGAGGACGACGATGGCCGCGAGGACTGAGCCGGTGCCGATGACCCACGCTTCGAAGCACCGTGCGGGGCGCTGCGTCGCGCCGTCTGGTGCTGTACGCGCGACTGCGGATCACGCGTTTGGTTCGGCGCCGGTCATCAGGGCGAGCAGGCTGTGGGGCGCGTGGTCGTCGATCATGGTCGTGTAGAAGCCGTCGTCGTCCGCTTCCGCAGCGGCGGCGCGGGCGAACATGGCTTGTTCGTGCGCGGCGAGCGCGGTATCCGCATCGCCGGGGTGCGCGGCGAGGGCCCGGCCGAGTCCGGCGCCGTCCAGCATGGCCAGGTTGGCGCCTTCGCCGTTCGGTGCCCGGAGGTGGGCGGCATCGCCGAGCAGGGTCACCCCCGGCACGCGGTCCCAGCGGTGCCCGGCCGGCAGTGTGAAGATGGGGCGCAGGGCCGGCGGGGTGACGCTGCCGGTGATCAGGGCGGTGAGTGCGGGAGCCCACCCGTCGAACTCCTTCGCCACCCGTGCGGTGAGGGCTGCGGCATCGGTGGCGTCGATGTCTGTGAACCAGTCCCGGGCCTTCTTCAGCTGCGCGTAGGTGTGCAGGGTTCCGCCGCCTTCACGGTGGGCCAGCAGTCCCCTGCCCGGTGCGAGCGCGAACAGCGAGCCGGCTCCGACCGCCTTCGCGGAGGCGGGGTGGAGGGTTTCCGCGTCGAAGAGGAACGTCTCCACGCTGCAGACGCCGAAGTACTCCGGAGTGGCTTTCGAGAGCACCGGTCGTACGCGCGACCAGGCTCCGTCGGCGCCGACGAGCAGGTCCGCGACCACGGTGGTGCCGTCGGCGAAGTCGATCTGGTGGCGACCGCCGCCGAGGGGCCGCACGGCGGTGACCTTGCGGCCCCAGTGGACGGTTCCGGCGGGCAGGGAGCCGAGCAGCGTCTGCCGCAGTGCGCCGCGCGGAACCTCCGGGCGTTCGCCGGTTCCGTCGTCGGACAGGTCGAGCAGCACGTTCCCCGCCTGGTCCATGACCCGGTACGCCTCGCGGCCGGGGAGGACCAGCTTGTGGAACTCCCCGATCAGTCCGGCCGCTTCCAGTGCGGCCTGCCCGCTGTGGGGGTGCAGGTCGAGCAGGCCGCCCTGGCGGCGGGCGTCCGGCGCGGGCTCCGCCTCGTAGACCGTGGCCGGGATGCCGTGCACGTGCAGTACACGGGCCAACGTCAGGCCGCCCAAACCTGCTCCGATGATGGTGACAGGTGTCGTCATGGTGTCCTCCCCAGCCCCCTTGCGGGGGTTGCCGTGATGCCTCTTTGGATCGTCACTCCAATCACGCTAGCACGAAGTTGGATCGGCGTTCCATTCGTGCGATGGTGGGGTCATGGCGAAGAGAACGGCGAAGGGATCCGCCCGGGCTCCGCGGCGGACGGACAGTCTGTCGAGAGAGCTGATCATCCAGACCGCGATCGAGATGCTGGACGGCGGCGGCGAGAAGGCGCTGACGCTGCGCGCACTCACCGTGCGCCTGAGCACCGGCTACGGGGCGATCTACCACCATGTCGCGGACAAGAGTGATCTGCTCGCGACGGCCGCTGACGAGGTCATCACCGGCGTGATGTCCGGAGCAGTCGCCGACGCGGATCCGCGCGCGGATCTGCGCGCCCTCGCCCTCGGTCTGTTCGACGCGATCGACGCTCATCCCTGGGTGGGGACGGAATTCTCCCGCCAGCCGTGGCGGCCCGCACTGCTGGACTTCTACGAGAGCGTCGGCCGCCTGCTGGACGCCCTTGGCGTTCCGGAGAAAGCGCGCTTCGACGCGGCCGGCACGCTCGTGAACTACGTCCTCGGTGTCGCCGCGCAGAACGCCGCGAACGCACGGCTCCGCGCGGGCGGCGACACGGACCGAGAGACCTTCCTAAGGAACGCCGCCACGCAATGGACGCATATCGACCCGGGCCGGTACCCGTTCGTGCACGCGGCGGCGACTCAGCTGGGCGAACACGACGATCGCGAGCAGTTCCTCGCAGGGGTGGACATCTTCCTCACCGGCATTTCAGCCCTGCGCTAGAAGCCCCCGGCACCCACTGTCCCCGCGGCGCCGCCCTGCTGGTGCAATCCGTACGCCGCAGCGCGATGCCGACCCGGCCGGCCTTCTGCGGATACCCCTCTCACTTCCTCACCCGGTCGCTGCCCCCTGTCGCCCGTGCGTCCAGTGAACCCGTGCAATCCGGGGGTTCACGGCGGCCCGAATCCCATCAGGTCCGATGCTGACTGCTGACGGGTTCGACGACGGAGAGGGGCCGATCCTCCACACGGAAGGGCCCCTCGGCGGCGAACCTGGGCACGGCGCAGACCCTTGCCGCCGCCGGCGGACTCCAGCGCGACCTCCAGCGCGAGCCGACCTACGACGGACTGCGCGCCGCTGAGGCCAAAGGCAGCAAAGGGGGACGCCGCCCCGACACGGCGGCCGACCGGACCCCGTACGCACCGCGTACCTGGAAGGCCGCTCCATCGCCGCCCTCGCCCGCGAGCACGGCGTCAGCCGCGGCGCGATCCGTACGGCCGTCCCCGCCGTCCCGGCACCACGCGAAGCCCGGCGCGAGTACGAGAACCGGGGCAGCACACTCGTGCCACCGGAACCATGATCGTTCTCACCGGCACCCGCTGGACCGATGTTCCCCGAGACCGGTTCCGGATGCGCGGCCCCCGTCCCGCCCGCTCAGAGCCGCTCGGGCGTGCGGATGCCCAGCAGGGCCATGCCCTGGTGCAGGGTGCGGGCCGTGATGTCGCACAGGAACAGGCGGTTCGCCCGCTGCTCCGGGGTCCCGGCCTTCAGGACGGGGCACTTGTCGTAGAAGGACGTGTACAGGGACGCCACCTGGTACAGGTAGGCCGTCAGCTTGTGCGGGGCGTACTCCCTCGCGGCCTCCGTCACCGTCTCCGCGAACGCGTCGAGGTGCAGGCCGAGGGAGCGCTCCGCCGCCGTCAGTTCCAGCTCCGGGTGGGCCGCGGGGCGGGCGTCGCCGGCCTTGCGCAGGATCGACCGGATCCGGGCGTAGGCGTACTGGAGGTAGACGGACGTGTCGCCGTTGAGCGAGACCATCTGGTCCAGGTCGAACTTGTAGTCCCGGTTCGCCGACGTCGACAGGTCCGCGTACTTCACCGCGCCGATGCCCACCTGGGTGCCCCGCTCGGCGATCTCCTCCTCGGAGAGGTCCTGCGCCTTCTCCCGGACCACGGCGGACGCGCGGTCGATCGCCTCGTCGAGGAGGTCGACCAGGCGGACCGTCTCGCCCTCACGGGTCTTGAACGGCTTGCCGTCCTTGCCGAGGACCGTGCCGAAGGCCAGCTGGACCGCCGACACGTCGTCGTTCAGCCAGCCGGCCCGGCGGGCGGTCTCGAAGACCATCCTGAAGTGCAGGGACTGGCGGGCGTCCACCACGTACAGCAGGGTGTCCGCCTTCAGGCCGAAGACGCGGTCGCGGATCGCGGACAGGTCGGTGGCCGCGTAGCCGTAGCCGCCGTCCGACTTCTGCACGATCAGCGGGACCTGCCGGCCGTCCGGGCCCTTGATGTCCTCGAAGAAGACGCACAGCGCGCCCTCGGAGCGGACGGCGACGCCCGACTCCTCGAGCATGCGGCAGGTCTCGGCCAGCATGTCGTTGTAGCCGGACTCGCCGACGATGTCGGGGTCGCGGACCTCCATGTCCAGCTTCTCGAAGACGGAGAAGAAGTAGATCTTCGACTCGTCGACGAACTTCTGCCACGCGGCGAGCGTCTTCGGGTCCCCGGCCTGGAGGTCGACCACCCGGCGCCGGGCACGCGTCTTGAACTCCTCGTCGGAGTCGAAGAGCCTGCGCGCGGCCTTGTAGAGGCGGTCGAGGTTGGACATCGCCTCCTCGCCGGAGACCTGGGCGTCCTTGTGGTCCAGCTCGTGCGGGTGCTCGTCCAGGTACTGGATGAGCATGCCGAACTGGGTGCCCCAGTCGCCGATGTGGTGGCGCCGTACGACCGTCTCGCCGGTGAACTCCAGGAGCTGGACGACGGAGTCGCCGATCACGGCGGAGCGCAGGTGGCCGACGTGCATCTCCTTCGCCACGTTCGGCTGGGCGTAGTCGATCACCGTCGTGCCCGGCCGCTCGGCGTGCGGGACGCCGAGGCGGCCGGTGTCGTCCGCGTACCGGGCGGCGAGGTTCCCGATGATGGCGCGGTCGCCGATCGTGATGTTGAGGAAGCCGGGCCCGGACACCTCGACGTCCTTGATCAGGTCGCCGGTGGCGAGGTGTGAGACGACCTCGGTCGCCAGCTCCCGCGGGTTCGCCTTGGCCTTCTTGGCCAGCGCGAGGATGCCGTTGGCCTGGTAGTCCGCCCGGTCGCTTCGTCGCAGCAGCGGGTCCGCGCCGGCGGCCTCCGGCCGGGTGGCCGTCAGGGCGGACGCGAGGTGCTGCTGGACGGAGTCGCTGAGGGACGTGACCGAGGCCATGGAGTGGTTCGCCGTTCTGCTCGGGGTTCCGGGAGTGGGGCTGTCTGTAGCTACGGGAACCGAGTATCCCACGCGGTGAAAAGCGGTTTTCGCGGATGCGGGCCGGGCTGGGAGAATGGAGCGGTCAGCCGTGCGACCGTACCGGCTGTTCAGCAGAAGTCTCAGGGAAGAGGACGTGCCGATCGTGGCTCAGAGCGCAGAGACCACCGACTGGGTCTCCCGTTTCGCGGACGAGGTCATCGCCGAGTCGGAGCGTCGTGCCCCGGGCAAACCCGTCGTCGTCGCGTCCGGGCTGTCCCCGTCCGGCCCCATCCACCTGGGCAACCTGCGCGAGGTCATGACCCCGCACCTGGTCGCCGACGAGGTGCGCCGGCGGGGCCACGAGGTCCGGCACCTGATCTCCTGGGACGACTACGACCGTTACCGCAAGGTGCCGGACGGGATCGCCGGGGTGGACGAGTCGTGGGCCGAGCACATCGGCAAGCCCCTCACCTCCGTCCCCGCCCCGAAGGGCTCCGCGTACCCGAACTGGGCCGAGCACTTCAGGGCCGCGATGGTCGCCGCGCTCGCCGAGATGGGCGTGGAGTTCGACGGGATCAGCCAGACCGAGCAGTACACCTCCGGTGTCTACCGCGAGCAGATCCTGCACGCCATGAGGCACCGGCGGGACATCGACGCGATCCTCGCCCAGTACCGGACCAGGCCGAAGTCCGCCGGCAGGAAGTCGCAGAAGCCCCTCGACGAGGCCGAGCTGGAGGCCGCCGAGGGCTCCGGCGCCGCGGCCGAGGACGACGGCAGCTCCGGCTCCGCCGGGTACTTCCCGTACAAGCCGTACTGCGGCAACTGCGCCAAGGACCTGACGACGGTCACCGCCTACGACGACGACTCCACCGAGCTGACGTACGCCTGCACCGCGTGCGGCTTCTCCGAGACCGTCCGGCTCGGCGAGTTCAACCGCGGCAAGCTGGTCTGGAAGGTCGACTGGCCGATGCGCTGGGCGTACGAGGGCGTGGTCTTCGAGCCCAGCGGGGTCGACCACTCCTCGCCGGGCTCCTCCTTCCAGGTCGGCGGGCAGATCGTCGGCATCTTCGGCGGCGAGCAGCCGATCGGGCCGATGTACGCGTTCGTGGGCATCAGCGGCATGGCGAAGATGTCCTCGTCCAAGGGCGGGGTGCCCACCCCGGCCGACGCGCTGGAAATCATGGAGCCGCAGCTGCTGCGCTGGCTGTACGCCCGCCGCCGGCCCAACCAGTCCTTCAAGATCGCCTTCGACCAGGAGATCCAGCGGCTGTACGACGAGTGGGACCGCCTCGACGCCAAGGTCGCCGACGGCACCGCCCTGCCCGCCGACGCCGCCGCCCACTCGCGCGCCGTGCGCACGGCCGCCGGTGAGCTGCCGAGGACGCCCCGGCCGCTGCCGTACCGCACGCTCGCGTCCGTGGCCGACGTCACCGCCGGGCACGAGGACCAGGCGCTGCGCATCCTCAGCGAGCTCGACCCGGCCAACCCGTTGGAGACGCTGGCGGAGGCCCGGCCCCGGTACGACAAGGCCGAGGCGTGGATCAACACGCACGTCCCCGCCGACCAGCGGACCATCGTGCGCGAGGAGCCCGACGCCGAGCTGCTGAAGTCGCTGGACGAGCGGGGCCGGGCCTCGCTGCGGCTGCTGCTCGACGGACTCGCCGACCACTGGTCCCTGGACGGGCTCACCCACCTCGTCTACGGCGTGCCCAAGGTCCAGGCCGGTTTCGCCGCCGACGCCACGCCCAAGGAGCTGCCGCCGGAGATCAAGACCGCCCAGCGGTCGTTCTTCGCGCTGCTCTACCACCTGCTCGTCGGCCGCGACACCGGCCCGCGGCTGCCCACGCTGCTGCTGGCGGTGGGGCAGGAGCGGGTGCGGTCCCTGCTCGGCGCGTAGGACCGGACGACACGGCGACGGGGCGCCCGGCTTCGGCCGGGCGCCCCGTCGCGTGGCGCCCCGCGGGGGTGCCTGGTGCGTCCTACGGCGTGGCCCTGCGGCGTGGTCCTACGGCGCCTGCTTCGCCCGGGCTTCCCGCTTCGCGCGGCTTCGGGCGACGACTCGCGGGGTGAACCTCACCCGGACGGTGTGGCTGACGGCCACCGAGACCACGCCCCACAGGACGCCCTGGAGCACGATCTGCCCGGTGTCGTACGTCCCGGCTCCCAGTTTCGCCATGACGAGGACCGGGAGTACGGCGTCACCGACCGTGAGCCAGTCCGGCCGGGGCGGGCGCTTCAGCGGGAGGTAGAGGGAACCGGCCGCGGCGAGCAGCACGACGGCGAGTCCGGTCAGTGCCAGCACCAGGAACTTCCTTCACGGGGCCCCTTCAGTGGGGCCCCTTTTCGTTTTCGAGTCATGTGTTCGAGAACCATACGCCCACCACGACGCCGACCATGCAGAACATGGAAAAAGTGATCCAGATGAGCGAAGGAGTGTGCAGCTTCACCTGTTTGTCCGGATTCCGTTCCTGTTCCAGGATATCGGCGGACACCCATTTCTTCACCGGGACGATCATGACGAGGAACATCAGCAGAACGGCCGCGTAGAAGTACAGGGTGACGGAAAGCGAGTAGCTTCTCGCCAGTGCGTACAGAAGCATGACCGGGCCGAGTACGAGGGGGATGAAGGAGACGCTCTTCTTCCCCTTCGGCGTGGGCATCGCCCAGCGCATCAGGGCTATGTGAAGCGGTGTGACGGCGGCGGCGACGGCGACCCAGGCGTACGTGGGAACGGACAGGAACAAAGGCGTGGTCCTTCCGGGACGGAACGCGTCGTGCGGCTGCTCGAATGGTCTTCGTGAGTTACCTTCTCAAGCTGTCCGCATTCCGTCCCGGATTATATCATTCGACCATTACCACGGAGTAAGGGAGTGCCAGGCGTCGCTGACCGTGTCCGTGGCGTCGTCCCACTTGGTGGTGAATACGCCGATGGCCGGCGATATCACTTCCTGCTCGAGGCGGGCGGCGACGACGGAGGCGGAGCGCACGCCGTCGGCGCCCCACTTGATGACTCCGGACACCCCGCCGAACTTCGTGAACGGGATACCACCGGTGAGGACGGAGACGGCCACACCCGCGGCGGAGGAGAGGAAGGCGGAGGACGTCCAGCCGTCCGTGAATCCGGTGATGATCGCGGCGGCGCCGCCCGTCAGGAGGGAGACCCCGCCCGCGACGGCCCCGATGGCCTCGCCCAGGGGTGGCGGGATCAGCAGGGAGGCGGCGGCGACGCCGCCCGTGACGGTGGAGACGGCGGACAGGATGTTCGCGATGTCCCGCCAGTCGTCCTTGGTGCCTCCGAGGAAGGTGCCCGGCTTCTCCACCTCGTCGCTCTCGGAGGTGTCGGAGGGGTCGACGCCCTCCTGCTCGTTCCTGCGGGCCTCCTCCGCCGCCTGCCGGGCCGCGGCGGCCTGCTCGGCCCTCCGCTTCTCGGCGGCGATCGAACGTGCTTCCGAGGCCGCCTTCGCCGCCGTCGCGGCGTCCTTGCCGGCCTGGGCGGCCGAAGCCCGGGCGGCGGTCGCGGACGCCTGCGCGGCGTTGGCGGACTGCACCGCCGAAGCCGCCGACGCGGTGGCCCGGTTCGCGGAGTAGTTGGCGCGCCGGGCGGCGGAGCGGGCGGCCAGGGCCGCGGACTTCGCCGTCTCGGCGGAGGCCGCCGCCTCCTTCGCCGACTGTTCCGCGTCGTCCGCGTGCGCGTCCGCCTGCCGCGCGTACTCGGCGGCCTGGGAGGCGGACTCCTTGGCCGCGTCGGCCCACTCGACCGCCTCGTCGGCGGCGTTCCTCGCCTCCGCCGCCGCCTTGGACGCCTCGGCGGCGTCCGTCTGCGCGTCCTGCGCGACCTTCGAGGCGTGGGCGAGGGAGGCGCGGATGGCGGCGATGTGGGCCGCCGCGTCCGCGTCGAGCTGCACCATGCGGGGGTGGACGGTGCTGAGGAAGTCCCGCACCATCCACTGCGGCCCGTCCAGCGCCACATTGGCCGCCATCTTGGTGTAGGGCCCGGCGGTGGAGAGAATCGTGAAGACGGCGACGCTGTCGTCCTGCTTCTGCGCCTCCCCGTACTTGGTCGCGAAGAACTCGTGGAGCGCCTTGGCGCTGCCGTCGGTGAGGGCCTCGGTAGCGGCCTGCTTGACCGCCTTGCCGGGGTTCTTCCCGAGGATGCGGAAGATCGCGACGGAGTGGTCCGTCTTCGCCGCCTCGATCATGCCGCTGTTGAGGAAGGCGGCCGGGGCGCCGGGGTCGGTGGACTCCAGCGCCCGCTGCGCCGCCTCGGCCACCGCCACGGTGGAGATGCGGGAGAGGTAGAGGACCGTCTCCCGGTCGTCCTGGTTCTGGGCGATGACCCGGTCGGTGTCGATCCAGGCCAGAATCGCCTGGTCGTCCGAGGCGAGGGCGTACTCGGCGGCTTCGCGGGTCCAGGTGCCGTGCGAGGTCAGCAGAGCGAGGCAGGCCTTGCGGCCGGCGGTGACGGCGGCGTTCTCGTCACCGGCCTTGAGGGCCTGTTCCGCGGCGGCGATGAGGTCCCGGGTCTCCGCCTCCTGCGCCTGCTTCTGGGTGAGCTGGTTGCGGGCGTGCTCGACGTCCTGCTGCTCGAGGGCGGCGAGCCGGCGGGCCTCGTCCCGCCCCTGCGCGGTGTGCTCGGCGATCTTCGCCTGCTCCGCCTCCCGGGCCTGCCGCTCCACCTCGTGGGCGTCGTTGACGGCCTGCACGGCCGCGTCGGCCGCCTCCTTGGCCTGTGCGGCGAACTTGGTGGAGCGGTTGGCGTGGTCGATGGCCTCGCCCGCGTACTGCGCCGCCTCTTCCGCGGCGTCGGCCGCCTTGTCGGCGTGATCGGCGGCCGAGTTGGCGGCATCGCGCGCCGTGCTCGCCGCTCTCGCCGCGACGGCGGCCAGGGACTGCGCGGCGCCGGCGGCCCTGGTGGCCCGTGCCGCCTGCGCGTCCGCCTCGGCGGCGGCGGCCCGGGCGGCGGCGGCCTGGGACTGGGCTGCTCCGGCGGCGGTGGCGGCGGTGGCGGCCGAGTTCGCGGCGGCGGCGGCGTTGCGTGCCGCGGATGCGGCGGCGGAGCCGGCCGAGGAGGCCTGCGCGGCGGCCGTCGCGGCGTGATCCGCCGCCTTCGCGGCCGTACGGGCCTTGCTCGCGGCGTTCCGGGCGCCGACCGCGGCGTCCTTCGCCGCCTTCGCCTTCGTGGCGTCCTTGGACGCGGCGATGGCGGCCCGGTAGGCGGACGAGGCGGCGCGCGCGGCGGTGGCTGCGGCGGCCGCGGCGGCGTGCGCCGCCCAGGCGGCGCGGCGGGCCGCGGACTGGGCCGCGTTGGAGGCGGAGATGGCGGTACGCGCCGCCTTCGCGGCGCCCGTCGCCGCGCCGGCCGCCTTGTGCGCGGCGCGCCCGGCCTTGGCCACGTCCTCCTTGGCCTCGTCCGCCTCGGCGGCGGCCTCCAGGGCCGCCTCCTTCGCCTTGGCGGCAGCCGTCTTCGCCTTCTCCGACTCGGCCTTCGCCTGCTCGGTCGTCAGCTGCGCCCGCTTGCCCTCGCGTTCGACGATGGCGACGAGCTGGTCGATGGTGGCCGTCTCCTGGTCCCGGGCGCGCGCGATGTGCTGGCCGGTCTCCAGGAACCAGTGGACGGCCGCCGCCGTGCCCTCGTCCAGGGCCCGCTGCGCGTACGTCTTCAGCTCGGGTGAGGCGGTGGCGAGGATCTTGAAGACCTCCGCCCGCTCGTCCTCGAACCGCGCGGTGAACTGGGTCTCGGTGATGAACGTCATCAGCGCGTCGCTGGAGCCGTCCGCGAGCGCGTCGCTCGCGGCCGCCTGCACGCTCGTGTCGCCCTGGTTCATCAGGGTGAAGGCGAGGACGCGGAGGTCCTCCAGCTGCGACGCCTCGTAGCCGCCGGCCAGGAAGGCGGCGATCGCGTCGTCCCCGGCGGTCAGCGCGGCGCTGATGTCGCGGGCGGCGCCCTTGCCGGAGGCGGACAGGGCCTTGAAGAGGGCGACGCGGTTGTCTTCGGCGACGGCGGCGGACAGCTCCGTGGTGACGAACTGCTCGGCCGCGGCCGGGGAGCCCAGAAGTGCCGTCGCGGCGGCCCTCCGCACGGCCTGACCGCCCGCCTTCCAGGCGCTGACCGCCTTGCCTCGCGCGGTGTCCGGCAGGGAGGGGAGTGCGGGTACGTCACCGATCGTGGTGGCGGCGTAGGCCTGGGCGGTCGTGACCAGAGGGACCGCGGCGACAGCCGTGGTCGCGGCCGCGGTGCTCAGGAAGCGCCGTCTGCTCCAGAAAGTGGTATTCACCTGAGTCAAAGTCCGTCCGGTGGGCAACCAGCGGCGTCCCACGAGCTGTTGAACGGCCGTCGATTGCGGTGGCTGGTCGTCGGTTCGCGCATGACCCGCAACACCTGGGCCGCCTGGGAACGTCGGGGTTCCGGACATCAGAAACGATCAAGAGTGTTGCAGACATGCGGTCGTGACCGTACGCAAGTGATGAGGCGTTGACCACTGATTGAGCGTCATGTGCAGGCGTGAGGATTTGCACATGCACGGTAACCGGCCAGCGTGCTGACATGTCCGGTATCAACCGATGTCCCTTTCGGTGATCACGTGTTTGAATTCGGCGGCGCCGCCGCCCGGCAACTTCACGGCGCTGCAGTCCGGGTGGCCGGTGCGTGACCACAACTCATGGACGAGACAGGGGATTTGTGTGAACGTCGCCAAACGGATCATCGCCACCGGTGCGCTCGGCGCGGCATGCGCGGCAGCCGTCGTGACCTCCACCTACGGCAGCGCCGCCGCCGATCCGGCCCCCACCACCACGGTGGCGGACAGCGGACCCGGGTACGCGGTCGAGGACTTCAACTACCCCCAGGCCGACAAGATCGAGGCCGAGCAGGGCATCGTACTCAAGCGTGGGGACGGCCACATCGTCCTCGCCGAGTGCGGCAGCGAGGACGGTCTGCTGGAGATCTACACACGCGCCAACTCGATGGTCTGTTTCCGCACCACCGGCACCTCGGGCTATCTCAGCCTGGAGATCGAGTCCGTGTACGGCGCGAAGGGTGCCTCCGAACTGAACGCGGACCTGACGCTGCGGGCGCCGGACGAGGACGTGCAGGAAGTGTCCGTCCCGAAGGACGCGTTCACGCCCGTCGGTGAGTCCATCGACCCGGAAGGCCGGAGCCACGTGCTGGTCGAGATCCGCACCAGCGTGTGACCTGAGCCGCCGACGCCCTCCCGGCCGAAGGCTCCATCCGCACGCCCGGCCGCCCTGCTCCAAGGAAACCGATACATGTCATACCGCAGACCGGTACGTCTCGCCGCGCTCGCGGCCTCCGTGATCGCCGGGCCGATCGCGCTGACCGCCGTGCCCGCCGCCGCTGTGACGGGCCCCGCCGTTCCCGACTCCGACACCACCCGCGCCTACGCCGCCCAGATCGTCGTCGGCGACCACGACCGCGGCTGCTCCGGCGTCCTGGTCGACACGGAGTGGCTGCTCACCGCGGCCAGTTGCTTCGCCGAGAACCCGGCCGCGAGCCTCGCGGTGCCCACCGGGAAGCCGGCGCTGAAGACCACCGCCACCATCGGCCGCGCGAGCCTCACCGGCACCGGCGGCGTGGTCCGTGACGTCGTCGAACTCGTGCCCCGCACCGACCGCGACGTGGTCCTGGCCCGGCTGAACCGCCCGGTCACCGGCGTCGCCCCCGTCGGCCTGGCCGCCACCGCACCGACCGCGGGCGAGGAACTCACGCTCGCCGGGTACGGCCGCTCCGAGTCCGAGTGGGCGCCGCTCAACCTGCACACCGGCACTTTCTCGGTGGACGCGGCCGACGCCACCACGGCCACGGTCACCGGCCAGGACGGCGTCTCCGCCTGCATGGGCGACACCGGCGGCCCCCTGGTGCGCACGGTGAACGGCACCCCGCAGCTGGTCGCCCTCGGCAGCCGCTCGTACCAGGGCGGTTGCTACGGCATCGACGAGGCCGAGACCCGCACCGGCGGAGTCGTCGCCCGCGTCGACGACCTGGCCGCCTGGGTGCAGTCCAAGACCGGCGCCAACCGCGTCACCGACTTCAACTGCGACGGCGTCGAGGACGTCGCCGTCGCCGACCCGCAGGCCACCGTCGGCGGTGACGCCGAGGCGGGCCTGGTCCGGATCGTGTACGGCGGGGGCAAGGGCACCGCCGAGATATCCCAGGACCTCGACTGGGTGCCCGGCGGATCGGAGGCCAACGACCTGTTCGGCGAGGCCATCGCCACCGTCGACTACGACCAGGACGGCTGCACCGACCTCCTGGTCGGCACTCCCCGCGAGAACCTCGGGGACGCCGTCGACGCCGGCATGGTGGACCTCCTGCACGGCGCCCCCGGCGGCCTCGGTACGGGAGCGACCAGGAACACCCACTTCCAGCAGGCCACCGGCAACGGCTCCATCTCCGCCTCCACCCCCGAGAGCGGCGACCTCATGGGTCAGGCACTCGCCGCCGGCACCTCCGCCGCCGGTGAGCCGTTCCTGGTGATCGGCACGCCCGGTGAGGGCCTCAGCGGCGCCGCCCACGCGGGCGAGGCGTTCTACGTGCGCGGCGGCACCAACGTCTCCGTCCACCAGGACAAGCTGGACGTGCCGGGTGCCGTGGAGGCGAACGACGGCTTCGGCGCCTCCGTCGCGGCCGACGCCAACCACATCGCGATCGGCGCCCCCGCCGAGAACATCAACGGCGACGACGCGGCCGGCAACCTCGCGGTCTTCTCCCACGAACTGAACTCCGAGAAGCGGCCCACCCCGCTCTTCGGCCTCGACCAGGACCTGGACACGGTCTCCGGCGGCGCCGAGGCGGGCGACCGCTTCGGCACGGCCCTGGCCCTGGCGCCCTACCGCCCCTCGGACTCGGCGACCGCCGACGGGTCGATCCTCGCGGTCGGCACGCCGGGCGAGGCCCTGAACGTGGAGGGCGTGAGCAAGGCGGAGACCGGCGCCGTCCTCACCTTCCGCGTCACCGCCTCCGGCACCTACACCCAGCTCAACGGCATCTCCTCGGGCACCGGCGACGACGACGTGTCCGGCACCTCCGAGGCCGGCGACCACTTCGGCGCCACCCTGACGGCGGTGAACACGGCACCGCGCGCGGTCAGCACCGAGGCGACCATGAAGCTGGCCGTCGGCCTTCCGGACGAGGCACTCGGCTCGGTGCCGAAGGCCGGCGCCGTGCACGTCTTCTCGCTGCTGGGCTCGCCCGGCGCCAACGACAAGTGGGTGGAGGCGGGCGACGGCGACGGCATCCCCGGCGCCCCCGGAGCCGACCAGCGGCTCGGTTCCAGCATCCACTTCACCGGCACCCGCCTGTACGTCGGCATGCCGTACGGGCCGAGCAGCACCGGCGCCCTCTACGCGCTGCCGATGTCCAACGTGACCCTCGGTGAGCCCACCGCCCCGGTCACCGTGTACCAGCCGGGACAGGGCGGCCTCCCGTCGGCCGGCACCGCGTTCGGCTACGCGGCCCGCTAGGAGCACGGCACCGCGCAGGGGCGTCCGGTGAACCCGCCGGGCGCTCCTGCGCCGTGCTCACCGCCGGTCAGGCGATGTGCTCGTCCTCCAGTTCCGCGCTGTGGCGGTTGGTGAAACGGGTGACCAGGCGCTTCGTCTCGTGGTCCGGGAGCTGGGTGCCGAACGTCGCCTCGACGTTGTCGCCGAACTCGCGGGGCGTCGGGTAGCTGCCGTTGATCGACTGCTTGAAGACCTGGTAGTAGGCGTCCTCGCCCGGGGCCTGGGGCTCCGGGGTGCCGCCGCCCTCTCCCAGCTCACGGGTGCGGCCCGGGGCGACCGGGATCGGGAAGCTGCCGGTCTCCTCCGGCGAGGGCTCCTGGAGCGGAGGCTCCTCCTCGTACTGGTCCCGGTACTCGTCGGCCTGCTGCTGCTCCTCGTACCACTGGGCGTACTGCTCGGCCGGGTCGTACGTGGGGTCGTAGCCGCCCTGGTACTCGACCTGGCGGGGCGTGTTGAACCAGGGGCTCTGCTCGGGCCCGGCCTCCTCCTCCGCCTCCCGCGGCGGCCGGTCCGCGTCGCGGCCCTTGACCAGTTCGGGGCGCTGCTCCGCCGCGGGCGCCGCCTGCGGCTCCGCCTCCTGCGGCCGGGACACCGGCGGCAGCAGGGCCGGCTCGATGCCCGCCGCCGCCAGGCCCGCCGGGGCGGTCTGCGCCAGGGGGACGCCGTAGCGGGCCAGGCGCAGCGGCATCAGCGACTCGACGGGGGCCTTGCGGCGCCAGGCGCGGCCGAACCGGGAGCGCAGGCGGGCCTGGTAGACCAGCCGCTCCTGCTCCAGCTTGATCACCTGCTCGTAGGAGCGCAGCTCCCACAGCTTCATGCGGCGCCACAGCAGGAAGGTCGGTCCCGGGGAGAGGAGCCAACGGGTGAGGCGGACGCCCTCCATGTGCTTGTCGGCGGTGATGTCGGCGATCCGGCCGATCGCGTGCCGGGCGGCCTCGACGGACACCACGAACAGGACCGGGATCACGCCGTGCATGCCCACGCCCAGCGGGTCCGGCCAGGCCGCCGCCCCGTTGAACGCGATCGTCGCCGCCGTCAGCAGCCACGCGGTCTGGCGCAGCAGCGGGAACGGGATGCGGATCCAGGTCAGCAGCAGGTCCAGGGCCAGCAGCACGCAGATGCCGGCGTCGATGCCGATCGGGAAGACGTAGCTGAAGTTCCCGAAGCCCTTCTGCAGGGCCAGTTCCCGCACCGCCGCGTACGATCCCGCGAAGCCGATCCCGGCGATGATGACGGCACCGAAGACGACCATGCCGATGAGAACGCGATGCGTTCGGGTCAGCTCTAGTGGCGCGGCCACCCGTACTCCCCTCCCAGTGCCAGTTGTTGCGCGCAACAGGGTGGCACATGTGTGCGGGGAACGGGTGGCCGGTGGGTCGGTGGGGCCCGACGGCCCGTCTTCTACGAGGCCTTGGAGGACGCCTCGGAGGACGAACCGGAAGGCGACCCGGACTCCGCGCCGGAGTCCGACTCCGGTTCCGAGGCGGACGCGGAGGGCGACGAGGCGCCGCCGGACTCGCCGCCGCCGTTGGCCGCCGTCACCGCCGCCACCGCCTCCTTGGCCGCCTTCTGGGCGTCCTTGACCAGGTCGTCGGCGTCCGGTGTCTCGTCGCCGGCCAGGCCCGCGCCGTTGTAGTCGACGGTGACGACGACGTTCTCGACGCGTGCCACGACCGTCTGCTGCTTGAAGGTGCCTTCCTTCTTCTTCAGGTCGTACCGCACGACCGACGCCTCGTCGCCCGTGCCGCTCACCGCGGTGGTCTTCACGCTCTCCGCGCCCTCGGCGGTCTGGGCGTCCTGGAGCTGCTTCGTGTAGTAGTCACGCGCCAGCTTGTCGCCCGCGCCGCGCGTCACGTCCGACTCGAAGCGCAGCATCGACACGCTCAGCCAGCGGAACTGGGAACCGTCCACGCCGTTGTCGTCGAGGCTGTCCCAGGAGCAACCGCCGCGCAGCGCGGTGTCGTTCGACGCGCCCTCCTTGCCGGACTCGGCCTTGGGCACCAGGTCTTCCAGCGTCTTCTTCGACAGCACCGAACACGGCTTGGGAAGCTTCGCGTACGCCGCCGCCGGCACCGTCGGGGACGGGCTCGCGGACGGGGACGCGGTCGCCCGCTCCGCGGCCTTGTCCTTGCCGTCGTCGGAGCCGGAGTCCGAGGAGCAGCCGGCTGCCACCAGCATCACGGGGACGGCGGCCGCGCTGACAAGGACGCGGGGAAGTCGCTTCACTCGCTGGTCACGCTGGTCACGCTGGGCTCGTCGCTGCATGGTTCCTTCACTCATGGCACTCGTGGTTCCTGCGGTCGGAACGGGTCCGAGGGGTCACGGTACGCGGTGGGGAAAGCGCGCGGCTCCCCTGCGAGAACGGGGCGCGAGGGCCCCGGCGGGCCCCGGCGGGCTCAACCGCCCAGGGAATCCGCGATCCGGGAGGCCAGTTTCCGCGCCATGTCCTGCATTTCCTCGCTGTCCGGGACGACACCGGGCATCGCCGGCTGCTCCGCGTACTCGATGGTCACCACGACGTTCGACGTGCGGAACGCCACAGTCACCGTGCGCCGCTTCGCCGTCGAACCGGAGCTGTTCAGCTCGTCGTCCACGAACGCCTCGTCCCCCAGGTCCTCCAGGAGCCGGGGCTGGAGGCCGGTGGGCGTGGCATCGGCGGACGCGCTCGACGACGGTGCGCTCGACGAGGGGGCGGTCGACGACGCGGGACCGGCGGACGTGCCGGGAGAGGCGGCGCCGGACGGGGATGCGGTGCCGGACGGGGACGGGGTCGCGGACCCCGGGGCCGGGTCCGACTCCGGGGCCGACTCCGGGTCCGCCCCGGACTCGGAGACGACCGGTTCGGGCAGGTCGGCGGCCTCCACCTGCTGGGCGAAGAGCTGCTCGGCCTCGCTGTCGTCGCTCACGGTGGTGTCGTACGACACCACCCGCTCGAAGTCGACGAAGAGGTGGTTGGTGGCGTCCGCCGACTCCACCTTCCAGCGGCAGCCGACCTTGCGGTCGGTGTCGTACGCCAGTGTCGCCTCGCCGGCGTACGCCTTCGTCCGCTGCTCCTCGTCCGGGATCTCCTGGATGCCGGGCAGGAGGGCGTCGAGCGACTCGCCGCCGACCGCACCGCACGGCTCCGGGAGGGTGCGGTACTTGCCGGGTTCGGCCGCCTGGGTCGCGACGCCGGGCTGTCCCGGGTTGGAGCCGTCCGACGTGGCGCCCTCGCCCGAGCCGCCGGTGCAGCCGGCCAGCACCGCCGCCATGAGGGCGGCGACGCCGGGTACATGGGCCTTCCGCTGCACGGTGCGGCTCCTCTCGCCGGTGTGGCTGTGGTCGGTACTCCAGTGTCCCCGCTGGTTATTCGCTTGCCGCGCGGGGGCGCCCCCTGCAGACAATGTGTATCGCACGCGCCGCCGTGAACGCCGGTCAGCCGTCCCTTTGGCTGCCCTTGGCGCCGGTTTTGCGCTTTGGGACTTCTGTATGTTTTCCGGGGGAATGAGGACGCTGTGTCGTACGTGGAGATGCCGGGCGCGAAGGTGCCGATCCGGATGTGGGCCGACCCGGCGACGGTCGAGGAGGGCGCGCTCCAGCAGTTGCGCAACGTCACGACCCTGCCGTGGGTCAAGGGCCTCGCGGTCATGCCGGACGTGCACTACGGCAAGGGGGCGACGGTCGGCTCCGTGATCGCGATGCGGGGTGCCGTGTGCCCGGCGGCGGTGGGCGTGGACATCGGCTGCGGGATGTCGGCGGTCAGGACGTCCCTGACGGCGAACGACCTGCCGGGCGACCTGTCGCGGCTGCGGTCGAAGATCGAGCAGGCGATCCCGGTGGGGCGGGGGATGCACGACAGCCCCGTCGACCCGGGGCGCTTCCACGGGCTGGCGACGGGCGGGTGGGACGCCTTCTGGGAGCGGTTCGACGGGGTGGCGGAGGCGGTCAGGTTCCGTCACGAGCGGGCCGGGAAGCAGATGGGCACGCTCGGCAGCGGTAACCACTTCGTCGAAGTGTGCACGGACACGACCGGCTCCGTCTGGCTGATGCTGCACTCCGGCTCCCGCAACATCGGCAAGGAACTCGCCGAGCACCACATCGGCGTCGCCCGGGACCTCCCGCACAACCAGGGCCTGGTCGACCGCGACCTCGCGGTGTTCGTCGCGGACACCCCGCAGATGGCGGCGTACCGCAACGACCTGTTCTGGGCGCAGGAGTACGCGAAGTACAACCGCACGCTCATGATGGCGCTCCTGAAGGACGTGGTCCGCGCGGAGTTCAGGAAGGCGAGGCCGGTCTTCGAGCGCGAGATCTCCTGCCACCACAACTACGTGGCCGAGGAGCGCTACGACGGCGTGGACCTGCTGGTGACCCGCAAGGGCGCGATCCGGGCCGGATCCGGGGACTACGGGATCATCCCCGGTTCCATGGGCACGGGTTCGTACATCGTCAAGGGCCTCGGCAACGAGCGGTCCTTCCACTCCGCCTCCCACGGGGCCGGCCGGCGCATGAGCCGCAACGCCGCCAAGCGCCGCTTCTCCACCAAGGACCTGGAGGAGCAGACGCGGGGCGTGGAGTGCCGCAAGGACTCCGGCGTCGTGGACGAGATCCCGGGCGCCTACAAGTCGATCGACCAGGTCATCGACCAGCAGCGCGACCTCGTGGAGGTCGTGGCGAAGCTGAAGCAGGTCGTCTGCGTCAAGGGCTGACGCGCCGGTGCGCCGGGGGCCTACGCCTCCCGGTGCACCTTCGTGTTCGACGCCTGGGCGCGGGGGCGGACGACCAGGAGGTCGATGTTGACGTGGGCGGGGCGGGTGACCGCCCACGTGATGGCGTCGGCGACGTCGTCGGCGGTCAGGGGGTCCGGGACGCCGGCGTAGACCTTGGCCGCCTTGTCCCGGTCGCCGCCGAAGCGGGTCAGGGCGAACTCCTCGGTCCTGACCATGCCGGGCGCGATCTCGACGACGCGGACCGGGCGGCCGACGATCTCCAGGCGGAGGGTCTCGGCGAGGACGTGTTCGGCGTGCTTGGCGGCGACGTAGCCCGCACCGCCCTCGTAGGTGGCGAAGCCGGCGGTGGAGGAGACGACCACCACCGTGCCGTCGCCGCTCGCCTCCAGCGCGGGGAGCAGGGCCTGGGTGAGGTTGAGGGTGCCGATGACGTTCGTCTCGTACATGCGGCGCCAGTCGTCCGGGTCGCCGGTGGCCACCGGGTCGGCGCCGAGCGCACCGCCCGCGTTGTTGACCAGGACGCCGATGGTCTTGAACGCGGTCGCGAACTCGTCGACCGCCGCGCGGTCGGTGACGTCCAGGGGATAGGCCGTCGCCTTGTGGCCGGCCGCCCGGATCTCCTCGGCCAGCGCCTCGACGCGGTCCTTGCGGCGGGCGGTGAGGACGACGCGGTAACCGGCCGCGGCGAGCTGCCGGGCCGTGGCGGCGCCGATGCCGCTGCTCGCACCGGTGACGACGGCGATGCGGGAGGCGGCGGGCGGGGCGGCTGCGGTGGCCATGGGGCTGCTCCTGGTACGTCACGGGCGCGACGCGGGATGCGTCGCGGGTACGGCGCGAACGGTCGCCGCCCAGGGTAGTCAGCCGCCGTCGCGCGGCGCCCACATGATCACGGCCATCCCGACGAGGCAGACCAGCGCGCCCGTCAGGTCCCAGCGGTCGGGGCGGTAGCCGTCGGCGGCCATGCCCCACAGGAGGGAGCCGGCCACGAAGATCCCGCCGTACGCGGCGAGGATGCGGCCGAAGTGGGCGTCGGGCTGGAAGGTGGCGACGAAGCCGTAGGCGCCGAGGGCGAGGACGCCACCCGTGGCCCACAGCCAGCCGCGCTGCTCGCGCACGCCCTGCCAGACCAGCCAGGCGCCGCCGATTTCGAACAGGGCGGCGACGACGAAGAGGGCGGCGGAGCGGAGGACGGACATGTTGGCAGCTTCGCACGCGGGGTGGTGCGGGGGCGGACGGGGCCGGACGGGGCGGGACGGGGCGGAATAACGGCCCGGGCTTCACCGTTGGGCGGTATAGTTGAAGCGTCAACAAATCGGAGGTTGAGCGATCATGCAGTTCGGCATCTTCACCGTCGGCGACGTCACGCCGGACCCGACCACGGGGCGTACGCCGACCGAGCGTGAGCGCATCAAGGCCATGGTCGCCATCGCGCTGAAGGCGGAGGAGGTCGGGCTCGACGTCTTCGCGACCGGTGAGCACCACAACCCGCCCTTCGTGCCCTCGTCGCCGACCACGATGCTCGGCTACATCGCGGCGCGCACCGAGCGGCTGGTCCTGTCGACCTCCACCACCCTCATCACCACCAACGACCCGGTGAAGATCGCCGAGGACTTCGCGATGCTCCAGCACCTGGCCGACGGCCGGGTGGACCTGATGATGGGGCGCGGCAACACCGGCCCGGTCTACCCCTGGTTCGGCAAGGACATCCGCGAGGGCATCAACCTCGCCGTCGAGAACTACGCCCTGCTGCACCGCCTGTGGCGCGAGGACGTCGTGAACTGGGAGGGCACGTTCCGCACCCCGCTGCAGGGCTTCACGTCCACCCCCCGCCCGCTGGACGGCGTCGCGCCCTTCGTCTGGCACGGCTCGATCCGCTCCCCGGAGATCGCCGAGCAGGCCGCCTACTACGGCGACGGCTTCTTCCACAACAACATCTTCTGGCCGGCCGACCACACCAGGCGCATGGTCGAGCTGTACCGCGACCGGTACGCGCACTACGGCCACGGCACCCCCGAGCAGGCGATCGTCGGTCTCGGCGGCCAGGTGTTCATGCGGAGGAACAGCCAGGACGCGGTGCGCGAGTTCCGCCCGTACTTCGACGTCGCCCCGGTCTACGGGCACGGCCCCTCCCTGGAGGAGTTCACCGAGCAGACGCCGCTCACCGTCGGCTCCCCGCAGCAGGTGATCGAGAAGACGCTGGCCTTCCGCGAGTACGCCGGTGACTACCAGCGCCAGCTGTTCCTGATGGACCACGCCGGACTGCCCCTGAAGACCGTCCTGGAGCAGCTCGACCTGCTCGGTGAGGAGGTCGTGCCGGTGCTGCGCGAGGAGTTCGCCAGGAACCGCCCGGCCGACGTGCCGGACGCGCCGACCCACACGTCCCTGCTGGCCGCCGCCCGCAAGGAGCACGAGGCCCACGGGGACCACACGGCCCACGGGGACCACGAGGAAGGAGTGCGGGCGTGAAGCTCGTCGTCGTCACCGCGGGACTGGGCGTCCCGTCCGCCACCCGCCTGCTCGCCGACCGGCTGGCCGCCGCCGCGGCCGGCCGGGCCGGTGCCGGGGTCCGGGTGGTCGAGCTGCGCGACCTCGCCGTGGAGATCGCGCACACCTTCACCAACGGCTTCCCGGGCCGGAACCTGTCCGCCGCCTTCGACGCGGTCGCGGCGGCCGACGGCCTGGTCGTCGTCACGCCGGTGTTCTCGGCGTCGTACAGCGGGCTGTTCAAGTCGTTCTTCGACGCGCTGGGCGTGACCGACGAGAACGCCCTGGCCGGGAAGCCGGTGCTGATCGCGGCGACCGGCGGCACGGCCCGGCACTCGCTGGTCCTGGACCACGCCCTGCGTCCGCTCTTCGCCCACCTCAAGGCCGTCGTCGTCCCGACCGGCGTGTACGCCGCCTCGGAGGACTGGGGCGCCGGGGGCCTGGACGGGCGGATCGAGCGGGCGGCGGGGGAGCTGGCCGCGCTGATGGCCGGGCTGTCCGCGGTCGCCGAGCCGGGCGGGAAGCCGGCCGGACGGGCCGCCGGGGAGGCGGCTGCGCAGACCGACGGGATCGTGCCCTTCGAGCAGCGGCTCGCGGCGCTGCGGCCCGCCGGGTGAGATCTCGGTAAGAAGCCCGCCCGTCCCGTTCCGGGGCCCCCGGCCTTGGCAGACTGGGCGCGTGCCCCGGACTGTTCTGCTCGCCGAAGACGACCGCGCCATCCGGCACGCCCTGGAGCGCGCCCTCACCCTGGAGGGGTACCGGGTCACCGCGGTCGCGGACGGTGCCGAGGCGCTGGCGCAGGCCCACCGCGGCCGGCCGGACGTCCTCGTACTCGACGTGATGATGCCGGGCGTCGACGGCCTCCAGGTCTGCCGGGAACTGCGTGCCGAGGGCGACCCCACGCCGATCCTGATGCTGACGGCGCTGGTGGAGACCGCCGACCGCATCGCGGGCCTGGACGCGGGTGCCGACGACTACGTGGTCAAGCCCTTCGACGTCGAGGAGGTCTTCGCCCGGCTGCGCGCGCTGCTGCGCCGTACGGACCGCACGGACGACCGCGCGGAGGCCGACGGGGGCGCGGCCGAGGAGGGGCGCGAGCAGGCCGGGGGCCGGGAGGAGCCCGGCGGGCGGTACCTGGAGGCGGCCGGGCTGCGCATGGACCCGAAGGCCCGCCGCGCCTGGCGGGACGGGCACGAGCTGGAACTGACCCGCACCGAGTTCGAACTGCTGGAGCTGCTGGTCCGCAACGCGGGCGTCGTGCTCGACCACTCCACGATCTACGACCGGATCTGGGGCTACGACTTCGGGCCCGGCTCGAAGAACCTCGCCGTCTACGTCGGTTATCTGCGCCGCAAACTGGACCGGCCCGGGGCGCCGCGGCTGATCCAGACCGTGCGCGGGGTGGGTTACGTGCTGCGGGAGGACTGAGTGGGCCCCTCCCCGCTCGGGCGCCGGCCCCGGCTGCTGTCGCTGCGGACGACGTTCGCGGTGTCGTTCGCCGCGGTCGCCGCCGTGGTCACGGTCCTCGTCGGGGTGCTGTCGTACAACGCGGCGGCCCGGCTGGTCCGGGTGGACCAGGAGTCGGTCTTCGCCCAGGTCGTGCAGGACCTGCGGGCGGAGGTGCGTGAGCGGCGGATGGCTCCGGGCGACTTCTCCTCCTCCGCGCCCGGTCACGACATCGTGCGCCCGGCCCGCACCGATGTGCAGGTGCTCGGGCCGGACGGCGAGGTCTCCGACCCGGCCGGCCCGCGGCTGCCGGTCACCGGTGCCGACCGGCGGACCGCGGGCGCCGCCGCGGCCGGGCGGACGGTCCAGCACCAGGAGGTGGGGGTCGGCCACGACGTCTTCCGGGTGGCGACCGTCTCCCTCGGGGGCGGCCGGGGCGCGGTGCAGGTGGCGCAGGAGTTCAGCGGCACCGAGGATCTGCTGCGGGCACTGCAACGGCGGACGCTGCTCCTGATGGCCGCGGTGGTGACCGCCGCGGGCCTGTTCGGCTGGTGGCTGGCCCGGCGCATCACCCGGCGTCTGGTGGTCCTCACCTCCGCCGCCGAGAACGTCGCCCGCACCCGCCGGCTCGGCGTCCAGGTCCCGGTGACCGGCCCCGACGAGGTGGGCCGGCTCGGCCGGGCCTTCGACCTCATGCTGGGCCGCCTCGCGCAGTCGGAGGAGGACCAGCGGCGCCTGGTCCAGGACGCCGGTCACGAGCTGCGGACGCCGCTCACCTCCCTGCGGACCAACATCTCGCTGCTGCGCCGTATCGACGAACTCCCGCCCGGCGCCCGCGAGGAACTCGTCGCCGACCTGGGGCAGGAGGCCCGGGAGCTGACCGACCTGGTCAACGAACTGGTCGAGCTGGCGGCGGGCCAGTCCGCCGGCGAGCCCCCGCAGCGGGTGGACCTCGCCGGGATCGCGCACGACGTGGCGGCCCTGGCCCGGCGCCGTACCGGGAGGGAGATCGGCGTGCGGGTCTGCGGCGAGACGGTGACCGGCGGCCGGCCCGCCATGCTGACCCGCGCGCTGTCCAACCTGGTGGAGAACGCCGCCAAGTTCGCCGGGGACGGCAGCGGCCCCATCGAGGTCGTGGTCGCCGGGCCCGCCCGGCCGGGCACGGTCCGCGTCGAGGTCCGCGACCGCGGCCCCGGCATCCGCGACGCCGACCTGGCCCGGGTCTTCGACCGCTTCTACCGCGCGGCCGACGCCCGCTCCCGGCCCGGCTCGGGCCTCGGCCTGTCCATCGTGCGGGAGGTGGCGCTGGCGCACGGGGGAGCGCCGTTCGCGTTCCGCCGGGACGGGGGCGGGTCGGTGATCGGATTCACGGTGGGTACGGGGCTCGAGGCGGAGGGGGACGGGGACGGCGGCGGACGGTGACGGGGACGGACGGTGACGGGGTGGGGGGGGCCGTCCCGCGGGGGTGGGCGCACCGGTCGCGGGCTGTGGAGATCCCGTACCGGTCGCGGGCCGTGTGAGCCTGCGCGCCGGTCGCGCGCCGTGGGGACGCACGCCGGCCGTACCGGTCGCGGGCCCGGCCCGGCCTCCGTCGGCGTGCCGGTCAGTGGTAGGCGTGGACCACGGCATGGCCCTGGCCCCGGCCGATCATCCACTTGTTGACCGGCGTGGTGATCACGAAGGCCACCGCGAACCCGCCGAGCAGCGCCGACCAGAACAGCCCGTCCGACAGGTGGGCGTCCATCGCACCCGGTGTCAGCGCGATGACGGCGTTGTCGACCAGCTCCATCACCGCGATGGAGACGGTGTCGGCGGCCAGCGCCACCTTGACCGCGGCCTTCAGGGACACCCCGGCGCGGACCACCGCGAAGAGGGTGAAGGAGTAGCCGAAGACGAAGGCCAGGGTGATCGCGAGGATCATCGTCGGCACGTTGCCCCACAGCAGGGCGGTGCCGATGACCATGCCGAGGATCTCCCCGATGGCGCATCCGGTGAGGCAGTGCAGCGTCGCCCTGACCGCCGTCGCCCAGGACACGCCGTGGGTGCTGTGGGTGCCGTCCGTTCCGTCCGTGCTGTGGACTACGGGGGGTGCGCCGGGTGGGTGGTGTCCGGCGGCTTCGGGGTGCCGGGGGCGTGCCTGGTGCGTGCGGTGCTCGTCGTGGTCCATGACGATTTCTCCCTGCCCGATCGACGTTCGGCGTCCGTGGGAGCCAGGCGGCTCCACGGTGGGCAACGCTATACCCCTGGGGGGTATTCCGAGTGGATCGGCGGCCGGTGCGGGTGCGCGCACCCCGGAGCGCCCGCCCCGTGCCGAAGCGGCGCGACGGGCCCCTTGCCGAGCGGCGCGCGGGGCCCCCGGCCACTCTTGCCCGCCGGCCCGGCCCGGACTACCGGGTGTACGCCGTCGGGGGGGAACCGGCCGGGGCCGGTCCCCCCGTTATGTTTTCCGCGGTCCCGCAACGGGGCCGCTGGCCTCCGGGTCCGGCATGACTTTTGCCCCCTGTCGAACGGATGACCTGGGGGGTGGTGTCACCGGGCCCGGGAGGTGCCGTCGGAGACGCTGATCAGAGGTCCGGCCACCGTCCGGTCCGGCGCAACGCCGGGCAGTTCGCGGACGGCAGGTCTGCATAACGTGGATGCGCGAGTACGACACCACTGCCGAGGCCGGCACGTTCGACACCCCGAGAAGGGCGCGATGTTCGACACCGAAGACGTGGGCGTGTTCCTGGGCCTGGACGTCGGCAAGACCACTCACCACGGCCACGGCCTCACCCCGGCCGGGAAGAAGGTCTTCGACAAGCAGCTGCCCAACAGCGAGCCGAAGCTGCGGGCCGTCTTCGACAAGCTGGCCGCGAAGTTCGGCACCGTCCTGGTGATCGTGGACCAGCCCGCCTCGATCGGTGCCCTGCCCCTGACCGTGGCCCGGGACGCGGGCTGCAAGGTCGCCTACCTGCCCGGACTGGCGATGCGCCGGATCGCCGATCTCTACCCGGGCGAGGCCAAGACCGACGCCAGGGACGCCGCGGTGATCGCGGACGCGGCCCGCACCATGCCGCACACCCTGCGGTCCCTGGAACTGACCGACGAGATCACCGCCGAACTCACGGTCCTCGTCGGCTTCGACCAGGACCTCGCAGCCGAGGCCACCCGCACCTCCAACCGGATACGCGGCCTGCTCACCCAGTTCCACCCCAGCCTTGAACGCGTCCTGGGCCCGCGCCTGGACCACCAGGCCGTCACCTGGCTGCTGGAGCGCTACGGCTCCCCGTCCGCCCTGCGCAAGGCCGGCCGCCGCAGACTCGTCGACCTGATCCGACCGAAAGCCCCACGCATGGCCGTCCGGCTGATCGACGACGTCTTCGCCGCGCTCGACGAGCAGACCGTCGTCGTGCCCGGCACCGGCACCCTCGACATCGTCGTGCCCTCCCTGGCCGCCTCGCTCGCCGCCGTCCACACCCAGCGCCGGGCTCTGGAAGCCCAGATCAACGCCCTGCTGGAGGCCCACCCTCTTTCCCCGGTCCTGACGTCGATGCCCGGCGTCGGCGTCAGGACC
>NZ_JBSICH010000050.1:0-37725 GCF_053613315.1 Streptomyces sp. JK94 | reverse complement strand
CGCGGCGGTCTCGCCGGCCGTGGCCGACGAAGAGGTGCACGGTCACTACTCGCAGAACATCGAGATCATCCGCGACATCTGCCCCACCATCCAGGACATCGACGTCCTCACCATCGAGGTTCTGGACCAAGCCCGTACGTTCCAGTGCAACGAGATCCGCCAGGACTCGAAGGTCAAGGACGACTCCGCTGCGCCGGCCCTCCCCATCCTCGGTGCTGTCATCGACTGAATGCGGTAGATGACGCAGGCTGTACTGACGTCGGGGTCGCCGCCTGAAGAGCGGCCCCGATGTAATGTGCTGTGACCCGGCACGCCAATCCTGGGCACATATGGCAAAAGAGCCTGAGGCTCCCGATCTACTGATCGAGGAGCCTCAGGCCTTTTCGTGCTTACCTGAGCCTGCGCGCGTCCGTTTACTGGTCCGTGACACTCAAGAGGGAGCCGTGGTTCACGGATCCGCTCCAAATCCCCGTGCCCGAGGAGGTCTTGAGAGTCTCGAAGCTTCCCCCGATCCATTCAGCGGCGACGAGACGGCCGTTGTCTTCGTCTTCGTTCGCGGTGGCGGTGCCGGTTCCCAGCGCGATGGCGGCGGCAATGGCAGTCGCGCATGTCAGAAACTTCTTCATCATTTTCCCTCCGGAGTGAACGGTCGGACCGTCCCGCACAGGGGCGGGCTTCCGCGTGATGCTAGCTCTTAGTTTCGGGCGTACCGGCTGAAAGCGGGCGTGGCTCACTCTTTCGGTATGAGCGTTGAGTCCATTCGGCTGGACAGGCGACCCTCGTTCGGGCAAACGCCGCCGGCTGACTCAACGCCTACGGCGGCCGTTCCGGTCGGGTACGCAGTGACGACGCCGGGCGCGTGATCCGTCGCGCGGTGGCGGAGGTTGGCGCGGGGTGAGGCCCCGCAGGGGTCGGCTGGCCCTGCCCTCGGTGCCAGGAGGGCGGCAGGACCGCAGTTGTCTGGAGTTGTACCGGCTGAAGCATCGGCTCCAGGGGGGGCCGCAATCGGGTCGGAGGGCGGAGGTGGGCGAGACGGCCCCACCCGTCCCGCGAATACGCCGAAGACCCGAGGGTGGGTCGGTGGCGCCCCCGGCAGGACTCGAACCTGCGGCCAAGCGCTTAGAAGGCGCCTGCTCTATCCACTGAGCTACGGGGGCCTGGTGTGGTGGCCTCGTTCGCGGTGCCCGGGTGTGGGCTGATCCGTGACGTTGCCGGGGACAAGGATAGGGCTCCCGACTCCATGTCCCTGATGCTTCGCCTCCGTGGCTCGATGTGGAGGTTCAGTGAAGCGGTCCTGATAATCGCAGGCAGGTACGAATCGTGCATCGCTTTTGACGTCTCGCGCACCGGGTGTTGTGCACTCGTTATGCCTGGACTGTCCGCACGCCCCAGTCATCCCTTCCGTCCGGAGTGTCCGATCGGCGCGCGGACATGCTCATCATGCCCATATGCTTCAGAATTCCCCTAAAATTGGGCATTCTTCACATGTGGTGACCTTGGACGTACGGCCTCAGCTGCTCGACGCACTCTCCGCCCTGCGCGACCGTGTCGCGGCCGCACGCTTTCCGCTGCCCCTGGCGGGGGCCCCACGCGCGCGTGCCAACCGCGACGAACTGCTCGCACAGCTCGACGACTACCTGGTGCCCCGGCTGAAAGAGCCCGAAGCGCCCTTGCTGGCCGTCGTGGGCGGATCCACCGGTGCCGGGAAGTCCACACTGGTGAACTCCCTCGTCGGCCGGCGGGTCAGCGAGGCGGGTGTACTGCGGCCCACGACCCGGACACCGGTGCTGGTGTGCCATCCGGAGGACCACCACTGGTTCAGCGGCATGCGGATCCTGCCCGACCTCACCCGCGTGTGGGTGGCCCACCGGGAACCGGACGACGACCTGCTCCTGCCGGGGGAGAACCCCGCGCGCGTACTGCGCGTCGAGACCGCCGACAGCCTGCCGCCCGGCATCGCCCTCCTCGACGTGCCCGACATCGACTCCCTCATGGCCGACAACCGGGTCCTGGCGGCCGAACTGATCTGCGCGGCCGACATCTGGGTGATGGTCACCACGGCGGCCCGGTACGCCGACGCCGTGCCCTGGCACCTGCTGCGCACCGCCAAGGAGTACGACGCCACCCTGGTCACCGTGCTGGACCGGGTGCCCCACCAGGTGGTGTCCGAGGTGTCACGGCAGTACGGGGCGCTGCTGACCAAGGCCGGGCTCGGCGAGATCCCCCGCTTCACCGTTCCCGAGCTGCCCGAGTCGGCCTGGGGCGGAGGGCTGCTGCCGGCCAGCGCGGTGGCCCCGCTGCGGGCCTGGCTCGTCCACCGGGCGCAGGACCTCGCGGCCCGGCACGACGCCATGGCCCGTACCGCGCACGGCATCCTGGACTCGCTGAAGTCCCGGATGCCCGAACTTGCCGGTGCCGCCGCCGCGCAGTACTCCGCCGCGCTGCGCCTCACCGCCGCCGTCGACGGTGCCTACGACGGCGAGCACGCGCGCGTGCGGGGGCGGTTGCAGGCGGGCGCCGTGCTCGCCGGGGACGCGCTCAAGCGGTGGCGGGCCTTCCCCCTCGACTGCTCCCCCGAGGAGCTCCTCGACTCGCTGGTGGAGAGTCTGAGCGCCCTGCTGCTGTGCGCCGTCACCGCCGCCGACGAGCGCGTCGAGGAGGCCTGGCGGCACGAACCCGCCGCCACCGCGCCGGAACTGACGGTCCACGACCCCGCGCCGGAGAGCGCCGAACACCGCATCGGGATGGCGGTACGGCGGTGGCGGCGGGAGCTGGAGGAGTACGCCGAGGAGGAGGTGCGCCGGCTCGACCGGAGCATGGCGCCGGACCCCGGAGTGGTCACCGCCCTGGTCGCCACCGTGCTGCTGGGCGGGCGCCGGGCGCGCAGCGCCGGGGAGGGACTCGCCGAACGCGTCGGTGCCCACGGCGCCCTGCGGCTGCGGGACCGGGGCGGACGGCTGCTCGACGACTACGTGGACCGGGTCGTGCACGTCGAGCGCGAACGCCGGCTGGCACCGCTCGACGGGCTGGAGGTCCACCCCGAACCCCAGGCCGAACTCATCGCCGCGCTGTCCGTACTGCAGAAGGAGAGGTGACCGGTGACCGCCGTCACTGACCAGGACCCCACCGAGCACACCCACCCCACGACGGAGGAGGCAGACCGGCCGTCCCGGACGGGCGAGGCCGGTGAGGCCGGCCGGCCGGGCCGGGCCGGCCGATCGGGCCGGGGGGATCAGGCGGGCGGACCCGCCGGTGACGGCCGGGGCCCGGAGCGGGCCGCCGGGGACGACACCGCGCGGGCGGACGCCACCGAGGACACCGGGCCGAGGACACGCCCGCAGGAGCGCGGGGGCGACCGCGCCCGCGGCCTTCTCGCGCGCGTGAAGGACGGCGGGGCGTCCCGCCGCCCGGACCGGGAGCGGGACGGGGAGCGGGAACGGGGCGGGGGAGGCGGCGGCCGGGCGGGCGGGGGCCGGGAACGTACGGAGCGCGGGGGCCGTACGGCCGAACGCGACCGTACGGCGGACCAGGACCGTACGGGTGACCGCGACCGTGGCCGTATGGGTGGCCGTGACCGCGGACGTGGCCGCGCGGAGAGCCGTGACCGCGTGGCCGGCGTGGCCGGCGGTGAGCGTGCGGGGGCTTCGGGGTGTGCGGCCGGCGGCCCGTCCGGATCCGCGGACGGGGAGGGTGCCTGGGGCGACGGGCTGATCGCGCGGCGGGTGGACGAGAACAGCGCGGCGGAGCGGTACACCGTCGTGCCGAGCAGGCCGTCCGGTTCCGCCGCGGCCCTGATGCCGCTGGCCTACGACGGGCAGCTCAGGGCGCGACTGGACGCGTTGCGCGAGCTGGTGGGGCTCTCCCGGACCCGGCTGGACAGCGGGACGCTCGCCGAAGCGGGCCGGGTCCTCGACGAGGCCGCCGCGCGGCGCAGGCTCTCCGGGCAGCACACCGTCGTCGCCATCGCCGGGGCGACCGGCAGCGGCAAGTCGCAGCTGTTCAACACACTCGCCGGGGTGACGATCTCCGAGACGGGCGTCCGCCGGCCGACCACCGCCGCGCCCATCGCGTGCAGTTGGAGCGACGGCGCGGCCAGCCTCCTGGACCGGCTCGGCATTCCCGGCCGGCTGCGCCGCCGCCCGCTGCAGCACCCGGACGCCGAGTCGCCGCTGCGTGGCCTGGTCCTGATCGACCTGCCCGACCACGACTCGGCGGCCGTCCAGCACCGCGAGCAGGTGGACCGCATCCTGGCGCTCGTCGACGCAGTCATCTGGGTCGTCGACCCGGAGAAGTACGCCGACGCCGTGCTCCACGAGCGCTATCTGCGGCCGATGGCGGGCCATGCGGAGGTCACCTTCGTCGTCCTCAACCAGGTCGACCGGCTGCCCGGGGAGGCCGCCGAACAGGTCCTCGACGATCTGCGGCGGCTGCTCGACGAGGACGGCATCGCCCTCGGGGAGCACGGCGAACCCGGCGCCACCGTGCTCGCCCTGTCCGCGCTCACCGGGGACGGCATCGGAGAACTGCGCGAGGTGCTCGGCCAGTTCGTCGCCGAACGGCAGGCTCCGGCGCGCCGCATCGCCGCCGACGTGGACGCCGCCGCCTGGCGGTTGCGCCCCGTGTACGTCACCGGGCGGCGGAGCGGGCTGAGCGAGGAGGCGCGGGAGGAGTTCGCCGACCGGCTCGCGGACGCCGTGGGCGCCACGGCCGCGGGCGAGGCGGCCGAACGTGCCTGGCTGCGCAACGCCAACCGCGCGTGCGGCACGCCCTGGCTGCGGTTGTGGCGCTGGTACCACGACCGGCGCGAACCCGCCACGGGACGGCTCGCGCTGCGCACCCAGGCGGACGAGGAGGCCACGGCTCGTCAGCGCGTCGAGCAGGCGGTGCGTACGGTGTCCGACCGGGCGTCGGCCGGGCTGCCGGCGCCGTGGGCACAGGCGATGCGCGAGGCCGCCGTGCGCGGCGCCCGGGGTCTGCCCGAGGCCCTCGACGAGCTGGCGGTGCGCACGGGGCTCCCGCCGGGGCGTCCGCCGAGGCCGGGCTGGTGGCCGGTGGCCGTGCTGGCCCAGGCCTCCATGACCCTGCTCCAAGTGGTGGGCGGCCTGTGGCTGCTGGCCCAGATCATCGGCTTCATGCCGCCGAACCTGGGCGTGCCGGTGCTGCTGATGGTGGCCGGCATCGTCGGCGGTCCCCTCATCGAGTGGAGCTGCCGTATCGCGGCCCGGGGGCCGGCCCGGCGCTACGGCCACGAGGCGGAGCGCCTGCTGCGGGAGGCCGCCGCGGGATGCGGCCGGGCCCGCGTGCTGGATCCGCTGGCGGCGGAACTGCTGCGGTACCGGGAAGTGCGGGAGCAGTACGGGCGGGTCGCCGGGGTGGGGGCGGTGACGAGGTAGGGGGCGTGCCCGCAGAGGTTCGTTCACGGGGGCCGTCCGCGGGGTCCGGACACGGCGGGCCGCCCGCGGGCCTGGCCACGGCGGGGTCGAACTGTGGGGGCCCGCCCACGGGGTCCGTCCGTGGGGTCCGTCCGTGGGGCCCGCCCGCGGGGTTCGGCCGCCCGCGGGGTCCGGACACGGGTGGTGGCTCGCCCGTAGGGGTGACGGGGTTCTCCACAAGTCCGGGGGCGGTCCACAGCCCTCAGCGGGACCGGCCCGGACGGATGCAGTCTGGCCTCGTGGCGATCGCGACGGACGCGATCGGCCCGGCAGCGGCGGCGTACGGGAAGCGACGCCCGCCGCGCCGGACGCAGCCGTACGGGACGGGCCCGTACGGGAGGGAGGACTCGCGATGAACGAGACGATGATCTGCGCCGTGGGCAACGTGGCGACGCAGCCCGTGTTCCGGGACCTGGCGAACGGACCGTCGGCGCGGTTCCGGCTCGCGGTCACCGCGCGCTACTGGGACCGGGAGAAGAGCGCGTGGACGGACGGCCACACCAACTTCTTCACGGTGTGGGCCAAACGGCAACTCGCCACCAACGCCTCGGCGTCCCTCGCCGTGGGCGACCCCGTCGTTGTTCAGGGCCGGCTGAAGGTGCGCACGGACGTGCGCGAGGGGCAGAGCTGGACGTCCGCGGACATCGACGCGGTGGCGATCGGCCACGACCTGGCGCGCGGCACGGCCGCGTTCCGGCGCACCGGCAGGGCGGAGGCGTCGGCCTCCCCACCGCAGCCGGAGCCCAACTGGGAGACACCGGCCGCGGAACCGGCCGAACCGGTACTCGAACAGCGGCCGGAGCCCGCCGCGGTGGCATGACGCCGACGGCCTGCCGGAACTGACCGGAGTGCGGCTTATCGGCGAATGCGTCCCGGACGAAGCCGGGTGGATTTGTCGATAAGCCCTGCTCACCAGCCCTGTCGGCGATAACGATTCCGAGTCGGATCTCCGTGGGGGCGAACATCCCCGGCAAGCGCGGTGCGTCACGTCCTTAGGATGCCGAACAAGCCCCGTGGGGCTGGTGATTCTGCTGGTGGGACCCTGCCCCCCACGTCAACGGGTCCTGCTCGAAGGGGAATGTGGTGTTTTCTTCGCTCACCGCACTGTCGCTGTCCGGACGAGCGGCGGCGCGTCTCGCCGCCGCCGCGCTGGTGTCCGCGCTCGCCGCCACCGGAGTGGTGAGCGGTGCCGGCCCGGCCGCCGCGCAGGAGGCGGGACAGGGGCAGGGCGGGGCGACGGCCACCATAGGCGGCCTCAAGACGTACGGCGCCGCGGTCATCCACGGGGAGGACGGCGACCACGAGGTGTCGGCCGGTCTCTTCGAGATGTCCGTCGAGGGCGGCGGCATGCTGCAGACGTACTGCGTCGACATCCAGAACCCGACGCAGAAGGACGCCAAGTACCACGAGACGCCCTGGAGCGGGACGTCGCTGGGCACCAACAAGGACGCCGGCCGCATCCGCTGGATCCTGCAGAACTCCTACCCCCAGGTCAACGACCTCGCCGCGCTCGCGAAGAAGGCGGGCGTCCGCGGCGGGCTCACCGAGCAGGACGCGGCGGCCGGCACGCAGGTGGCCATCTGGCGCCACTCGGACGACACGGACGTCGAGGCCGTCGACCCCGAGGCCGAGCGCCTCGCCGACTACCTGGAGAAGAGCGCCCGCGCCCTCACGGAGCCCGCGGCGTCGCTCACCCTGGACCCACCCGCCGTCTCGGGCCGCCCCGGTGAGCGGCTCGGCCCGGTCACGGTGCGCACCAACGCCGGCGGCGCGACGGTCACGCCACCGGCGGACGCCACGGCGGGCGGGGTCCGGATCGTCGACGAGGAGGGCGAACCCGTCACCTCCGTCACCGACGGCACCGAGGTCTTCTTCGACGTGCCGAAGGACGCGGAGGCCGGCACCGCCGAGCTGGTGGTCGAGGCCTCGACCACCGTGCCGGTCGGCCGGGCCTTCGCCTCCGAGAGCCGCAGCCAGACCCAGATCCTGGCCGGTTCCAGCGAGTCGACGGTCGCGGCGACGGCGACCGCCACCTGGGCCGGACAGGGCCCGATACCCGCCCTGTCCGCGAGGAAGAACTGCGCCGAGGGCGCCCTGGACATCACCGCGGTCAACGAGGGCGACGAGCCGTTCACCTTCGAGCTGCTGGACACCGAGCACACGATCGCGGCGGGCGAGTCCCGGACGGTGACGGTGCCGCTCCCGGAGGACCGGGCGTACGACTTCACCATCCGGGGCCCGGCCGGTTTCGAACAGCGCTTCACCGGCGTCCTGGACTGCCTCACCCAGAGCGCCGCACTCGCCGACACCACCCACACCCTCGGCCAGCCGGCCCCCACCGAGGTGGTCACCCCCGCCTCGAACCCCAACCTCGCCGAAACCGGCAGCTCCGAAGTGACGCCGCTGATCGGTGCCATCGCTCTCGTCCTGCTCATCGCCGGTGGCGCGACCCTGACCGTGATCCGCCGAAAGGACGCCTCCCGGTAGAGCGGGGCGCCAACCCGTCGCCGGGAGACGGAGGGCGGACGCCCGGGCGCCCCACGGAGTGATCCACGAGGCCGCCGAAGCGCCCGGCGCGGCATTACGGCACCGGGCAGAGAGCGCCGGTAGACCGCGCTCGGCTTCCCCGGACCGAAACTCCCCGGACCGAAACTCCCCGGACCGAAACTCCCCGGACCGAAACTCTCCGGACCGAAACTCTCCGGACCGGAACTCTCCGAGGGGCGGCATCGATCTCCGGCCGACCGACCGGCCGGTGACCCGCACGGGATCAGCGGGCCATCCGCGTCGCGGAAGAGGTGCGGGCGCTCCGCCGGGCCGAGCACAGCCACACGCTGCGCCGGCGCGGTGGGGGAGCGGCACCCTCGGCCTTGAACCGCCCCTGGGCCGTCCCTGGGCCGTCCCTGGATTGTGCGAGGGCGTCCGAGGCCGACCGGCGGCGACCGGCGGTGACAGGTGGCGACCGAAGATAACCGGAGGTGTCCGGCGAGGCTCCGGCGCCATCCGGGAAAGGCCAGGTCAGAGCCCCCGCAGGGAACGCGTTTCCTCCCAGGGGTGGCGGTGCGGCAAGATGGGGTGTATCTGCCCACTGCCTGATCAAGCTGCCGGACGGTTTCTCTTGGCTGAGTTCATTTACACCATGCGCAAGGCGCGCAAGGCGCACGGCGACAAGGTGATCCTCGACGATGTCACCCTGAGCTTCCTGCCCGGCGCGAAGATCGGTGTCGTCGGGCCGAACGGTGCCGGCAAGTCGACCGTTCTGAAGATCATGGCGGGACTGGAGCAGCCGTCGAACGGCGACGCCTTCCTGTCGCCGGGTTACACGGTCGGCATCCTGCTGCAGGAGCCCCCGCTGTCCGAGGACAAGACCGTCCTGGAGAACGTCCAGGAGGGTGTCGCCGAGGTCAAGGGCAAGCTCGACCGGTTCAACGAGATCGCCGAGCAGATGGCGACCGACTACTCGGACGCGCTGCTGGAGGAGATGGGCAAGCTCCAGGAGGAGCTGGACCATGCCAACGCCTGGGACCTCGACGCCCAGCTGGAGCAGGCCATGGACGCGCTCGGGTGCCCGCCCGGCGACTGGCCCGTGGTGAACCTCTCCGGTGGTGAGAAGCGCCGCGTCGCGCTCTGCAAGCTGCTGCTCGAGGCGCCCGACCTGCTGCTGCTCGACGAGCCCACCAACCACCTCGACGCCGAGTCGGTGAACTGGCTGGAGCAGCACCTCGCCAAGTACGAGGGCACCGTCGTGGCCGTGACCCACGACCGGTACTTCCTGGACAACGTCGCAGGCTGGATCTGCGAGGTCGACCGCGGCCGGCTGCACGGCTACGAGGGCAACTACTCCAAGTACCTGGAGACCAAGGCGACCCGCCTCAAGGTCGAGGGCGCGAAGGACGTCAAGCGGCAGAAGCGCCTCAAGGACGAGCTGGAGTGGGTGCGGTCCAACGCCAAGGGGCGGCAGGCCAAGTCCAAGGCGCGGCTGGCCCGCTACGAGGAGATGGCCGCCGAGGCCGACAAGATGCGGAAGCTGGACTTCGAGGAGATCCAGATCCCGCCGGGCCCGCGGCTCGGCAACGTCGTCGTCGAGATCAACAACCTCACCAAGGCCTTCGGGGACAAGGTCCTCATCGACGACCTCTCCTTCACGTTGCCCCGCAACGGCATCGTCGGCGTCATCGGCCCGAACGGCGCCGGCAAGACCACGCTCTTCAAGATGATCCAGGGCTTCGAGGAGCCGGACTCCGGTTCCATCAAGGTCGGCGACACCGTCAAGATCTCCTACGTCGACCAGAGCCGCGAGAACATCGACCCGAAGAAGACGCTCTGGGCCGTCGTCAGCGACGAACTCGACTACATCAACGTCGGGCAGGTCGAAATGCCCTCGCGGGCGTACGTCTCCGCCTTCGGGTTCAAGGGGCCGGACCAGCAGAAGCCGGCCGGGGTGCTCTCCGGCGGTGAGCGCAACCGCCTCAACCTCGCGCTCACCCTCAAGCAGGGCGGCAACCTGCTCCTCCTCGACGAGCCGACCAACGACCTCGACGTCGAGACCCTCGGCAGCCTGGAGAACGCGCTGCTGGAGTTCCCCGGGTGCGCCGTGGTCGTCTCCCACGACCGGTGGTTCCTGGACCGCGTCGCCACGCACATCCTCGCCTACGAGGGTGACTCCAAGTGGTTCTGGTTCGAGGGCAACTTCGAGTCGTACGAGAAGAACAAGGTCGAGCGGCTCGGTGCCGACGCCGCGCGTCCGCACCGAGCCACCTACAAGAAGCTGACCCGGGGCTGATCTCTTGCGCCACATCTACCGCTGCCCGCTGCGCTGGGCGGACATGGACGCGTACGGCCACGTCAACAACGTGGTCTTCCTCCGCTACCTGGAGGAGGCGCGTATCGACTTCCTGTTCCGTCCGGACAAGGACTTCAAGCAGGGGTCGGTGGTGGCGCGCCACGAGATCGACTACAAGCGGCAGCTCGTGCACCGGCACCGCCCGGTCGACATCGAGCTGTGGGTCACGGAGATAAGGGCGGCGTCCTTCACCCTCACCTACGAGGTCAAGGACGGCGACGAGGTCTACGTCCGCGCCTCGACGGTGATCGTGCCGTTCGACTTCGAGGCGCAGACGCCGCGCCGGATCACCGCGGAGGAACGGGAGTTCCTCCGGGAGTACACGGACGACAAGGAGGGGGCCGTCGCCGCATGACGGTCCTCCAGCTCGCCGACGAGGGGGAGGCCGCGGATCTCGCGGCCTTCCTCTCCCGCCTGCTCCACTACGACCGTTCGGCGGCGGTGCGCCTGCAGGCGGCCGGCACCGCCCTCGCGGTCTTCGGCCGGCCGCCCTCCTTCGAGGTGCTGGCCGTGCGCGCGGTGCGCCTGGCCAAGCCGTACGAGAACGGGCTCGACGTCACGCTGGACGTGACCGTGTCCGCCGGTGAGCTGCTGGAGGCGGTGGACGAGGCGGCGGCCACCGCCGGTGTACCGGGTGCGGTGACCGGGCCGCCGTGGGCCGGCGTGCTGCCCCCGCGCGGTGGCTGGCGGCCCGAGCCGGGGCTGCCCGCCCCGGACGCCCTGCGGGCGCTGGTCGCCGCCGCGGTGGCGGAGTTCCGCTCCCGTACGGGGGAACTGGCGCCCGACGGTCGCACCCGGTCCGAGCTGGACCGGATCGGGCGGGAGATCTGGTCCAGGACGGCCGGGAACACCGGGCTGCCGGTGCGGGCCGTGCACGCGGCCCAGTCCCTGGGCTTCCTGGGGCCCGCGGGCGCGTCGGACGAGAACGCGCCGAAGCTCTTCTCCTCGGGCGCGTGGCTGCGGCTGCGCACGCCCTACGGCTCCGTAGCCCTGCGCCGGGCGGGGGCCGGCTCCCTGGGCATCAGCGTGCGCTGACCCCGCCGCGGACCGCGCACGGCGGCCCGTGGGCGGCCGGTGGCCCGCGGCTTCTACGGCTCCGGCCCGCCCACCGCCGTCCGGCCGTACGGCGACGGCCGAGCCCCGCCGGCCGGCGGCCCGGCCCCCGTGAGCCGACGACCCGGGCACCCGGGCACCGGCGCTTCGTCCAGACCCCGGCGCTGTCGTCCAGTCCACGGGCGATGCCGTCAGAGGGGACGGGAAGGGAACCGGACTTGACCGAATTCCGACGCCGAACGACCGGATCTCGCCGCCGGACGACCGGGCCCCGGCGCGGGACGCGGGTCAGTCAGCGGTGTTGACCATCGAGGCCGCCGCGTACGTCAGGTACTTCCACAGCGTCTGCTCGTGCTCCTCGGAGAGCCCCAGCTCGTCGACGGCGACCCGCATGTGCTTCAGCCAGGCGTCGTGCGCCGCCCGGTCGACGGCGAAGGGGGCGTGGCGCATCCGCAGCCGCGGATGGCCGCGGTTGTCGCCGTACGTCGTCGGACCGCCCCAGTACTGCATCAGGAAGAGCGCGAAACGCTCCTCGGCCGGGCCCAGGTCCTCCTCCGGGTACATGGGCCGCAGGATCGGGTCCTCGGCCACCCCCTGGTAGAAACGGTGGACGAGCCGACGGAAGGTCTCCTCCCCGCCGACCTGCTCGTAGAAGGTCTGCTCCTGAAGCGTGCCGCGCCGAATCTCATTCACGCCCTCCATGGTCTCAGACGAGTGGGCGTAGGACTCCAGGCCCAGGACCGTTCCCTTCAAGCAGCGGCCTCACGCCCGCCGGCCGCCGCTCGGCCCTTACTGTGGAGGCATGGGCGGGCACCGCGACCTGGACGGCCTCGCCGCCTCCGCGCGGGCGGAGCTGGTGCGGGAGATCGGGCTGAGCGGTGCCTGGACGGCCGACCCGGTGTGGCGGGAGGCCTTCGCCGCGGTGCCGCGCCACCTCTTCGTGCCGTACTACTACGTCGGCGTCCGGGGCGGCTACGAACGCCGGTGGGGCGAGCACCCCGATCCGGACGCCCGCGCACGCTGGGTGCTCGGGGCGTACGCCGACGCTCCGCTGGCGACCCGGCTGCGCGACGGAGAGCTGCTCTCGTCCAGCAGCCAGCCCTCCCTGATGGCCCAGATGCTGGTGGAGCTGGGCGTGGGCGACGGCGACCGGGTCCTGGAGATCGGCGCAGGCACCGGCTACAACGCCGCGCTGCTCGCCCACCGGCTCGGCGACGACCTGGTCACCACCGTCGACCTGGAGCCCGAGATCACCGAGTCCGCGCGCCGGCACCTGGCCGCCGCCGGACACCACCCGGCCGTCGTCACGGGCGACGGCGCCCGCGGCGTGCCCGAGCGTGCTCCCTACGACCGGATACTCGCCACCTGCGCGCTGCCCTCGGTGCCGCGCGCCTGGATCGCCCAGTGCAGCCCCGGCGGCCGCATCCTGGCGCCGCTCGCCACCGGCCTGGTCGTCCTCACGGTCCGCGACGCCGGGTACGCCGAGGGACGCTTCCTGCACACGCCCGCGTACTTCGTTCCGCTGCGCGGCGCGGAGCGGTCCGAGCCGGAGACGCCGGGCCTCGGCGGGGTGCCGCGCCGGGCCCGGGAGGACGACCGGTTCCGCTTCCTGCTGGAGCTGAGCCGGGGCGGCCTCGACCCGCAGGAGGCGTACGCCCTGTGGGACCGGGAGGACGCCCCGCGCCGGGAGCGCTACGGCATCACCGTCGGCGACGGACGGGCGTGGGCCTGGCTGGACGACCCGGAGGGCCCGTACGCCTGGCCCCTCGCCTGACGGGCCCGGCGGCGCCCGGCCCGGCGTGGCCGGAACGCCGGTGTCCGCCCGTCACGGCGGTGACGGAGGGGGTTTGCGGGTCGCCGCCCGGACCGGCGGGTCGCCGTGGCTCACCTGCTGCCGGATCACCGGCAGCACACCGGCTCTTCCCGCGTGCCGGTCTCTCCTGCCTCGACGTCATCGACCTCGCACCCTGTACCTCGGCCTTGGGAGAGCGCGCCGGAGAGCAGCACGATCCGGCGGTCTCCGCTCCGCTCGCGGTGGCCGAGCGGGTCGTCCGCGCAGCGGCCTGACGGCCTTCGCCCGGGGCCGGGTGCGCACCACCGCCCGGGTGGCCCAGGCCGACGCGGACGGGGACCTGGCCCGGCCCTCCCTGCGGACTCCACGACCGCGCGCCCGCCGGCCCGCGGCCGGAGCCCGTGAAAGGGGCTCCGGACCGTGAGCCGGACGTCCAGGCCGCCGGCCGTTTCCCGCGGCCGACCGGCCGGGGAGATCCCGACCGGGACGAGCCCGCCTAGCCCCGGCGGACCGTGATCGTCGTCCAGGCGCCGACGTGCACCCGGTCGCCGTCCTGGAGCGGCACCGGCACGAAGGGCTGGATCGGCTCCTCGCCGCCGTTGACCGTCGTGCCGTTGGTCGAGTTCTGGTCGACGACCGCCCAGTTGCCGTCCGGCTGCTGCACCAGCACCGCGTGCTGGTGCGAGACGCCCGGGTCCTCCGGCGGTACCGCCAGATCGATGTCCGGGGTGTCGCCGGTGGAGTGGCGGCGCCGGCCGATGGTGACCTGGTTCCCGGTGAGCGTGCGCTGCTGCTCGGGCGAGTACGCGGGCAGGTTCAGGCCCGCGGCCTCGGGGCCGGAACGCTGCATCATCGCCATGAAGTAGTCACGGTCCGGACCGATGGTCGCCGTCCAGGTCGCCGGCCCCTGGGGGCGCTGCGGCTGCTGGGGCTGCTGCTGAGGGGGGAACCCGTAGCCGCCGCCGGGCGGGGGCGGTGGGGCCTGGGTGGCGCCGGGCTGCGGGTAGCCGTAACCGCTGCCCTGGGCCTGCCCCGGGCCGTTGGGGCCGCCGTGACCTCCCGGACCGCCGGACGACGGCGGGGAGAGCACCCAGTCGTCGTCACCGCCGCCGAAGGACGGGCCGCCGCCCTGCTGCGGCCGGCTGGTCTCCTGCGGGAAGGCGGGCGGGGCCGGCGGACCGGACTGCCGGTACGCCTGCGGAGCCCCCTCCGGCCCACCGGGGCCGGGCGGCGGCGCCGTCCGCGACGGGTCGGCACCGAAGGAGGGCGGGGCCGGCGGGCCACCGTGGCCACCGTGCCCGTGCGGACCACCCGGGCCACCGGGGCGGTTGGGTCCGCCGGGACCGTGCGGGCCGGTTGGCCCACCGGGCTCACCGGGCCCGCCAGGGCCACCGAATCCACCGGGGCCACGGGGCTCGTCAAACCCACCGGGGCCACGAGGCCCGTCAAACCCACCGGGGCCACGAGGCCCGTCAAACCCACCGGGCCCGGCCGGACCGCCGGGGCCCCCGGGGCCGCCGGAGTTGTAGGGCCCGGAAGGACCGTTCGGACCGTTCGGACCGTTCGGACCACCACCAGGCTGACCAGGCCCGCCGGACCCGCCAGGCCCTCCGCCCGGGCCGCCGGCCCCGCCGCCGGGACCACCGGGGCCTCCGCCCGGGCCGCCAGGCCCTGACGGGGCGCCGCCGAAGGGCGGTCCCGGTGGGATCGGCTCGGCGGGCCGGTTCATCTGGGACGGGCGGGAACCCTGGTAGTCGTAGGAGTCACCGCCGTACGACGGACCGGACGGCGGCTGCGGGAAGCGCGGTCCCCGGCCCGCGGCCGGGCCGGGGCCGGGGCCGGGCGCCGGCGGACGCGGAGCGGCCGGGGTGTACGAGGTGGCGGTGTTGGTCAGGAAGTTCCACCGGCACTCCTCGCAGAACGGCGCCCCGCCCTCACGCGGCGTGCGGCACTGCGGGCACAGCTGCGGCTCGGCTCCGGGGCCACCGGGACCGCCCGGCCCGCCGTGACCAGCCGGACCCGCGGGGGGCGGGAAGCCGTAGCCGCCGCCCGGGGGCGGAGGCGGGGGAGGGGGAGGCACGGCACCGGCCATGCGGTGACCGCAGACCTCGCACCAGTCGTCGGAATCCGACTGGTGTCCGTTCGGGCAGGTCGGCATGTCGGAGCTTCCCCCTCTTGCGGAGCTTGTCGCTGTGTTGTCCTGACGCGACCGGGTCGCGTCGTCACGTCACTGCTTCTTCACGCGAACGGTCTTGGTGGACCGGGTCTCGAGAGTCATCTCGTCGGCCTCCTCGACCTTCGCTTTCAGTCGCACAGTACCTGCAGCCGCGTCGACCACGTCCACCACCTTCGCAAGCAGTTTCGCGGTATCCGCGTTTCCGGAGGCGCCGGCGAGCTGAACGGCCCGGCCCAGTCTGGCCGTTGCTCCGCCGAAGTCTCCCGCTTTGCGGAGGTCGAGACCCTGCTGGATGACCTGGGCCAGTTCGGCCTGCCCGGTGTAGTGGGCCACCTGCGGGTTGATCGACGTGAAGGCGGCCATGTCGTCCGTCCACACGGCCCGTACGAGGCCCTGCGCACCGAGGTTCCGGACGCCGCCCCCGGGCTCCGGGACGACCAGGGAGACCCGGGCGGCCAGCATCTCCTGCCCGAGTCCGGCCGCCGGGACCTCCACGCACACGTGGTAGTCGCGGGACTCGTCGCCCCAGGAACCGATGGGGTAGTCCCCGGCGCGCGGCCCCGCCCCGGTACGGCGGCCGGTCAGCTCCTCGACCGCGGGGGCGACCTGCTTGACGAACCGCACGGTGGTGCCGACCGGGGTCCACAGGCGCAGGGCGACGTCCGCGACCTCCTTGCCCATGGCCGTCTCCATCATCCGCGTGAAGTCGGCGGCGAGGTCCGCCGGATCGGCGACGATGTCGGCGGTGCCGAGCAGGGCGGAGGCGATCCCTGTGACTTCTTTCACTTCCCAGTCGGTGCCCACGCCCCGGGCGTCGCAGGTGAAGCGCCCGGCGCAGGCGTCGAGCGCGGCCCTGAGGTCCTCCGGGGACTCGTGCTCGTTGCGGCCGTCGGTGAGCAGGACGCCGTGCCGGATGGTGACGTCCGCGGTGGCCAGGAGCCGGTCGGCCAGCCGCAGCCAGGTGCCGATGGCGGTGCCGCCGCCCGCGCTCAGGCCGCGCAGGGCGCGTTTGGCCTGCTCCCGGGTGGTGGCGTCGGCGACCGCCAGGCGCCCGCCGCCCGGGTAGACCTCCTCGGCGACGTGCGTGCCGCCGACCACCGTGAAGTGCACGCCGTCGCGCAGGGTGTCGATCGCGGCGGACGTGGCGTCGCGGGCGTTGCGCATCTTGGCCGGCGGGTAGTCCATCGAGCCCGAGCAGTCGACCATGACCGCCACGGCCGCGGACGGGCCCTGGCCCGGCGAGTACAGGTGGGGCGCGGCGACCGCGCTCCCGACCGTGCCGCCGCCGGTCGCGGTGACCGTCACGATGGCGTTGACCTCGCGGCCGCCGTCGGGCAGGTACACGTTCTGGTAGACGTCCACCGAGAACTGCGGCACGTTCGACTTCGAGAAATTGGCCATGCCGGTTCGCATCCCCCTCTACGGCCCCACGGTGGTGGGGTGTTCGGCCGCCGGCGCGGACCGCCCCCTGCGGCCCGCGAGGCCGCCCCGCGTGCGGGCCCCGGCCCGTGACCCGGGCCCGTACCCGGCGCCCGCACCCGGCCGTGACGCCACGACGACGCCACGACACGGCCTCAGGCCGATCCTGCCCCTTGCGACGGGGCGGGGAACGGCAGGAGCGCCACTGTTACGTTGTCGTGGCCCCCGCCGTCCAGGGCGTGGCCGACCAGGACGCGGGCGCCGTGCAGCGGTCGCGCGGCGGCGTCGAGGGGCACCGCCTCGGCCATCTCCTCGGCCGACTCCGCGTAGTTCCACAGGCCGTCCGTGCAGACCACGACCAGGCCCGGGCGGTCCGGTTTGTAGGACGCGGTGTGCGGCTCCAGTTCGTAGGCGTCGGCGCCGAGCCAGCCGGTGATCGCGTGGGCGCGCTCGTCGGCGTACGCCTCGGCCTCGTTCATGAGGCCGGCGGCGACCATCTGGGCGGCCCAGGAGTCGTCCTCGGTGAGGCGGGCGGGCGGGGCGCTCCGGTCGGCCGGCACCCAGTACACGCGGCTGTCGCCGACCCAGCCGACGACCAGCAGGCCCGCGGTCACCACGGCGCCGACCAGGGTGCAGGCGGGCGCGTTCTGGTGCGGGGCCTGTTCGCGGGCGGTGGCGGGCTCGTCGGCCAGCGCGTTGACCGCGTGCGAGGCGGCGACGATCGCGTCGTGCATGGCCTGCTGCGGGTGCGTGCCGCGCGGCAGGGCGGTGAGCAGCGACTCGCCGGCCGCCCGGGACGCGGCGAGCGAGGCGTCGTCGGGGCGGGTCGCGGAGGACACGCCGTCGCAGACGATCGCCACGGACGCGGGCGCGCCGTCCGGCAGCGCGGTGCAGCCGACGGAGAACGCGTCCTCGTTGCGGTGGTGGCGCAGACCGCGGTCGCTCACCGCGGCGACGGGACCGGACGCCTGCTCCATGTGGTCGCGTTCGCGGGGCTGGGCGTGCCCGCAGTTCTCGCAGTAACCGTCGTCGTCGACCCGGCCCGCACGACAGGCCACGCACACCTTCTCGGCCGCGGCCGATACGGAACCGGCCGATACGGAACCGGCCGACGCGGAACCGGCCGGGTCGGGCGCGGCCGGGTCGGCGGCCAGCCTCGGGTCGGGTGCCTGCAGCGGGTACTCGTCGGGTTCCCGCGGACGGTCGGGACGGTCGGACCGCGCGTCGGGCGCGACCGACGGCATCGGCGGGGCCGTGGGCGGGGGCGGCGGCAGCGGGGAGCCGCCCGAGTCGGTCCCCGGCACCTCGGCGGCCGTGTGCACCGGGGCGGGACGGCCGTGGCCGTCCGAGTCCCGGACCGTCGGCCAGTCCGCACCGTCCGGGGCCCACGACGGCGCGGGCACCGAGCCGTTCAGCGCGATCGTCGGGCTCTCGTCGGGCCGCGCGGGCACGGCGGACAGGTCGTATCCGCACGCACCGCAGAAACGGTCACCCGACTCGAGGGGTTCCTCGCAGCTCGGGCACTTCGGCACAGCGGCCTGCTGGGGCATCTGCGACATCAACTACACCCACGTCCGGGGGCGGTAACGATTGGCACGTTCCACCAGGTCGATCCTCTCCTCGCCGCCCCGCGCCAGCCGGGCCAGCGTGCGGTACGAACGCTCCAGGCCGAAGCGCAGCCCGCGTTCGTCCAGGCCGCTGCCGAGCAGCGTCCGTCCCCCGGCGGCGGGCGGGACGGAACCCTGACCTCCGGAGAGTACCCAGTCCAGCGCGCAACCGAGGACCTCGGCGGACAGCTGCTCGCGCCGCGCCGGATCCAGACCGTACACGTCCAGCGCCTCGACCTGCCGCGCGGCGGCGAACAGATCGTCCAGGAACGTCACGTCGCCCGTGTGCGCGGTGCGTCGCCGCAGCCTCGCCCGCACCGCCGCCACCCGAGCCGCCGTGCAGTGGACGGACGACTCCGGCACCGACTCCAGCGTCCGTACGGCACCGGTCCGGTCGCCGCCGGCGAGCTGGACGCGGGCCAGCCCGAACGCCGCGCTCACGTGGCTCGGGTCGGACGCCCACACCAGGCGGTAGTACTCGGCGGCGTTGTCGACCTGCCCCAGCACCTCCGCGCACAGAGCGAGCGCCAGCTTGGGCGCGACCTCGCCCGGGAAGGCGTCGTAGAGCGCGTCGAAGGCCGGCGCGGCGCCCTCGTGGTCGCCGGTCACCAGCCCGGCCAGTCCCCGGTACCAGACCACCCGCCAGTCGTCGGGCCGCTCGTCCTCCAAGGCCTCCAGCGCGGTCAGCGCGCCGGGCGCGTCGCCGGTCTCCAGCCGGGCCCGGACCTGCCGCAGCCGGGTCTCGGCCGAGGGCGCCGGCGCGGCGGCCAGCGCGGTCAGCAGCTCACCCGGCGCGGACGCCACGAGGCCCGCCAGGAAACCCGCGTTGGGGTCGCCGGCGTCGACCCGGGGCACCGGCAGCGCGAGGGCCGCGGCCGGCGCGTCGGCCGCCTCGACCAGACCGGCGACGTCGACGCCGAGACCACCGACCGCGCTCACGGCACCCGGCAGCGCGCCACTCGTGCCGCCCGCGCCGGACGCCGTGACCCCCGCGCCCGTCCCGCCGGCGAGCCCGACCCCCGCGCCCGTCCCCCCGGGCGCGCCGACCGCGGCACCCGTGCCGCCCGGCAACGCGGGGCCGCCGGCCGGTGGTCGCGGCGCCGCCGTACGCGCACCGCGCCGTCCGGTACGGACCGGCCGCGCCCCCAGCCGCGACACCTCGCCGTCCAGCCGGGGGAACAACTCCGTGTCCGTCACCCCGACTTCCGGCCCGAACAGGGAGGACACGGCGGGCCGGGCGCGACCCGTCTGGAGCGAGACCACCTCGCGCAGCACGCCCGTCAGCTGCTCGGCCATCTCCTGCGCGGAGGCGAACCGGCGGGCCGGGTCGGGGTCGGTGGCCCGCACCAGCAGCCGGTAGAACGACTCGTACCGCCGGAAGACGTCGATGGTGTCCGGGTCCGGCATCGAGTCGGCGTAGACGGTCGTGCAGCCCTGGAAGTCGAACGTCAGCACGGCGAGGGTGCGGCCGACGGTGTACAGGTCGGACGCCACCGACGGGCCGGCGTCGGCTACCTCCGGCGCCTGGTAGCCCACCGTGCCGTAGATGGCCGACTCCTCGTCGTCCATCCGGCGCACCGCGCCCATGTCGATCAGCTTGAGCTGGTCCTCGGTCTGGAGGGCGTTGTCGACCTTGAAGTCGCAGTAGAGCAGGTTGCGGCTGTGCAGATGGCCCAGCGCCTCCAGCGCCTCGATGCCGTACGCGCAGGCCTGCTCCACCGGCAGCGGGTCGCGCCGCCCCTCCGGGGTGCGCCTGCCGTTGGCGATCTCCTTCAGCGACTTGCCGCCGACGTACTCCATGACGATGTACCCGTCCAGCGAACCGGTCCGCTGGTCGAGGTGCTCGACGAAGTTGTAGATCCGCACGATGTTGGCGTGCTCGATCTCCGCGAGGAAGCGCCGCTCGGAGATCGCCGCCGCCATCGCGTCCTGGTCGCCGGTGTCCAGCAGGCCCTTGAGGACCACCCAGCGGTCGGAGACCGCCCGGTCGACGGCGAGGTAGATCCAGCCGAGCCCGCCGTGCGCGAGGCAGCCCACGACCTCGTACTGGCCGTGCACGACGTCCCCGCCCCTCAGCTTGGGCACGAACGAGTACGGGTGCCCGCACTTGGTGCAGAAGCCCTCCGTGCGCCCCGGCCGGTCCCCGCGCGCCCGTCCGACCGGCGCCCCGCAGTCCGAGCGCGAGCAGAACCGCTTGCGCTCGGGCACCTCGGGGCCGTCCAGGACCATCGCGCGCGGGTCGGGCCGCGGGATCGGCGGGACCTCGACCAGGCCGGCGCCGAGGCGCCCGCGGCTGGAGGCTCCGGCGCCGGAGCCCGAGCTGCGCACCGACACCGAACGGCCCGTGGGCCGGCCCGACACCGACCGGGAGAGCCGTCCCGACACCGACCGCCGGGACTTCGACGACTGCGAGGACGTACGCGCACTGCGGCCGCTCGACCGTGAACCGCCGCTGCCCGCGGAGCCGCGCCCACCGCCACCGGTGATCCCGGTCGGCGTGGAGCCGACCATGCCGTCGGGGGCGACGACCGGTGCGAGACCGCACGTGTCGCAGTACAGCCCGCCGCCGCCCACGTCCTCGTAGGCCCCGCCGCAGCCGGGACGCTGACACGTCCGCAGTGCCTCGCTCATGCCGTCCCCTCCCCGTCCTCGCTCACGCACCGGGCCCCGTCCGGTCCACCGGCCCGCCCTGGCCGGGCACGCGCGGGGCGGAGCCGAGCAGTTCGGCCGCCGCGTGCTGGTAGCGCAGCACGGCCTGCCCGGCGACGCGCAGGTCGCAGGGCGCGCTCCACAGCATGCGGCGCGCCTTCTCGTACTTCTCGGCCAGCTCGGGGTCCTCGGCGTGGCCGAGCCGGGCCACCTTCGCCTTGTACGCGTCGAGCCGGCCGCGCAACTCCGCGCGGACCGCGAGCGGCGCGGTGACCGCCGTCAAGGACTCGCGGGCGCGCAGCAGTTCGTCCTCCGCCTTCTCCTCCAGGGACTCCAGGAGCGGGGACAGGCGGTGCCACTGGGCGTGCCGGCGGTACTCGGCGGCCGCCGCGAGCTGCTCCTGCAGCACGGTCGGCGGTCCGCTGACGACCGGCACCTCCGTCGCGGCGATCTTCGCCAGCACCTCGCCGCGCGCGGTGCGGGCCTCGGCGAGCGTGCGGTCCGCGCGGGAGAGCACGTCCCGCAGCCGGACGATCCGCTGCTCGGCATCCTGGCGCACGGCCAGCACGGCGTCGATCTCGCGGCGCACGTCCTCCAGGGCGCGCGCCTCCCGGTCGTAGACCGTGGTGTCCGGCCGGCCGCCGCCGGGCGCCGAACTGCCCTCCGCGGGGGTCCAGAAGGCCAGCGGGTCGGACACCACCCGCTCGCGCAGCCCCGTCAGGGTGCGGGTGATCCGCTCCAGGTCGTCGCCGGCCGGGTGCTCGCCGGGACGGACGCCGACGGAGTGCGCGAGCCGGCGGGTGCGCTGGAGTTCGGCGGCGAGCAGATCGATCCGCGCGGGCAGCGCCGACCACACCGCGTCGGCGGCGACGACCATGTCGAGGGAGGTGGCGTACAGCTGGTTCATCCGGTCCACCAGCGCCGCCAGCGAGTACCGCTCGCTGAGGCGGTTCGGGCCGCACTCGGGCGCGCCCGCCGTGGCGGCGACGCCGGCCATCGTGACGGCCTCGCCGCGCAGCAGCTCGGTCAGCTCGGCCAGGTCCTCACGGCTGGACCAGCGGCGCCGGGAGCGGATCTCCCGGGCGGTGCGCAGCGCGCCGGTGTACGCGTCGAAGCAGTTCCACAGCAGCGTGATCGACGCCTCCGCGGCGCTCCAGCGCTCGGCGGTCACCCCCGTCAGCCCGGTGCCTTCGAGGAGTCTGCGGCCCGCGTGGTCCTGGAGGGCGAGGAGCGAGGTCTCGATCGCCTCGTGCTCCACGCCCAGCCGGGCCAGCGCACGGTCCACCTCGTCCCGGTCCATCACCGGCCCGGTGGGTCCCGTGTCGCCCATCGGTCACCTTTCGCTGTCGCGGACTCGTGCGTGCTCTTGCGCCTGCGGTGCGGCGGTCGTTCGTGCCTGCGGTGCGGCGGTCGTTCAGCTCGTGCGCAGATACTCCGGGGCCGGTGGCTCCGACTTCGCCGAGTCGCCTCCCATCGTCGGCCTCAGCCACGCGTCGTACGAGTCCTGCCAGCCCCCGGTCTCGTCCGCGCGCCACTCCTCAAGGATCCGGTTGACCCGGCGTACCAGATCGTCGGCGTCCTTCCTCATCGCCACGCCGTAGTACTCCGTGGTGAAGGCGTCGCCCTTGAGCTGGACCGTGGGGTCCTGGGCGGCCTGGCTCGCGGCGAGCGCGCCGTCGGTGACCACCGCGTCGACCTCGCCGAGCTGGAGCCGTACCAGGCAGTCGAGTTGGTTCGGCACGGTGGTGGTGAGGTCGGCGCCGGTCGCCGGTCCGCCGTCCCGCTGGTCCTGTTCCAGCGTGCTGAGCGCGGTGGAACCGGCCGCCGTGCAGATCCTCTTGCCGGCGAGCGTGCCGTCGTAGCCGGTGATCGCCGAGGACTTGGGGGCCAGCACCTGCTGGCCGGTCCGGAAGTAGGGCGCGGAGAAGGCGACCTTCTCCAGGCGGGCGCAGTTGACGGTCATGGTGCGGACCACCATGTCGACCCGGCCGTTCACTGTCGCCGGCTCGCGCTGGTTGGTGGGGATCGCCTTGAACTGCACGGCGTCCGGGTCGCCGAGGATGTCCTGCGCGATACGGTGCGCCAGGTCGATGTCGAAGCCCTCCAGCTCGGCGTCGCCGCCGCTGTTCGGATCGCGGTAGCCCCAGCGGTAGCTGTTCTGGTCGACGCCGACGACCAGCTTGCGCTTCTCGCCCCGGCGGTTGCGGATCTCCTCGATGGTGGGGCCGTCGGCGCCGGACGGGGACAGGGTCTGCTTCTCCGGGTCCGCGCACTCCTGCGCCGCCCGCGCCTGGCCGCCCCGGGCGACGCCGTGGCCACCGCTGCCGGTGTGCCCGGCCGTGCCGTGCGGGCGGAGCACCGGCAGGAGCAGGGCGAACAGCACCGCGAGGGCGCAGGCGAAGGCCATCGTCCCCACACCGCCCCAGCCCCTCAGGCCCGCCCGGAACCTCTGTGCACGCATCCTCGCGCCCCCTTCCACGGGCCTCGCCTCCCCTCGGCCCGGCGCGCCCGCGCCCCGGCTCACCGGTACTCCGACAGTCTGCGGCCGATGCCCAGGAGCGCGCCGGCCACGGCCAGTGCGGCGAGGACCCCGGCGGCCACCGGCAGGGGGCGCATCGCGGCCAGGCCGTCGCCCGCCGCCTGCTCGAACTGGGCCTCCTCGTGCGCGAGGGCGGCATCGAGCGAGTCGTCGACGCCGTCGAAGCACTCGGCCGTGGCGCCCTCGCCGCCGATCACGAGGTCCAGCGCCTGCTGGTAGTTGCCGTTCTCGTCCTGCTCACGGGCCGCGGTGTGCCGCTTCCTCCACTCCGTCATGTTGGCGTTCGCCGTGTCGACCGGCTGTCCGCCCGCCTCGTCGTCGGCGAGCCGCCGTGCCTCGGCCAGGCCCGCGCCGAGGGTCTTCATGTTCTTCTCGAAGTCGAGGTCGTAGGCGTCGTACGTGTTGTCGCCGACCTTCTTCGTCTCCGCGCCGCGGGCCACCAGGGTGAGGTTCTCGCTGCCCCGGGCCTTGAGGGAGGCGATGCGGGCCTCGTTCAGCGCGTTCAGGGAGCGCACCGCGTGCGCGTGGGAGTCGTTCAGGTTCGACCGGGCGACGCCGTGGCCGGCGACCAGCCAGAGCAGGACGATCGCCGAGGCGGCCGTGGCGGCGACCAGGCCGTGGTTCAGGACGCGGTGGGTGCGCCGGTAGGTGCGGTGCTGGACCCAGCCGAGGACCGCGAGAGCCAGCACACCGAGGGCGATCGCGGCCCAGGGGTAGGGCTTGGCGTCGGCGTAGTCGTCGCCGAGCCGCCGGTTCTCGCTCGTGTAGAGGTCCTCCGCCGCGGGGAGCATCTCCTTCTGCATCTTCTCGTTGGCGTAGCGCAGGTAGGCGCCGCCGACCGGGAAGCCCTGCCGGTTGTAGGTGCGGGCGCGCTCGATCAGGCCCTTGTACTCGGGCAGGAGGCGGTTGAGGTCGGTGATCGTCGCCTCGGCGGGGGAGTCGGCCTCGGAGTCCGCGGCGGCCTTCACCAGTCCCTCCGCGGCGGCGCGGACGGCGCTCTCGTACTCCTCGCGGGCCGCCTCGGTCTCCTGGCCGCCGGCGAGGAACCCGCTGGACGCGGCGGTGTTGGCCTCGGCGAGTGAGCGGTAGACGCCGGCCGCGGCCGAACTCAGCGGCTGGCTGCGGTGGAGCACGTCGTCGGCGGCGGTGGACCGCTCGGTCATCTGCCAGGCGGCGACGGCGCCGAAGGCGAGGACGAGTGCGGCGAGCAGCGCACCGATGATCCGCAGCCGGCCCGGCTCGGTCACGGCCGCCGCACGCAGCCGGTCCACGCCCTCCGCGAAGGCGGTGCGCCGGGGCGCCGGCGGCGGGGGCGAGGCCGGGGCGCCGCCGCCGGACCGCTGCCGCGGCACGGGCCAGGACCGCGGCGGCACGGCGGAAGGGGTGGACGGGGTGGACACGCCGGTGCCCGGTGGCGGCGCCGCGCCGCCCTTCTGCGGTCGAGTCACTGCCGACCTCCCCCGTGGTCATCCGTCGCCGCAAGTATCGCTGCCCGCAGCAGCCTTCGCACCGGCCTTCGCGCCGGCCATCACCCGATCCCGCTCCGATGCCGGTGCACAACGCACCACCCCTGTCCATGAATACGCCGCCCGCACCGGTTCGGTTCCCCGCACCGCACGCGGGCCGCACCTTGACCGCGTGCGGGCCGCATCCGGGCCGCACGTGGGCCACACCCGGCCGCACATGGGCCGCATCGGGGCCGCGCGCAGGCCGCATCGGGACGTCGTCGGACCGCACCGGACTGCGCCGGTCTGTGCCGGGGCTGCACCGGACCGCATCGGACCGCATCGGACCGCACCAGGACGGTGCCGGGACCGCACCGGGACCGCACCGGGACCGCCCCCGGTTCCCGCCCCGGCCGGACGCCACCGGTCCCGGCCGTGCCCGGACGCGGGAACCTCAGGCGTCGAAGTACGCCCGCACCCGCGCCCGGGCTCCGGGGCCCGCCCCCACCCGGTCCAGCCCCAGCAGCGCCGCGCCCAGGACCGGCCGCGCCGTCACCACCCGCGGTACGGCCTTCGGCGCGCGGGCCGCCAGCAGCGACCGCACCCGTGCGTCGAGTCGCGGATGCCGTGCCGCCAGGACGCCGCCGCCCAGCAGGACCGGTGTCTCCTCGGCCAGCAGGTCCAGCCGGGTCAGCGCCACCACGGCCATGGCCACCACCTCGTCGGCCTGCCGGTCCACGATCCCCCGGGCGACCGGGTCGCCGCCGGCCGCCGTGGCGAACAGCACGGGGGTCAGCTCGTGGCGCCGGACGGGCTCGACGTGCCGCAGGTGCAGGGCCTCGATGAGGGCGTACATCGAGCCGAGCCCGAAGTGGCCCGGCAGGGCGCGGGCCAGTTCGGTGGGCTCCCCGCGGCCGTCCTCGGCCCGCGCCGCGTGCCACAGCGCCTCCTCGGCCAGCCCCCAGCCACCGCCCCAGTCGCCGGACAGGCGCCCGACCGCCGGGAAGCGCGCGGTGCGGCCGTCGGGGCGCATGCCGACGCAGTTGACGCCCGCCCCGCACACCACCGCGACGCCGCACGGCTCGGCGACACCGGCCCGCAGGACCGCGAACGTGTCGTTGCGTACGTCCACGCGCACGCCCCAGGCGCGCGCGTGGAGCGCGGCGGCCAGCAGCTCCTCCTCCACGGGCAGGTCGGCGTTGGCCAGACACGCCGAGACGTGCGCGACGGAGGTGACGCCGGCCGCCGTGAAGGCCCGCGTCACCGCCTCCGCGAGGGCGTCCACGGCCCGCTCGACGCCCACGGAGGGCGGGCGGAAGGCGCCGCCGCGGGCCGTGGCGAGGACCTCCCCGTCGGCGGCCACCACGGCCACGTCGGTCTTGCTGTTGCCCGCGTCGACGGCGAGGACGCTCGCGGTCAGGCCCACGCCAGGTGCTCCCGGTTGTGTGCGATCAGCCGGTCGGTGAGCCGCTCGGCGTACCCGTACTGGCCGACGAGGGGGTGCGCGAGCAGCGCCCGGAACACCCGGTCCCGGCCGCCGCGCAGGGCCGCGTCCAGGGTCAGGTCCTCGTACGCCGTCACGTGCGCCATCAGTCCCGCGTGGAGCGGGTCCACCGCCGGCACCGGCAGGGGCGCGGCCCCCTCGGCGCCCACCGCCGCCGGCACCTCGATCACCGCGTCGTCGGGGAGGAAGGGCAGCGTGCCCCGGTTGCGGGTGTTCACCACCTGGTACGGAGAGCCCGCACCGCCGAGGAGGGCGGCGGCGAGGTCCACGGCCGCCTCCGAGTAGTAGGCGCCGCCCCGCTGCGCCAGCAGGGCGGGCTTCTCGTCCAGGGCCGGGTCGCCGTACATCTCCAGCAACCGCTTCTCCATCGCCGCCACTTCGGCGGCCCGCGACGGTTTGGTGCGCAGCTCGTCCACGACCTCGTCGTGCGCGTAGTAGTAACGCAGGTAGTACGAGGGGACGGCGCCCAGGCGGTCCAGGAGGGGCCGGGGCAGGCGGAGGTCGGCGGCGACCGCGTCCCCGTGCTCGGCCAGCAGCCGGGGCAGGACGTCCTCGCCCGCGGGGCCGCCGAGCCGGACGCCGGTCTCCCAGGTGAGGTGGTTGAGGCCGACGTGGTCCAGGTGGACGTCGGCGGGTGCCAGCCCGAGCAGCGCGGCGAACGTGCGCTGGAACCCGATCGCCACGTTGCACAGGCCGACCGCCCGGTGCCCCGCCTGGAGCAGGGCGCGGGTCACGATGCCGACCGGGTTGGTGAAGTCGATGATCCAGGCGTCCGGGTTGGCCCGGCGGACCCGCTCGGCGATGTCCAGCACCACCGGCACCGTGCGCAGCGCCTTGGCCAGGCCGCCCGCCCCGGTCGTCTCCTGGCCGACGCAGCCGCACTCCAGGGGCCAGGTCTCGTCCTGCTCGCGGGCCGCCTGGCCGCCGACGCGCAGTTGCAGGAGGACGGCGTCGGCACCGTCCACGGCCGCGTCCAGGTCGGAGGTGGTGACGACGCGGCCGTCGTGACCCTGCCGGGCGAGGATGCGGCGGGCGAGGCCGCCGACCAGCTCCAGCCGGTCCGCCGCCGGGTCGACGAGGACGAGTTCCCCGACCGGCAGGGTGTCCCGCAGCCGGGCGAAGCCGTCCACGAGTTCGGGCGTGTAGGTCGAACCGCCGCCGACCACGGTGAGTTTCATACAGGCGTCAACCCTTCACTCCAGTCAGCCCCTCGCTCCGGTCGGCGGGACGCCCCCGACGCCGGCGCGGGGTGCTTCAGCGCGAGGTGTCGAAGACCTCGTCGCGGGTGGCCGCGAGCGCACTGACCAGCGCGCCGCGCAGAACGGGATCGTCGGTCACGTCACCGAGGACGAGACGTGGCCGGGAGGCGGCCAGCTCCTCCAGCTCGCCCTGGACCAGGGCGCGCAGCGGCTCGCCGCCGGCGGTGAGGGCCGAGCCGCCGAGCACCACCAGCTCGGGGTCGAGGACGGAGACGAGGGAGGCGAGACCGGTGGCGAGGCGGGTGGCGTAGGTCCGGAGCAGGCGGCGGTACGGGTCGTCGCCGGGGCGGGCGGCGGCCGCGGCGAGCAGCGCGGCGGCCGACTCCGGGTACGGGCCGGACGGCAGCGGATCGACGCCCAGCTCGCGGGCCAGCCCCGGTACGGCCTGCGCGCCGGCCAGCTCCTGGAAACCGCCGCTGCCGGCCCGGCCGACCCCGCGGACCAGCGGGGCGCCCGGCACCGGCAGGAACCCGACCTCGCCGGCGCCGCCGGTCCAGCCGCGGTGCAGGCGGCCACCGAGGACCAGGGCGGCGCCGAGGCCCTCCTGGTTCCACAGCAGGACGAAGTCCTCGTGGCCCCGGGCCGCGCCGAGGCGCTGCTCCGCCACGGCGACGAGGTTCACGTCGTTCTCGTACTCGACCGGCATCGGCAGGGCGGCGGCGAGCTCGTCGAGGAGGGCGGGGGAGTGCCAGCCGGGCAGGTGGGAGGCGTAGCGCAGCCGGCCGCTGCCCGGGTCGAAGGCGCCCGGGGTCCCGATGACGAGGCGGTGGACGTCACCGCGGGTGATCCCGGCCGCCTTCACGGCGCCGTCGAGGGCGTCCGTGACCTGCCGGACGACCGGGCCGGCGGCGCGCCGGCCGGTGGTGGGCCGCTCGTAGCGGCCGACCGTGCGCCCGGTGACGTCGGCGACCGCGGCGAGGACGCGGTCCGGGGTGACGTCGAGTCCGGCGGCGTACGCGGCGGCCGGGTCGACCTCGTACAGCCGGGCGCCGGGGCCCGGGCGTCCCTCGGTGGTGCCGCCGGCCAGGACGAGCCCCGCCGCCTCCAGACGGGCCAGGAGCTGGGAGGCGGTCGGTTTGGACAGGCCGGTGAGTTTGCCGATCCGGGTGCGGGACAGGGGCCCGTGCTCCAGCAGGAGGTCCAGGGCGGCCCGGTCGTTCATGGCGCGCAGGACGCGTGGGGTGCCCGGTGTACCGGCGGTTCCCGCCATGCGTGTCCACACCTGCCTCTCGGCCGCTCGGCCGCTCGGCCTTCCGGCGGGGGACGGGGAAGTCCACCGCGCGGTGCCGTCCGGTGACTGTCAGGAAGGTTTCCTGTTGACCGAGGAACGTAGGCCGCCCCGCAGGGGACGTCAAGAGACCGGCCCCGAGGCGACGCGGCCGTCACCCCGGGGCGGGACGTGTGCCGGCGGCGCTGCTCGGCGTTACTTGGCGGTGCTCGGCGGGGTGATCGGGGACGCCGCGACGGACTGCGGCGACACCGTGCTCGCGTACGCCGACGGGGCCGCCATGCCGGCCGTCGGGTCCGCCGCCTGGGGCGCCTGCGCCGGGAGTTCGGGGCCGCCGACGATCCGGATGTCGGCCGCGTCGAAGGCCCGCTTGATGCGCCAGCGCAGCTCGCGCTCGACGGTGAGGGACTTGCCGGGCATGGTCTTCGCGGAGACCCGCACCACCATGGAGTCGAGCAGCACGGAGTCCAGGCCGAGCACGTCGATGGGACCCCAGAGCATCTCGTTCCAGGGCTCCTCCTTGCTCATCCGCTCGCCGACCGCGGCGATGGACTCCTTCACCCTGTCCAGGTCCTCGTCGCAGCGGACCGTCACGTCGACGCCGGCCGTCGACCAGCCCTGGGAGAGGTTGCCGATCCGCTTGACCTCGCCGTTGCGGACGTACCAGATCTCGCCGTTGTCCCCGCGCAGCTTGGTCACCCGCAGGCCGACCTCGATGACCTCGCCGGAGGCCACACCGGCGTCGATGCTGTCACCGACGCCGTACTGGTCCTCCAGGATCATGAAGACGCCGGACAGGAAGTCGGTGACCAGGTTGCGGGCGCCGAAGCCGATCGCGACGCCCGCGACACCGGCGGACGCCAGCAGCGGGGCCAGGTTGATCTGGAAGGTGCCGAGGACCATCAGCGCGGCGGTGCCGAGGATGACGAAGCTGGCCACCGAACGCAGTACCGAGCCGATGGCATGCGAGCGCTGGCGGCGCCGCTCGGCGTTGACCAGCAGCCCGCCCAGCGCGGTGCCGTCCATCGTGCCGGCCGTGCGGTTCATGCGGTCTATCAGCTTGGTGATCGCCCGCCGGATCACCGCTCTGAGCACCGCCGCCATCACCACGATCAGCAGGACCCGCAGGCCGATCGCGAGCCACGTCGACCAGTTCTCCTCGACCCAGCCGGCGGCGTTCGTCGCGCTCTCGTGGGCGTCCTGGAGCGAGGGCACCGACGGGGCCGTCGGGGACGGCGAGGGCGACGGCGACGAGCCGACGGCCGACAGGACGGCGGACAGGGACACGACGAGTACCTCCGGATGCGAGGGCCCGTCCTCCAAGGTCCGGTTCGAGGTCACGGAAAGGTCACCGGACGGGCACGTGCACCACACTAACGGGGCACCGGGCGCGGCCGGCCCGAAACGGTCGAGTGGGGCGGCGCTCATCCGTGCTTGAACTGGTCAGGGTCCGGGGGACGCACCCGGTGTGGTCGAAAACACTCCCAGCCCGTTACCGGGACATGGTGGCGCTTCCGGCAGCCATGAGGGGAGACTGACTACGGATCGTCCCGGCGCGAGCCACGCGCCGCCGGCGTACAAGGAGGCATCCGTGCCGCATGTCCTGGTGCTCAACGCGTCGTACGAGCCGCTCGGCGTCGTACCGCTCCGCCGCGCGCTCGTCCTCGTCCTGGAGAACAAGGCCGTGTGCCTCGAGGAGTCCGGCGCCCTTCTGCACAGCGCGACCGTCACCGTGCCCGCACCCAGCGTGGTCCGGCTCAAGCGGTTCGTGCGGGTTCCCTACCGGGGGCCCGTCCCGCTCACCCGCCGGGCGCTCTTCGCCCGCGACGGAGGCCGGTGCATGTACTGCGGTGGCGTCGCCACCAGCGTCGACCACGTCATCCCGCGCAGTCGCGGGGGGCTGCACGCCTGGGACAACGTGGTGGCGTCCTGCCGCCGCTGCAACCACGTCAAGGCCGACCGGCACCTCGGTGAGATCGGCTGGCGCCTGCGCCACAAACCCGCCCCGCCCACCGGTCTGGCCTGGCGCATCATCGGCACCGGCCACCGGGACCCGCGCTGGCTGCCGTACCTGCAGCCGTACGGCGCGGAGGACGCCATGGCCCGGATCGACGGCATCTCCGCCTGACGGCCCGGGCCTTCGCACACCGCGACACCGGACCACTCGGCGCACCGGTCGTCGTCGGCGGCATCCGGCGCACCCGGCCCAGCGGCGACGCCACCGCCCGGCGCGGCGCCCCCGCCACCGCGCCCGGCACCGGCACCGGCACATCGACGGCGACCGCCGCGACGCCCGCCCAGGCCAGTGCGGTCGGCCGGCTCCACAGACGCAGCAGGAACAGGACCGAGAAGACGCTCACCACCGCCGAGCCCGCCCGGCACGCGAGCCCGGTCTCCAGCGCGGCGATTCCGCCGTACCTGCCAGGGGGTCGCCCCGGTCGGCCGTAGTACGGCCGGCCGCCGGTCGCGGTGCACGGCGCCGATACGGGCGCACCGGCCGAGGAAGGCCGGCACCGGGACCGGCAGCAGGAGACCGACGATCACCCCGGCACGGGTGCCGGGCTCACGCACCGAGTACATGTACGAAGTGAACGGCCCGGCCGGATCACGTCCACGAACAGGCCGACGGCCGGTGCCCGTGGTCACTCCTCGACCGCGTACGCCTCCACCGACCACAGCGAGTACCCGTAGCGCGTGGCCCGCTTCTCGCCCTGGACGCGCACGTACCGCACGTCCTCCTCGTCCATGCGCGGTGCCTCCAGGCCGCCCCGGCCGTCCCGCACCGACGCCGCCGTGCGCCAGTGGCGGCCGTCCGCCGACACCTCGATCCGGTACGCCGACGGGTACGCGTCCTGCCAGCGCAGCACGACCTGCCCGAGCCGCACCGGCCGCGCCAGCTCCACCTGCCACCAGGCGTCGTCCTCGGCGGGGGACGACCACCGCGTCCCGCGGTCGCCGTCGTTCGCCGCCCGCGCCGGGAAGTCGGGCGTCTCGTCGGCCGAGGAGCGCGCCGTGCCGGTGCGGGCCAGGTCGGGACCGCCGGTGCGCGGGAAGGCGTGGACGGTGAGGGCGCGGGCGGTGCCGGCGAACGCGAGCCGGACGTCGTACGACCGGGCGGGCGTGCCCGGCGCCACCGTCACCTCGACCGGGACCTCCACCTCCTGGCCGCGCGGGAGCGTCAGCGGGTCCTCGGGGACGCGGACCTCCACGCCCTCGGGCGCCCGCGCCGTGAGCGTGCCGCGGACGTCCGCCGGCCGCAGCGAGCCGAGCCGGACCGTCAGCCGCCGGGTGCCGCCGATCTCCGCGTCCATTTCCTCGTCGGTGAGGTCCAGCGACGCCCGCCGCCCGTCGCCGAACCACGGCACCAGGTGCCGCACGCCGGGGGCGTCCCGGCCGGTGACGCGCACGGCCCCGGCGTCTCGGCGCACGGTCAGCTCCGTGGCGCCGCTCGCGTCCAGCGCGCCGATCCGCCGCCACTGCCCGCCGGGGACGCGGATCTCCACGTCCCCGCGCGTGCCGGGCTCGGCCAGCACCGTCACCTTCTCCAGGGCGCGGGCGCGCGGGAAACGCACCGTACGGTCGTCGTCCGCGTCCCGGGCCGGCTCGTGGTCCAGGCCCGCCCACGCCTCGTACGCCTTCTGCGCCCGCCGCAGGAAGGGGTCCAGCACGCCCTCGCCCACCGTCACCCGGGCCGAGTCCAGCCGCTCGCGCAGGGCGCCGAGGTCCCGGTACGCCGCCCAGGCCGCCGCCGGATCACCCGCGCGCTGGGCGCGCAGCATGTCGAGCGCGGCCGTTCCCGCCCGGCCGAAGCGGGCCAGCTGCCCGGACCAGGGGGCCACCTCGGCGGCCAGGCCGGTGGGGCGTCCGGTGCCGGCCAGCCGGTCCGGCAGCTCGCGCAGCACGGCGAACTCCGCGCGCAGCCGTCCCGCCGCCGTGTCGCGGCCCGTGGGGCGCTCGTCCCAGAACGCCTCGATCAGCGGGCGCAGGTACGCGGACTCCTTCGTGCCGAGGACCGAGGACGCGTCGTTGCCGGCGAGTGCCGTGAGCGCCTCCTCGCGGCGGTCGTCGCCGCCCGCGAGGTCGTCGACGGCCGCCCGCCACGACTCCCGGGGACGGTAGGCGCGCGGGTTCCACGCGTAGTCGGCACTGGTGAACAGCGGGATGCGGGACGCCTCCGGCTGCTGCATCGCGTTGGCGAGCAGCGCCGCCGAGCCGGTGCCGACCGCCGGTTCACGGCCCTGGTAGGGGCCGAGGAAGAGCCGGCCGGGCGCGTAGTCGTTGACCGGGTAGTTGTCCAGGGTGACCAGCGGGTGTCCGAACACCTCGCGCGCCTGCGCCAGTTCGCGGCCCGTGATGGTCCGGGGCACCACCCCCACGCCGGTCCACGCCACCCGCACGCTCCGGGCCAGGGCTCCCGCCAGCGCCCTGCGGTACGCGGTCGGCCCGTCCTGGTAGTACTCGGTCGGCATCACCGTCAGCTCGGCGGAGCCGTCCGGCCGGCGGTCGGCCAGGTGCCGGGCCACCGCGTTCGCCACGTGGGCCTGCGCCCGCGCCGCCGCCCCGGGCCCCGAGCCGAACCGCTCCGCGTCCGCCCCGCAGTGCCACTCGCTGTAGCTGACGTCCTGGAACTGGAGCTGGAAGGCGCGGAAGCCCGCCTCCCGCATCCCGTCCAGCTTGCGCGTCAGCGCCCGCACGTCCGCGTCCGAGGAGAAGCACATGGCCTGGCCCGGCGAGACCGCCCAGGCGAGCGTGACGTGGTTGCGGCGGGCCCGCTCGGCCAGCTCCCGGAACCGCGACCGCTGCTCCCGCGGGTAGGGCTCGCGCCAGCGGGCCTGCCGGTAGAGGTCGTCGCCGGGGGCGTAGAGGTAGTGGTTCTGCTTGGTGCGGCCGAGGAAGTCCAGCTGCGCCAGCCGCTCCCGGTGCGTCCACGGGGTGCCGTAGAAGCCCTCCGCGATGCCGCGCACGGCCGTACCGGGCCAGTCCCGGACCACTGCCGCCGCCAGCGTCCCCTCGTCCGGGCGGGCCAGCTGACGCAGCGTCTGCACGGCGTGGAACAGCCCGTCCGGGCCGGCTCCGGCGAGGGAGACGGCGCCGGGCGCGACGGACAGGCGGTAGCCGCCCGACGGCAGTCCCTGCCGGGAGCCGGGCCGGGCCTCCTCCGTCGTGACGCGCACCACCAGCACCCCCGCGGGCGGACGCTCGCCGGCCGCCGGCGCGGTGATCCGGCTCGCCCCCGCCCCGCCCAGAAGCGCGCGCAGCGCCTCGACGGCGTACGGGTCCGCCGCCTCGTCGGCGATCAGCGCGACCTCGTCGGTGACCGGGACCGGGGCGCCGTCCGCCCGCAGCGACTGCGGGCGCGGCCAGACCTGGACACCGGCACCGGTCTCCCGGCCGGGGGACGCCGGGTCCGCACCCGGCACGGGGCCGGCCGTCGCGGCGGAGGCGGTTCCCAGGGCGCCCGCGGGGCCCAGTGTTCCGGCCAGGACGGCGATCGCGAGGACGGCCGCCCTCATCCTGCGCCGTGGCTGCACGGGCACGGGCCCTCCCGGTCTCCGCCCGGTGTCCGCGTCCGCCTGGGTCACGTCCGGGTCACGTATGTGTCACGAGTGAGCCCACCATCCCTGTGGTGAACGTGTCAACGACGCTCGGTCCCGTGACCGGTTTGCGTGAACTCCGAACGGGCCAGGTGAGTGTTTTGTCAGCATTCGGGAAGAGCTGGAGGGAGCGGATTGTGACCAGGAGCACGTTGTGGGCATTGGGGTGCCTGGCCTCGCGCAGACTGGGTAGGGCTGCCGTAACCCGCCAAAAGCATGCGCACGGAGCCCGACAAGGCATGCACGGCTCGACCGAAGGAGAACCCCGTGGTTGCACTGGCACCGCTTCTGCTCCCGGCCCCGTCCAAACCCGTGGCGGAGCCGCCCACTCCCTGGGCGGACCCCTCCGCCGCCTCCGACACCCCGCACTACTGCGTCTTCGGCGCCACCGGCAGCTGCGCCGAGGCCCCCCTCACGAGCGAACCGCCGCTCCCCGACGCCGAGCCCCTCACCAGCGAGTCCCCGTTCGCCGACGCCGTCCCCCTGACCAGCGAGTCCTCGCCCGAACTCACGGCGGACGTGCCGGAGCAGGGCGGCCCCTCCTTCGCCGTTCCGGAACCCACGAGGTCGTAGAGGTCGCAGATGACAGCAGCCCGGCCGGCCGAGCCACCCACCGAGGACCTTCCCGAGGACCTGACCCGGCTCGCCGCCCTGCACGGCGTCGCCACCTCCTACAGCCCGTCCCCGGACCGCACCGTCGCGGTCTCGGCCACCGCCGTCACCCTGGCCCTGGCCGCCCTCGGCGTGGACACCCGCACCCCGCAGGCCGTACGCGCCGCGCTGGCCGCCCGGGAGACCGAGCTGCGCGAGCGCCTGCTGCCGCCCACCGTGGTCGCCTGGGGCGACGGGGGCACGCCGGCCGCGCTGACCGCGCTGCCTGAGGGGACCCGCCTGCGCGTCGACACCGAGCAGGGCGGCACCCGGGACGGCACCGATGAGCTGCCCCCCGGTGTCCACCTCCTGACCGCCACCGCGCCCGACGGCCGGACCGCCCGCGCCCACCTGATCGTCGCGCCCGCCCGGCTGCCCGCCCCCGCCGCACGCTCCTACGGACTCCTCGTCCAGCTCTACTCCCTGCTCTCCCACCGCTCCTGGGGCATGGGCGACCTCGGCGACCTCGGTGAGCTGGCCGCCTGGGCCGGACGCGCGCTCGGTGCCGGCTTCGTCCAGGTCAACCCGCTGCACGCGGCCGTGCCCGGCGCCCCCACCGACCCCTCCCCGTACCGGCCCTCCTCGCGCCGCTTCCCCGACCCCGTCCACCTGCGGGTGGAGGACGTGCCCGAGTTCGCGTACGTCTCCGGCCACGAGCGCGTCCGCGCCCTGCGGGACCGGGCCGCACGGCTGCGCGAGGCCGTGCTGGAAGAGGACGCCCTCATCGACCGGGACGCCGTGTGGGAACTGAAGCGCGAGGCCCTGGAGCTGCTCCTCGACGTCCCCCTCGGGCCCGGCCGCCGCGCCGCCTACCGCGACTACCTCGCCGAGCAGGGCACCGCCCTGCGGGACCACGCCACCTGGTGCGCGCTCGCCGAGGTCCACGGACCCGACTGGCAGCGTTGGCCCGAGGGCCTGCGCGACCCCCGTTCGGCCGACACCGACCGGGCCCGCACCGAGCTGATGGACCGCGTCGACTTCCACTCCCGCCTCACCTGGCTCACCGACACCCAGCTCACCGCCGCCCAGCGCACGGCCCGCGAGGCCGGCATGCCGGTCGGGATCGTCCACGACCTCGCCGTGGGCGTACACCCGAGCGGCGCCGACTCCTGGGCCCAGCGGGAGCACTTCGCCGCCGGCATGTCGGTGGGCGCACCCCCCGACGCCTTCAACGCCCGGGGCCAGGACTGGGGCCTGCCGCCCTGGCGCCCCGACCGCCTGGCCGACTCCGGCTACGCACCCTTCCGGGGCCTGCTGCGGGGCCTGCTGCGCTACGCCGGGGCCCTGCGCATCGACCACGTCATGGGCCTGTTCCGGCTCTGGTGGGTCCCCGAGGGCCACCCGCCGACCGAGGGCACGTACGTCCGCTACGACGCGGAGGCCATGCTCGCCGTCCTCGTCCTGGAGGCCGCCCGGGCCGGCGCCGTGGTCATCGGCGAGGACCTGGGCACCGTGGAGCCCGGCGTGCGCGAGGCCCTGCGCGAGCGCGGGGTGCTCGGCACGTCGGTGCTGTGGTTCGAGCGCGACTGGACGGGCGACGGCCGGCCCCTGCCCCCCGAGCAGTGGCGCGCCGACTGCCTGGCCACCGCCACCACCCACGACCTGCCGTCCACCGCCGCCCGCCTCACCGGCGAACACGTCGCACTGCGCGACCGCCTCGGCCTGCTCACCCGTCCGCTGGAGGAGGAGCGGGCCGAGGCGGCGGCGGACACGGCCGAGTGGCTGGACGTCCTGGCCCGGCTCGGCCTGCTGCACGGCACCGGCGGCGGCACCGGTGTCCCCTCCGAGGAGGCCGGCATCCAGGCCGTCCACCGCTTCCTGCTGCGCACTCCCGCCCGGATGGCCGGCATCTGGCTCCCGGACGCCGTCGGCGACCGCCGCCCGCAGAACCTGCCCGGGACCTGGGACCAGTACCCGAACTGGCGGCTGCCCGTCGCCGACGCCGAGGGCCGCCCCGTCACCCTGGAGGACCTGGCCGCGTCCCCTCGGCTGCACGCGCTGATCGACGTCGTCAGGGACCGCGCCGACGGCTGAGCGCCCGCCCGCGGCCCCGTACGGGCACCCCGGGCGCGCGCCCCTCCCGGCCGTTCGCTAACTTTGCACCGTGGACAAGAAGAACGCCCTGCGCGCCGGCGCCCTGGCAGCCGGTACGACGCTGATGATGCTGCTCATGTCGTCCCCCGCGCTCGCGCTGACCCGCGACGACGGCGACGACCCCGGCACCGGCCTGAGCGTCGTCGAGACGCTGGGCCTCTACGTCCTGGCCCCGATCGTGCTGTTCGCGGTCATCGCGGGCCTGGTGATGGTTCTGGACAGGTCCCAGGAGAAGCACCGCGTGACCTCCCGCAACGTCAGGACCCGGCCCAAGGCCGACGCGAAGGCCTGACGACCCGCCTCAGCTCCACCGAGGGCGCCGGTCCCCCGTACACGCGCGTAGCAGCCGTGGGCGGCAGGGGCCGGCGCCCTCGGCGTGCGCGCGGTGACGTGCCGGGGGGGGGGACCGAAGGGCCGACAGCAAAGAAGGGGGACGCACA
>NZ_JBSICH010000049.1:0-18039 GCF_053613315.1 Streptomyces sp. JK94 | reverse complement strand
GGGTCGGGCCCCTTTTGTGTGCCTGGGGTACCGGACGGAGGGCATCCCCCCCGGGCCCGCCGGCACGGCCGGGGACTGCCGAGGCGACTGCCGAGGCGCACGCGGACGGCTCGGGGCGGCTCGGGTCCCGCTCGGCTCGCTCGGGCGGCTCGGGTCCCGCTCGGACCTGGCTCGGGCGGCGTTCGGGCTGCGTTCGGGCTGCGTTCGGGTGGCCTCGGGGCTGGCGTAGACCTGGCTCGGGCGGCTCGTGGCTCGCTGCGGCCTCGCCCAGCCCACTCGGTCCCCGCCCGGCCCTCGCGCCCCGCGCCCCGAGCGGGCTGAGCGGGCCGCGCGGGGCGCGGGGCCGCCTACCGCTCGGTCGCGGCCAGCAGGTCCCGCAGCAGGCCGGCCAACTGCCCGGCCCGTCCGGCGTCGAGGGCGGCGGACAGCGCCTCGGTCTGCACGGCGAGGCCCGCGCCGACCGCCTCGTCGACCAGCTCCAGCCCCTTGCCGGTGAGCGTGACCCGCAGGCCCCGGCGGTCGTGCGGGTCGGGGGAACGGCGCAGCAACCCGGCCCGTTCCAGCTTGTCCAGACGGCCCGTCATGCCGCCGGTGGTGAGCATCAGGGTCGCCGAGAGCTCCCGGGGCGAGAGTGCGTACGGCTCGCCGGATCGGCGCAGCGTGGCCAGGACGTCGAACTCCCCGCGGGAGATCCCGAACCGTCCGTAGGTCTTCTCGATCCGTTCGCCGATCGCGCGCGAGAGCCGGTTGACGCGGCCGAAGACCTCCATCGCGGTGGTGTCGAGATCGGGCCGGACCGCCGCCCACTGGCCGATGATCGCGTCGACCGGGTCCCGGTGCTGCTCGGGGCGCTCACTCATGGGTCGAGTATCGGTGCGCCGGCAGGCCGCCCGCAAGAAAGTAGATAGGCGGTAAGTAGCTTAGAGGTAAGCTACTTGCTGCCTAGCTACTGTCCTCGGGCCTATGAAGGGGCCTCCCATGGCCATGAACCGCCCCGCCCGTCCCGCCCGCCCCGCCCGTCCCGCCCTCATCGCGCTCACCGCGCTCGCCCCCGTCTCCTGGGGCACCACCTACGCCGTGACCACCGAGTTCCTGCCGCCCGACCGGCCCCTGTTCACCGGGCTGATGCGCGCCCTGCCCGCCGGTCTGCTGCTCCTCGGCCTCGCCCGGACACTGCCGCGCGGCGCCTGGTGGTGGAAAGCGGGGGTACTGGGCGCGCTGAACATCGGGGCCTTCCTCCCGCTGCTGTTCCTCTCCGCGTACCGGCTGCCGGGCGGCACGGCCGCCGCGATCGGCTCGTTCGGCCCGCTGTTCGTCGTCGGGCTCTCCGCGCTGCTGCTCGGACAGCGGCCCACCGCCCGGTCCGTGCTCACCGGCGTGGCCGCCGCGGTCGGCGTCGGCCTGGTGGTGCTGAAGGCGGCCGGGGCGCTGGACACGCTCGGCGTACTGGCGGCGCTCGCGTCCACCGCCTCCATGTCGGCCGGCACCGTGCTCACCCAGCGGTGGGGCCGCCCCGAAGGCGTCGGTCCGCTCGCGCTCACCGGCTGGCAGCTGACCGCGGGCGGCCTGCTCATCGCGCCGCTCGCCCTTTTGGCCGAGGGCGCCCCGCCCGCGCTGGACGGCCGTGCGGCCGGCGGTTACCTCTACCTGGCGCTGGCCAACACGGCGCTCGCGTACTGGCTCTGGTTCCGCGGCATCGGCCGGCTCTCCGCCACCCAGGTCACCTTCCTCGGCCCGCTCTCGCCGCTGACCGCCACCGTGGTCGGCTGGGCGGTGCTCGGCGAGGCGCTCACGCCGGTGCAGGCGGCGGGCATGGCGCTGGCGTTCGGGGCGACGCTCGCGGGACAGCTCGCGCCGCGCGCGAAGGCGGTCGTGCCGCAGTCTCCTTCCGGTCCTCCTTCGAGGGAGGACCGAAAGGACCCGATGGACCTGACGGGGCCGGCGCTGCGGCGATAGTCGGCCCTCACCGCTCCCGCCGCCCCCGCGGTGGCGGACGCGCGCCCCCTGAACACGCGCCCGCGCCCCGCGCACGCCTCGGGGGCACCCGATGCTGCCGGGCGCCCCCGAGGGCGGACTGACGGGGTGCGGGGCTACTCGGCCGCCGCCGCGTCCGCCGCCTGCGCCCGCAGGGCGCGCTCGACGCCCGAGCGGGACTCCGAGACCAGACGGCGCAGGGCCGCGTTCGGCTCGGCGGAGGACAGCCAGGCGTCCGTGCGGTCCAGGGTCTCCTGCGACACCTGCACCGCCGGGTACAGGCCGACCGCGATCTGCTGCGCCATCTCGTGCGAACGGGACTCCCAGACACCCTTCAGCGCCTCGAAGTACCGCTCCGTGTACGACGCCAGCAGCTCCCGCTGGTCGGTCTGGACGAAGCCGGCGATCACCGCCTCCTGCACGGCGTTCGGCAGCTTGTCGGACTCCACGACCGACTCCCACGCCTCGGCCTTGGCCGCCTCGGTCGGACGGGCGGCCCGCGCGGTGGCGGCGTGCCGCTCACCGGCCGCGGTCCTGTCCCGCTCGTACTCGCTCTGGATCTCCGAGCCGCCGAACCGGCCCACGGCCGCCAGCCGTTGCACGAACGCCCAGCGCAGCTCGGTGTCGACGGCCAGGCCCTCGATCGTCGTCGTGCCGTCCAGCAGCGCGTCCAGCAGGTCCAGCTGCTCCGGCGTCCTGGCCGTCGCGGCGAACGCCCGCGCCCACGCCAGCTGGTGGTCGCTGCCCGCCTCGGCGGCCCGCAGGTGGGCCAGCGTCGCCTCGGTCCAGCGGGCGAGCAGCGTCTCGCGGGCGGTGGGGGCGGCGTACTGGTCGACGGCCAGCTTCACCTGGCGGTGCAGCGACTGCACGACGCCGATGTCGGACTCCTTGCCGATGCCGGACAGCACCAGCGACAGGTAGTCGCGGGTGGCCAGCTCCCCGTCCCGGGTCATGTCCCAGGCCGACGCCCAGCACAGGGCGCGCGGCAGCGACTCGGTGAAGTCGCCCAGGTGCTCGGTGACGACGGCCAGCGACCGCTCGTCCAGGCGGACCTTGGCGTACGACAGGTCGTCGTCGTTCAGCAGCACGACCGCCGGGCGGGGCTTGCCGACCAGCTGCGGTACGGCCGTCAGCTCGCCGTCCACGTCCAGCTCGACGCGCTCGCCCCGCACCAGCTTCCCGCTCGCGTCGAGGTCGTAGGCGCCGATCGCGATGCGGTGCGGGCGCAGCGTGGGCTCGCCCTTCGCGCCGGCGGGCAGCGCGGGCGCCTCCTGGCGGATCGCGAAGGACGTGATGACACCCTCGCCGTCCGTCTCGATCTCCGGGCGCAGCACGTTGATGCCGGCCGTCTCCAGCCACGCCTTCGACCAGGTCCGCAGGTCGCGGCCGGAGGTCTCCTCCAGCGCGCCCAGCAGGTCGGACAGCCGCGTGTTGCCGAACGCGTGGCGCTTGAAGTACGCCTGCACGCCCCGGAAGAACGCGTCCTGACCGACGTACGCGACAAGCTGCTTGAGCACGCCGGCGCCCTTGGCGTACGTGATGCCGTCGAAGTTGACGAGCACGTCGTCCAGGTCGCCGATGTCCGCCATGATCGGGTGCGTGGACGGCAGCTGGTCCTGCCGGTACGCCCAGGTCTTCATCTGGTTGGCGAACGTCGTCCACGAGTGCGGCCACTTCGAGCCGGGCGCGTCGGCCTGGCAGGCCGCCTCGGCGTAGGTGGCGAACGACTCGTTCAGCCACAGGTCGTTCCACCACTCCATGGTGACCAGGTCGCCGAACCACATGTGCGCCAGCTCATGCAGGATCGTCGCCGCCCGCACCTCGTACGCGGCGTCCGTCACCTTCGAACGGAACACGTACTGGTCCCGGATGGTCACCGCGCCCGCGTTCTCCATCGCGCCCGCGTTGAACTCCGGCACGAAGAGCTGGTCGTACTTCTTGAACGGGTACCGGTAGTCGAACTTCTCCTGGAACCACTCGAAGCCCTGCCGGGTCACCTCGAAGATGGCGTCCGCGTCCAGGTGCTCGGCGAGCGAGGGCCGGCAGTAGATGCCGAGCGGTACGGACTGGCCGTCCTTCTCGTACACGCTGTGCACGGCGTGGTACGGGCCGACGATCAGCGCCGTGACGTACGACGAGAGGCGCGGGGTCGGCTCGAAGACCCAGACGTCGTCCTGCGGCTCCGGGGTCGGCGAGTTGGAGATGACCGTCCAGCCCTCGGGCGCCTTCACGGTGAACTGGAAGGTGGCCTTGAGGTCCGGCTGCTCGAAGCTAGCGAAGACGCGGCGCGCGTCCGGCACCTCGAACTGCGTGTACAGGTACGCCTGGTCGTCGACCGGGTCCACGAACCGGTGCAGGCCCTCGCCGGTGTTGGTGTACGCGCACTCGGCGACCACCCGCAGGATGTTGCGGCCCGGCAGCAGCCCCGGCAGGGCGATGCGGGAGTCCCGGAACACCTCGGCGGCGTCGAGGGCGTCGCCGTTCAGCGTCACCTCGTGCACGGCCGGCGCGACCAGGTCGATGAAGGACTCGCCGCCGCCCTCGGCGACGTCGAAGCGCACCGTGGTCACGGACCGGTAGGTGCCGCCCTCCTGCGCGCCGGTGAGGTCGAGATCGATCTCGTACGAGTCAACGGTCAGCAGCTTCGCCCGCTGTCGCGCCTCTTCGCGAGTCAGGTTTGTGCCAGGCACGCGGTCATCTCCTCGTTATGTGTGGGTTGCGCCATCCTTCCACGTGGCGGGGACGGAACGCGATGTCCATGACCCGCCGCCACTCGGGCCGACGGGCGCGTCCTGGGCGGGCGGCTGGTCGAAGGCGCCGGCGCCTTGGCCCCCGCCCTCCGGAAAGCGTTCGACGACCCGGCCGTGGCGTTCGTCCACGTCCGGGCCGTCGGGTACGGCCGCTTCCTCTACGAGGTGGGGGGCGGCTAGCCCTTCAGCTCCGCCGCCACCAGCTCCGCGATCTGCACCGCGTTCAGGGCCGCGCCCTTGCGCAGGTTGTCGTTGGAGACGAACAGGGCGAGGCCGTTGTCCACGGTCTCGTCCGGGCGGATGCGGCCCACGTACGACGGGTCCTGGCCGGCCGCCTCCAGCGGGGTCGGCACCTCGGTGAGCGCGACGCCCGGGGCGCCGGCCAGCAGCTCCTTGGCGCGCTCCACGCTGATCGGGCGGGCGAAGCGGGCGTTGATCTGGAGGGAGTGGCCGCTGAAGACGGGCACGCGCACGCAGGTGCCGGAGACCTTCAGCTCCGGGATCTCCAGGATCTTGCGGGACTCGTTGCGGAGCTTCTGCTCCTCGTCCGTCTCGTGCAGGCCGTCGTCCACGAGGGAGCCGGCCAGCGGCAGCACGTTGTACGCGATCGGCGCCACGTACGTGTCCGGCTTCGGGAACTCCACCGCCGAGCCGTCGTGGGTGAGCTTCGGGGCGTCGTCGCCGACCTTCTTGACCTGCTCGAACAGCTCGTCCACGCCGGCCACGCCGGAACCGGACACCGCCTGGTAGGTGGCGACGACCAGTGCTTCCAGGCCCGCCTCCGCGTGCAGCGGACGCAGCACCGGCATCGCGGCCATCGTGGTGCAGTTCGGGTTGGCGATGATGCCCTTGGGACGGTCCGCGATCGCGTGCGGGTTCACCTCGGACACCACCAGCGGGACCTCGGGGTCGCGGCGCCAGGCGGAGGAGTTGTCGATCACGACCGGGCCCTGGGCGGCGACCTTCTCGGCCAGCGCCCTGGAGGTGGCACCGCCCGCGGAGAACAGCACGATGTCCAGACCGGAGTAGTCGGCGGTGGCCGCGTCCTCCACCGTCACGCCGTCCAGCTCCTTGCCGGCGGAGCGGGCCGAGGCGAACAGCCTCAGCTCGGTGACCGGGAAGTTCCGCTCCGTGAGGATCCTGCGCATGACCGTGCCGACCTGACCGGTGGCTCCGACGATTCCGACCCTCACGGTGACTCCTTCTGGCGTTCGTGCGCGTGTGTTCACGCGCGCTGTGCTCGGCCGAGACTTTTCCATCATGCGGCGCGGCCCGGCCCGCCTGTCCAATCCTTTGCGCGGTGTGCCCGCACAGTGGGACGCGGCGGCTTGGGCGGCGGGCGCGGCCCTTGCGTGAAAACCCCGGCTGAACTGCAGGAATTCCGTCGACCGGCCGCCGCGCCGCAAGCCGTGCTGTTCCGCCCCTGCCCATCCCCTCCCGCCCCACACGGCGATGTGACGTATGCCTCGCGCCGGCGCGGACGCGGTCCGGACCTGCGACTGACCCCGGCCCACGGGAAGGGCGGGCGCCCCGCGGAGCGCCCGCCCTCCCCGGTGCCGCGCCGGACTACGGCACGACGTTCCCGATCCGCACGCTGCCGGAGCCCGCGGCCGTGCCGTGGGCGTTCACCAGCTGGACCCGGCCGAAGAACTCACGGCCCTCCGGGGCGGCGGCCAGCGCCGTGACACTCCCGGTGAACGCCGCCGAGTCGCCCGTGCCGAGCCGCACCGGCGCGGAGCCGTCCACGGCGACCGAGCCGAGGGACGCGGCGAAGTACACGTCCCGGTAGTCGTACTCCGTGGTGCCGGCCGGCACCGAGTAGCCGACGACCTCGACGGTGTACGTGCCGGCGGCCGGCTTCGGGACGGAGACCGACTCCTCCGAGTCGCCGTCGGCGGACTGGCCGACGAGGGCGCCGTCCGCGTCGTAGACCGTCAGGTCCAGGTCGGCGGACGCGTCGGAGACGCCCCCGATGGCGACGTCCAGCGACTCGGCGCCCTCGGGCACCTCGACCGTCGACGTGGACGTCTCACCCTGCCCGACCGACGGGCGGGACGTCTCGGCCGAGCCGAGCGGGCCGCCGACCAGCCTGCCCTCGATCGGACCGTACTGGTTCGTCACCTTCCAGGAGGCGGGGGCCGGGGTACCGGCCCTGGCCTCGGGCACGGTCACGACCTCCGGGTCGAAGGTGGCGCCGAGGACGGTGGCGTCCAGCCGGTACGGGTTGTCCAGCAGCGGCGAGGTGCGCCGCGACTCGACCTCGATCTCCCAGACGCCGGGCTGCGGGTCGGCGTACGCGCGCACGTCCGGCCGGCAGCCGTTGCCGTCGAGGTAGTTGTTGTAGCAGTACGGCGTGGAGGTGGTGTCGACCGGGACGCCGTACGGGTGGAGGGCGATGAACCGGGTCTGGCTCCCGCTCTTCAGCCCGCTCATCGCCACCTCCAGCGCCTTGGCGCCCTCGGGGACGGTCACGAAGTACGACTCGGTGCTGTTGCGCTGCACGGAGCCCTGCGCGGAGAAGCCGGACGTGAGCGGGGCCGAGGCCACGACCGTGGTCAGGACGAGCTTGTCGGTGCCCTCGGTGCGGGGGTCGTCGACCTCCAGGACCGCGCTCTTGAGGCCCGCGGAGCGCGGGTTCGCCTCCACCTCGACGGTGACCGGCTCGTTCAGCGGCAGTTTCACCTCGTCGGAGCCGACGATCCGGAAGGTGCGTCCGGTGTTGTTCTCGAAGTGCAGCTCGTGCCGGACCGCCCGGTCCTCGCCGGAGGTGCGGGTGAGCGTGATCTCGTAGGTCTTCCGCTCGCCCGTCTTCAGGCCGCCCTCACGGTCGTAGAGGCCGGTGCCGCGGCCCGGCGTCGCCAGGAACTGGTCGATCGCGGTGTCGACCGGTGCCTGGACCGTGTACTCGTGGGCGGTGGCGCCCTTGCGGATCGCGCGCCAGGCGTCGGGGACGTTGATCAGACCCGCGCCCTCCTCGTACGCCTGCACGCCCTCGATGTGGTCGGCGGTGGAGGTCAGCGCCGTGCGCAGCTTCGCCGGCGTCAGGTCGACACCCGCCTGCTTCGCGGCCGACAGCAGCAGCGCCGACGCGCCGGCGGCCTGCGGGGACGCCATCGAGGTGCCCTGGAGCATGCCGTAGCCGGCGGGGAGGTCGTAGCCCGCCTCGGGGACCGGTGCGCCGGGCATCCAGGTCTGGATGGTGTTCACCGCGGCGCCCGGTGCGGTCAGCGTTGGCGTGAACCCGCCGTCCTCGCGCGGGCCGCGCGAGGAGAACGGCATCATCGCGTACTTCTTCTTCACCACGGAGCCGTAGTTGGCGGCCCAGGTCTCGCGGGAGACGGACGCGCCGACCGAGATGACCTTGTCGGCGAGGGACGGGTCGCCGATGGTGTTGGCGCCGGGGCCGGAGTTGCCCGCGGAGATCACCAGCTGGACGCCGTAGGTGTCGATGAGCCGCGTGTACAGCAGGGCGCGCGCGTTGTTGCCGTCGTTGAGGGCGGGCAGGCCGCCGATCGACATGTTGACGATGTCGACGCCGCGGTTGACGACCAGGTCGATCATGCCCTCGGTGAGCGCGACGTTGGTGCAGCCGCCGCTCCAGGTGCAGGCGCGGGAGGAGACGATCTTCGCGCCGGGCGCCGCACCGTCCATCCGGCCGCCGAACAGGCCGTTGGCGGCGGTGATGCCGGCCACGTGCGTGCCGTGCTCGGACTCGATGACGCCGATGTTGACGAAGTCGGCCTTCGCGCCCGCCGCGTCGTACACGACGTCCTCGCGGATCTCGACGACGAACGGCTGGCGCTCGGCGATGTCCGTCTTCGGGTCGTCGGTGCCGAAGTACCCCACCTGGAAGCCGTCCTTGTAGGGCTTCATCGGGGTGTCGTCGGCGAAGTCGCCGTTGTTGTTCAGGTCGACGCGGACGGTGCCGGCCGCCTTGTCGTAGAGGACGCCCCAGGAGTCGGTGGTGTCGCCGTCCCGGTTGGCGTCGCCCGCGGCGTCGCCGCCGGTGGTGTACGACTCCAGGAAGGTGCTGACCTGGTAGGAGCCCGCCGGGGCCGTCCAGGTCCTCCCGCCGAAGGTGAAGGTGGGGCCGGAGACGGAGGTGGTCATCGGACGCCAGGTCCGGTCGCCGTCGACGACCGGGTCGGTCGCGGTGACCCAGTCGACGATCTTGCGTTCGCCGGTGGTGGTCCTCTGCAGCGCCGGGTGGCCGAGGTCGACGCCCGAGTCGAGGACGCCGATGGTGATGCCGCGGCCGTCCGCCTTCGGGTACTTCTTCACGAAGTCGACGGCGCCCGTCTCGAAGGACGGGTTGTACGGGTTCTCGGCGGGCGTCCCGCGGTCCGGCGCCGGGTACGCGCGGCTCTTGCGGTGCTCGGCGCCCTTCGCCCGGTCCGCACTCGGCGTCGGGTCGTCCAGCGGGATCTCGTCGCGCAGGTCGATGCCGTGCACGGAGGAGAGCTTCGCGGCGGCGGCGATGGCCGAGTCCGCGGCGGCGGTGGGGACGGTGGCGCGGACGTAGCCGAGCCCGTCGTACGTCCGGCCGACGCTTCCGCCGCCGATCGCGTCCAGTTCCTCCGCCACCTGCTCGGTGCGGCCCGGCGTGGTGGCGACCATCATCGTGACGCTCTTCGCGCCGTCGGCCTTCGCCCGGGCGAGCAGGTCCGCGTCGGCGGAACCCAGCTTGTCGTGCGCGGACTTGACCGAGGTGTCGACGGGGGGAGTGGTCCCCGGCCCGTCGGCGGCGAGGGCCATCGGTACCGGTCCGGCGGCGCAGAACGCGGCGACGAGGCCCGTGGCGACGGCGAGGCGGGCCGCGCGTCTCGCGCCCGGTATCGGTTCGCGCTGGGGGGTGTGGGTCATCGGCATCCCTTGCAGGTAAAGGAACGTGCGTGAACGACCGGGGCCGATCGGTCCTGGTCGCCGCAGTCCGGAATCCGATCCCGGACGACCGCTCAGCCTTACGCAAGGGATCATTGTTTGGGGAGAGTTGTCCGGGACGGGATGGAGCCATGGCGTACTTCCGCCATACGCCACCCGGGACACAAGGGGCGGGCCCTGACAATCCCGTACGCCGCACCGCGGCCGGCGCGGAGCCGGTCGACGCTCCGGAGCACACCGGGAGCCGACCGTGACGGCGCCCGGCCCGGCGTACGAGGCCACGCGGCTCGACCCGTCCCCGGCCGGCCCGGCGGGGGAGGGGATCTCCGGCTCGGCCGGACGGCGCGGTGATCGGGGCGGCGTCGTGCGCCGGGCGGACGCCCGGCACGAGGAGGGCCGCCGGCGACGCCGGCGGCCCTCCTCTCCCCTCCTCGTGGTCGTCCCGGTCCGTCACTACCGGGGCAGCACCACGACGTACGCGGCGGGTTCCCGTTCCGCGGCCGTCATCAACGCCGTACGGACGACGGTCGCCTGGTGCTCCGGGCAGTCGCGCAGCTTGCGCGGCGTGAGGTGCACGACCGTGATCCCCAGGCGTTCCAGGTGCTCGCGCTTGCGGGCGTGTTCCGCCCAGAGCGCGTCGTCCCCGTGCTGCCGGTGGGCGCGGGGGTCCAGCTCCAGGGCCACCGCGTGCTCGGGCCAGTAGGCGTCGACGCCGCCGATGCGGGGGCCGCCGGGCAGGCGCAGGTCGACGTTCCAGACCGGCTCCGGCAGGCCGTGTTCGCGCACCGTCCGGTACAGGCGCTGCTCCGCGAGTGCGCGCCCCTCGGCGACCAGCGAGTCCACCGCGTCCACCACGTGCGGACGGCTGAGCAGCCGGGCCCGGTTCAGCTCCCGTACCACCGCGGCCGGTTCGCAGTGCCCGCCGCGCACCGCCTCCGTCAGCAGCCGGCGGAGGGCGCCCGCGTCCGTCAGCTCCGCCACCGCGTCGGCCAGCGCCCGCGCCACCGGCGCCACCGGAACCCCGGTGACCTGTTGGGCGGTGGGCAGCGCGGTCGTCCGCACGACCCGCGCGCAACCCGTGGTGCGCAGCCGGCGCAGCCGCGGGACCAGGACGTCGATGACGTCCAGGGAGGGCAGCGGGGGAGAGGTGGAGAAGCCGTGCAGGGTCAGCGCGGCCAGGCCCGTGATCATCGCCTCCGCGTAGGCGGGTGTCCCACGGCCGCCCGGCTGGACCGGCACGGAGGCGGTGACACCGGCCGGGGCGCCGCCGGCCGCGACGGCGGTCCGCTCCCGTGCGGCGTACATCAGCACCGCGTGCAGGCGCTCCTCGCTGGTCGGCGGGCCCGGGTGGAGCAGGACGACGTGAGGGAGGAGCTGCTGCCAGGGCCCGCCGGGCCGGCACTGCTCGGTGGTCTCGGCGGCGGAGACGCCGTGCGTGCGCAGCTGAGCCGCCGTCATCAGGCGGCGCCGGCCGTCGGCCAGGTGGTGGAGGGGGCGGGGGGAGAGCGGGGTGTCGTGCGTCATGAGCAGGGGTTTCCCGCGTCCGGTCCACCCCCTAACCGCTGTTACACGCCCATCACCGAATCCGGACAACCCCGCCCCCGGGGACGGGTGTTCGGACGCCGATAACCCCTGGTCCGCCAGGGTGCGGACCGGGGGTTACGGTTTCTGTTGACCGCATTCCGCAACGGTGACGGAACGCCCCGGCACGGGCCGAGGGCCGGGGCGACTCAGCGGCCTGCCGCCGCGTCGCACGCCTGGCCCCGCAGCGCCCGCGCCAGGTCGTCCCGCGCCTCCAGCACGAGCCGGCGCAGAGCGGGCGCGGCGTCCTCGTGCGCGGACAGCCACGCGTCGGTCGCGTCGAGGGTGCCCTGGGAGTCCCGCAGGGACGGGAACAGGCCCCGCACGACGTCCATCCCGATCTGGATGGACCGCTCGGCCCAGATCCGCTCGATCACCGCGAAGTACATCTCGGCGTACGGCGCGACCAGCTCCCGCTGCGAGGACTGCGCGAAGCCCGCGATGGTCGCCTCCACCAGTGCGTTCGACAGCGCGTCCGACTCCACGACCTGCGCCCACGCCTGTGCCTTCACCGCCGCCGACGGGCGGGCCGCCAGGCAGCGCACCTGGTGGCGCTTGCCGGAGGCCGTGTCGTCCCGGGCCAGCTCGGCGGCCAGCACGCCCTCGTCGGCGGCGCCGTGCGCGGCGAGCGGCTCCAGGAACGCCCAGCGCAGCTCCTGGTCCACCGCCAGGCCGTCGACCTTCTCCGTGCCGTCCAGGAGCCCGCGCAGCAGCCGCAGCTCGTCGCCCTCCGACGCCACCGCCGCGAAGAACCGCGCCCACGCGAGCTGCTGCCCGCTGCCCGGCGCCGCCTCCCGCAGCTCCCGCAGCGCGCCCTCGCCGAGCAGCCGGCCGCCGGCCTCCCGCCAGTCGGGAGCCGCGTAGTGCACCAGCGCCGAGTTCGCCCAGGCGTGCAGCATCTGGAGGACCCCGATGTCCGACTCGCGCCCCGCGAAGCGCAGCACCAGGCCGATGAAGTCCCGCGCCGGCAGCAGCGCGTCCCGCGTCATGTTCCACAGCGCCGACCAGCACAGGGCGCGGGCCAGCGGGTCGGTCAGCGACCCCAGGTGCTCGCGCAGCGTCGCCAGCGAGGTCTCGTCGAAGCGGGTCTTGCAGTACGTCAGGTCGTCGTCGTTGACCAGGACCAGCTCGGGCGCCTCGGCGCCGGCCAGCTCCGCCACCACCGTGCGCGGCCCGTCGACGTCCACCTCGGCGCGGGCGTACCGCTCCAGGGCGCCCTCGGCCGTACGCCGGTACAGGCCCACCGCGACCCGGTGCGGGCGCAGTTCGGGGTGGTCCGCCGGGGCGATCACGGCGGCCTCCTGCACCACGGCCAGCTCGTCGACCGTGCCCGCCCCGCTCAGCAGCACCTGCGGGGTCAGCGCGTTGACGCCCGCCGTCTGCAGCCAGGAGCGCGCCCAGGCCGCCATGTCCCGCCCGCTGGTCTCCTCCAGCACCGACAGCAGGTCGCCGAGGCGGGTGTTGCCGTACGCGTGCCGCTTGAAGTAGCGCCGGGCGCCCTCCAGGAAGGCGTCCTGCCCGACGTAGGCCACCAGCTGCTTCAGTACGGAGGCGCCCTTCGCGTAGGTGATGCCGTCGAAGTTGAGCTTGGCGTCCTCCAGGTCACGGATGTCGGCCGTGATCGGGTGGGTGGACGGCAGCTGGTCCGCCCGGTAGGCCCAGGCCTTGCGGCGGTTGGCGAAGGTGATCCAGGCGTCCTTGAAACGGGTCGCGCCGACGTTCCCGAAGGTGCCCATGAAGTCGGCGAAGGACTCCTTGAGCCACAGGTCGTCCCACCACTCCATGGTGACCAGGTCACCGAACCACATGTGCGCCATCTCGTGCAGGATCACGTTGGCGCGGCTCTCGTAGGACGCCCGGGTCACCTTGCCCCGGAAGATGAACTCCTCCCGGAAGGTCACCAGACCCGGGTTCTCCATCGCGCCGAGGTTGTACTCCGGCACGAACGCCTGGTCGTACTTCCCGAAGGGGTAGGGGAAGTCGAAGTGGTCGTGGAAGAAGTCCAGGCCCTGCTTGGTGATCAGGAAGACGTCGTCGGCGTCGAAGTGGGGCGCCAGCCCCTTGCGGCACAGGGCGCCCAGGGGGACCTCCAGCCGCGTGCCGTCCGCGAAGGTCCGCTCGTAGGAGTCGGTCACGTAGTGGTACGGGCCCGCCACGACACAGGTGATGTACGTCGGGATCGGCTTCGTCTCCGCGAACCGCCAGACGCCGTCGGCGCGTTCGCCGACGCCGTTGCTCCACACCGTCCACTCCTGCGGCGCCCGCACCTCGAAGCGGAAGGGCGCCTTGAGGTCCGGCTGCTCGAAGTTCGCGAAGACCCGGCGCGAGTCGGCCGGCTCGTACTGCGTGTACAGGTACACCTCGCCGTCCTCGGGGTCGACGAAGCGGTGCAGGCCCTCACCGGTGCGGGAGTAGGCGCACCGGGCGTCGACGACCAGCTCGTTGTCGGCGGCCAGGTCCTCCAGCGCGATCCGGGAGCCGTCGAAGACCTCGCTCGGGTCGAGGTCGCGGCCGTTGAGGGAGACGGCGGTCACGCTCGGTGCGATCAGGTCGGCGAAGCTGCTCGCGCCCGGCTCGTTGCAGCGGAAGCGGATCGTGGTGACGGACCGGAAGGTGCGCGGACCGCCGCCTTCGGCCGCACCGGTCGCCGAGCGCACGTCGAGGGAAACGTCGTACCCGTCGACGGAGAGCAGGGCGGCCCGCTCCCGGGCCTCGTCGCGGGACAGATTCTCACCGGGCACGGGCGGCACTCCCTCGGGTGGTGTTCAGTATGCGGACAGCACCGATCCTGCCATGCGGCCCTGACGGGCAGCAGCCGGGAATGGTCTGGACTCCAGGCCGGTTGCCTGGAGGAAAGCCAGGTTGCGCCACTTCCCGAGGAGAGACATGCCGGTCAAGACGCCCGTCGACTTCTGGTTCGACCCGCTGTGCCCGTGGGCCTGGATGACCTCCCGCTGGGTCCTGGAGGTGGAGAAGGTCCGGGACATCGAGGTCCGCTGGCACGTGATGAGCCTGGCCGTGCTGAACGAGGACAAGCTCGACGAGCTGCCCGAGGAGTACCGGGAGATGCTGGAGACCAGGGCCTGGGGCCCGGTCCGGATCGTCATCGCCGCCCGGGAGGAGCACGGCACCGAGGTGCTCGGCGACCTCTACACGGCGCTCGGCACCCGCTTCCACAACCAGGGCGAGGGCCCGGGGAAGGAGGTGGTCGCCGCCGCCCTGAAGGACGTCGGCCTGCCCGAGACCCTCATGGACCACTGGGACGCCACCCCCTACGAGCCCCAGCTGCGCGCCTCCCACAAGGAGGGCATCGACAAGGTCGGCCAGGAGGTCGGCACCCCGGTCATCGCAGTCCCCGGCGCCGACGGCGAGCAGCTCGCCTTCTTCGGCCCGGTCGTCACCCCGGCGCCCAAGGGCGAGGACGCCGCCAGGCTCTGGGACGGCACCCTGGCCGTCGCCTCCGTGCCGGGCTTCTACGAGATCAAGCGCACCCGCACCCAGGGCCCCGACTTCAGCAACCTGTAGGGGGCCGCCCCTCCCCGCCGGCGGCCGTCCTGCGGAACGCCTCCGGCAGCAGCCCGCCCATGCGCTGCCTGTCCCAGCGCTGGAACCGCAGGCAGCCGGCGACGTCGCAGCGCCAGTAGTCGTGCACGTACGGGATCCCGAGCTGATCCTTCACGGCCGCCCGCTCGGCGTCGTCGAGCGGGCGGAAGTCCTGCATCCCCCCGCAGGTGGGACAGGCCAGGCTCTTCCTCATCGGCTCCTCCGCGGTGCCCGTGGACCCGGGCCGCCCGGCCCGCACGGCGCCGGCCCCGGAACCGCAGTACAGCGGGTGCCCCGCGCACCGCGCCAGAGGCGGGACCGCGGGTGCGGGTGCTCGTGCGGGGCGCGCGGGACGGGCGCGCGCCGGTGCACACGCGGGCCCGCGACGGCGGTCGCGTTCCGGGCGCGGCCCCCCGTCCGGCGCCGTACGCTCGCCCCGACGGCCCCGGTGGACGGTACGGCCCCGCGGCCGGTCGGCCAGCACGGCGGGCTCGCCCGCAAGCCCTGACCGCCGGGCCGCGCGCACGGGAAGCCCCCGCGAGTCACGTCCTCGCGGGGGCTTCCCTCATTCCGCCTGCCGCCGTGAAGGGTGAGAAGACGATCACGAGGCAGGACGACCCGGGGAGTCAGGCGGTCACGGCGCCGGCAGCAGCGTGTCGGTACGGGACGCGGCGGTCGCGTAGCGCTTCGCCACGTCCTGCCAGTTGACGACCGCCCACATGGCGTCGATGAAGTCGACCTTCTGGTTCCTGTACTGAAGGTAGAAGGCGTGCTCCCAGGCGTCGAAGACCAGGATCGGGGTGGCACCCTGGCCGACGTTGCCCTGGTGGTCGTAGACCTGCTCGACGATCAGCCGCCGGCTCAGCGGCTCGAAGGCCAGTACACCCCAGCCGGAGCCCTGGGTGGTCGCGGCGGCCTTGGTGAGCTGCGCCTTGAAGCCGGCGAAGGACCCGAACGACTCGGCGATCGCGTCGGCGAGCTCGCCCACGCCGTCCGCCTCCAGGGGCTCGCCGCCGCCGTCACCGGTCATGTTGTGCCAGTAGATCGAGTGCAGGATGTGCCCGGAGAGGTGGAAGGCCAGGTTCTTCTCCAGGCCGGTGATCGAGCCCCAGGACTCCTTGTCACGCGCCTCGGCGAGCTGCTCCAGCGTGTCGTTGGCGCCCTTCACGTAGGCCGCGTGGTGCTTGTCGTGGTGCAGCTCGATGATCTCGGGGCTGATCACGGGGGCCAGCGCGGAGTAGTCGTACGGCAGTTCAGGAAGCGTGTAGACGGGCATGGCGGATCCCCTCCGACCTCTTATTGCAAAAGGCTTGCAAGTGCACGCTAGCAGCAAGAGGGTGGAGGGGGTGGGGCGGAGGGACCCACGGGCGCGCCGCCGCACGGGAAGAGGGCCCCCGCACGGATCGTCTCCGTGCGGGGGCCCTCGCGGTGCTCGGGGCGGTGGCTAGCCGCGCGCCCGCCGCCGCTGCCGGGCGTAGCCGACCGCCGCCAGGGCCAGCGTCATCGCCCCCGTCGAGTACAGCTGCACCCGCGTGTCCGGCTCCCGGGCCATCAGCACGAAGACCGCGGCCATGGCCGCCAGCGCCACCCACGTCAGCCACGGGAAGCCCCACATGCGCACGACCAGCTTCCCGGGTGCCTCCCGCGCCAGGCGGCGGCGCAGCCGCAGCTGGGACGCGGCGATGAAGACCCACACGACCAGGATCACCGCGCCGATCATGTTCAGCAGCCAGGCGAAGACGTCGTCCGGCCGCCAGTAGCTGAGCAGCACGCAGCCGAAGCCGAAGAGGGACGAGGCGAGCACCGCGATCCGCGGCACCCCGCCCGACACCCGGCCCAGCGCCTTCGGGCCCTGGCCGCGTCCGACCAGCGAGTAGCCGATGCGCGAGGCGCCGTAGATGTTGGCGTTCATCGCGCTCAGCAGCGCGACCAGCACGACGACGTTCATGAGCTGACCGGCGCCCGGGATGCCCAGCTCGTCGAGGGCGGCGACGTACGGGCCCTTCTCCACGACCTCCTCGGAGTCCCACGGCACCAGGGTGACGATGACCGCCATCGAACCGATGTAGAACAGGGCGATCCGCCACATCGCCGTCCGCACGGCGCTCGCCACGCCCTTCACCGGGTTCTCCGACTCGGCCGCCGCGATGGTCACCGTCTCCAGGCCGCCGTAGGCGAACACCGAGGCGAGCAGGCCGATGATCAGACCGTTGCCGCCGTTCGGCAGGAAGTCGTTCAGGTGCGAGGTGCCGGGGGAGTCGGTCCCCGGCAGGACGCCGGTGATCGCCAGCACGCCGAGGACGAGGAACAGCGAGATCGCGCCGACCTTGAGGGCGGCGAACCAGAACTCGAACTCGCCGAAGTTCTTCACCGCCGCCAGGTTGGTCCCGCAGAACACCACCATGAACAGCGCCACCCAGGCCCACTCGGGCGTGCCCGGCAGCCAGCCGTGGACGATCTGCGCCGCGCCGATGCCCTCCAGCCCCACGGCCGTGCACAGCAGCACCCAGAACGCCCAGCCCGCGGTGAAGCCGGCCCAGGGGCCGATCGCCCGCTCGGCGTGCGCGGAGAAGGAACCCGACGACGGGTACGCGGCCGACATCTCGCCCAGCATCCGCATCACCAGCATCACGAGGAGGCCGGAGAGGGTGTAGGCGAGGACGATCGAGGGCCCGGCGGCGGCGATGCCGGCCCCGGAACCGACGAACAGCCCGGCGCCGATCACGCCGCCGAGGGCGATCATCGACAGGTGGCGCTGCTTGAGACCGTGGGAGAGGGCGGCGTCGTCGGACTGCGCCGACGCCTCGGTGGTGGTGCTGTGGGACATGGAGCGGCTCGTCCGATGCGTGGGGGGGGTGCCTCTATGTCTTTCGTCAAGGCATCCCTGTCGGTTTTGGGGTGGTTCGGGGTTGCTGGGGTTATGCAGCGAGCTCGACGTTTCTCGGTGTCCGAGACTCGTAGAAGGTGCCGTCGCGGAGCATGGCGAACAGGACGCTGATGCGTTGGCGGGCGAGGCGGAGGAGGGCCTGGGTGTGGGTCTTGCCGCAGGCTCGCTGGCGGTCGTAGTAGGTGCGGGAGGCGGGGTCGGCGTTCATGCAGGCGAAGGCGGACAGGAACATTGCCCGTTTGAGCTGCCGGTTGCCTCCCCGGGGCGCGTGTTCACCGTGGATCGAGGTCCCGGACGACTTCGTGGCCGGGGCCAGACCCGCGTAGGAGGCGAGGTGGGCGGCGGTGGGGAAGCTGGTTGCGTCGCCGACGGTGACCAGCAGGACGGCGGCGGTCCTGACGCCGACGCCGGGCATCGACGTCA
>NZ_JBSICH010000048.1:0-63378 GCF_053613315.1 Streptomyces sp. JK94 | reverse complement strand
AGAGGTCCTAACAAAGCCGCTGGACGTGGCGGTGGGTGATCAGGCAGACGGCGAGGCCCAGGAATGCTTCGTGGATGTCGTCGCGTCGTTCCCAGCGGATGCGCAGGCGGCGGAAGCCGTGGAGCCAGGCGATCGTGCGCTCAACGACGTAGCGGAAGGTGCCCAGGCCGGTGCCGTGCGGCTCGCCTCGCTTCGCGATCACGGGGCGTATGCCTCTCTGCCAGAGCAGGCGGCGGTACTTGTCGTGGTCGTAGCCGCGGTCGGCCAGCAGTGCATCCGGGCGCCGGCGCGGCCTGCCGACCCGGCCCGCGACGGCGGGAATCTTGTCGAGCAGCGGCTCGAGTTGGGTGACGTCATTGCGGTTGCCGCCGGTCAGCGACACCGCGAGCGGGATGCCCTGGCCGTCGACGATGAGGTGGTGTTTGCTGCCCGGCCGTGCGCGGTCGACCGGGCTGGGCCCGCTTTTGGGCCCCGTCGGGCGGCCCGCACATGCGAGGAGTCGATCACCGCCCGTTCCCAGTCCAGCTGGTTCTTCGACCGCAGCTCGTTCAGCAGCAGCTGGTGCAGCTGGTCCCAGACGCCGGCCTCGTTCCAGGCCGCAAGGCGCCGCCAGCAGGTCATGCCCGAGCCGAAGCCGAGTTCCTGGGGCAGGTACTCCCACTGGATTCCGGTGTGCAGGACGAAGAGGATGCCGCACAGGGCCTGCCGGTCTGGCACCCGCGGTCTGCCCTCGGCCTTCTTCGGACCCGGCTGCGGCAGCAACGGCTCGATCAGCGACCACAGTTCGTCCGACACGATCCACGGCCGCGACTGACGGTTTCCCATGCCCAGACATACGGGCAGAGCGGCCGACAGCCTCATGATCAGCAGCTTTTGTTAGAGCCAGTAAGCGCGCGCGAGGGACGCCACGTCATCAGTGAGCTGGTCGAGGCTGGTGTCGGAGACGGACGCCGCAGCTGTTGCGCTGGCGTCGTCCTGTGCGTCGCGTGCGGTCATGTTGATCTCGTGCTCCAGGTTGAACGCGGGTGCCTGGGAATCCCCGGCGGGAGGTGGGGCGAACAGGGCCGCGACGTCACAGGCGAACATGGCCTGTAACACGCGTCGGGTGTCCGCGGAAAGCGACTCGGGACGGGCCTTGCCCGCTCTCCAGCGGAACACCGTCCGCTCGCTGCAGGTCGGGTTGTTGGTGCCCTTCCCGACGACCTCGTCGGCGGTTCTGTCGAACAGCGCCACGAAGTCGGGAGCGCCCAAGTTGCGGCGGTCGCAGAGGACCTTGAGCAGCGTCTCAGGTTGTTCCGTCACTTCGCCCCCCGGATGTCGCGCCTTGGCCTGTTGGCGGCCCACCTACGGATCGATCCCTTTGCACGAAGGGGATATCGCCGTCTCGGTCCAGCGCAACACATCTCGTACGGATGGCAGTTGGCTTGCAGTCAGGTGGCAGTGCGCCGTCCTGATGTCGCCGAGACGGCAGTCCCTCGACATGGCGATGACACCGCATGCGGGATCACGCTGATCAACACAATCGCTGAGAGTGTCCAACCGAACACAGAGACGTGACTCCTGTGACGCCGGCGGACCGATCCCAAGAGGACGTGATGACGACGACAGCCGTAGGGACGCCTCGCGCGGTCACATGCCGCCGCGGCGGGGGCGTGATGAGCGAGCGCTTCAAGGTCTCCCCCGCACACGGCGGATTACCGCCCCGCCGCGAGGACGCATGCCGGGTCGGGATCATGCGCCGGATCGCCGCCGCACGGCTCCGCTACTGCGGTCTCGAGTCCATGACGGACGACGTGATGCTGATCATCTCGGAGCTGCTGACCAACGCCCTCCAGCACAGCGGCACCACGGAGATCAGCCTGAACATCACCGTGGAGGACGGAACCCTGCGTATCCGGGTCCGAGACGGCATGCCCGGCGCGTGCACCGCGCAACGTCCCAAGGACACGTCCGAGTCGGGCCGGGGGCTGCTGCTCGTCGACGCCCTCACGAAGGGCAGCGGCGGCGACTGGGGGGTCGTAGACGCCGGCGCGGAGACCTGGTGCAGTCTCCCGGTCCCCGTGGAGGGACAGCCGTGACCGCCTTGGCCGCCGTCCCACCGAGAGAAAAGAACCGTTCCGTGCGCACCCTGACCGAGCCCGCCCTGGTCCCCTTCATCACCCAGCGGAAGGGGGAGGAGGCCGCGCCGGACAACCTGTTCATCCGCGTGCATCCCTCCGGCCCGAGGCTGTACTACCGCGACGAGGACCCCCAGCGGGACCGGCCCATGCGGGGCATTCTGTGGGGCCGGTGCAGTTTCAACCCCCTGGACGAGCGGCAGATGCCGACCGGTGAGCCGCAGTGGAAGCTCATGCACCCGTACCGGCAGATGCTCACGATGCAGACGATGCACTGCCAGGTCTGCGCACGCCCGGCCCGGACACCCCTCGGCTTCATCTTCCTCACCGGCCCGAGGGACGAGGACCCCACACAGCCGGAGATCCACACCAACCAGCCGCCGGTGTGCGTCAGGCATGCCCGCGCCGCGGCCGCGCTCTGCCCGCACCTGGAGAAGAACCCGATGGTGATCCTGGCCCGCAGCGCCCCCCCTGTACGGCGTCCACGGCACCCTCTACGGCCTCAACGCACAGGGTGAAGTGCACGTCGTCGCGCAGCCCGACCACGCGCTGCCCTTCGGTCATCCGAACCTTCCGACGATGCTCGCCGCCCAGCTCATCCGCCGTATCCGCAACTTCCACGTCCTCGGCATGAAGGAGCTGCTGCGCGAGCTGGCCGAGCACACCCTCTAGACCCCTGTCGGTGGCCTGGCCGCTGTCGTACCAGCGTGGTCGCCTTCTCGGCGACCGCTCCCTGACGCCTGTCCGGCAGCCGGTCGACAACGCTACCGGCCGCCGGACAGGGAACGGCCCCCGGCACGGGAACGACTGCCCGACTCGCGTTCCCTCACAGCCAGGTACCGCCCCGCGCCGGGCCCCCGCGCCGACAACCGAAGGAGAAGTTTCGTGACCACAGCACTGGACCGTGAGGCGTTCCCCCTCACGCCGACCGGAGGACGCACCCCCTACAGCGAGGAGGCCCCGTCGGGTGAGCAGACCCGACCGTGGGCGCTGCGGTTTGCCCGCGTCCCCGACGGCTCGACGAGCAGTGAACTCCCCGTGTACGGGGCGCAGGTCACCATCACCCCGGACGGCACGACGACTCTGTCACGCGGCGGGTGGTCCGCAACTCTGTGACCTGAAGGCGGTCCTGACGCGCACACTGGGCAGGAGCCGACCAGGAGGGAGCACCCCATGGAAGACGAGCCCCTTGAGGAGTGGGCAGCCCGCCGTGCACAGCGCCGCCCCGCGCCAGGCGAGCGGCGCGCCGTCCCGCTCGGCGAGGAATCCGGGCGTGGGGCCCACGTCGACCCTGACGCGCCCCGCGGCATCCAGGAGTGGGACGGCCACGCATGGACTCCGGCCGGAGTCGCCGAGGACCACCGGGCCGCCACAGATGAGACCAGTGCGGACACGGCATCACGCGCTGAGCGTGTCGCCCTGAAGCGCAGTGCCCCAGCAGCCCGTGAACGACGTGATGCTCATCCTGGAGCGTGACGGCACCGTGTGCCTTGCCGAGCGGCAGGGCACCGGCTACGCCGACGGACAACTGAACCTCCCCTCCGGGAAGCTCAAGAAGGGCGAGGACGTGTACAACGCCGTGATCCGGGAGGCCCGGGAAGAGACCGGCCTCGTCATCGAGCGGGACGCCCTGCAAATCGTGCACGTCATGCACTTCCGTCACCGGGAGGAGGAGCCCCGGATCGGCTGGTTCTTCGCCGCGCGGTACTGGCATGGCGAGCCGCAGAACATGGAACCGCACAAGTGCGCGGGCCTGTCCTGGCATCCCGTCGACCAGCTTCCGGCCACCACCGTCCCGTACAACGCCCTGGGCATCGGGCACTACCGCAAGGGTGAGCCGTTCTCCGTGCACGGCTGGTAGAGGCCGACCAGGAGTCTCTGTTCTCCTGGCGGTCCCGGAGGACACGCCGCCTGTGGCGGAGACCAGGACTCTGGTGGAGTCCTGGTCTCCGAGGGTCCCGCCGTACCGACCGTGGCCGCGTCCCGGAGCCCGACGCACCGCAACGGGCCGTAGCCCTACGGGCTACGGGAGCGTGCTGTGCGTGGCTGATGCGCGAAGGGGCCGTGCCGCGCAGCGGGTCATTCCCAGACCACGACGTTGCGTCGTACGGGGACCGTCGAGGTGTCACCGGCGAACAGTTCGGGCGAGTGCGCCCGGATGCGTTCGATGTCGCTGAAGACGGCCCGCAGGTGGGTGCGCATGGCCGTGCGGGCGAGCGGGGCGTCACCGCCGACGATGGCTTCGAGGATCTCGTGGTGCTGGGCGGCGAAGGCGGCCGGGGAGACGTTCTCGTGGAGGCCGAGGCGGCGGGCCCGGTCCAGGTGGCCCTTGGCCGCGGCGACGGTGGTCCAGGCGTTGCCGTGTCCGCTCAACCGCATCAGGCCCTGGTGGAACGCCTCGTCCAGTGCGAAGAACTCCTCCAGGTCGAGGTCCGCGCGTCGCTGGCGGTTCAGGTTGCTCCGCAGGTCCTCGACGATCGCGGGGTCGAGCCGTTCGGGAAGGTCGTCGAGTGAGGCGAGTTCCACGGCCTCCCGGAGGAACTGCGCGTCGGCGACCTGGGCCGGGTCGACCCGCGACACGAACGACCCGACCTTCGGGAAGACCTGCACCAGGCCTTCCTGGGCCAGGAGGATCAGGCTCTCCCGCACGGGTGTGCGGCTGACGCCCAGGGACGCGGCGAGTTCGTTCTCCGAGAGTGCCGCGCCCGGGGCGAGTTCGAGGGTCAGGACCATCAGGCGCAACTTCAGGTAGATGTCGCGCCGGCTCGTCCGCCCGTTCGTCTGAGGCATGTGCACATCGTACGTAGACCGCATCACATGTATTGCCCTGCTGCGCGACAGCTGCTTGTATACATGTACTTCGCGACCAAGGAGTACCTGTGAGCAAGATCGAACGCGTCGAGGTGTTCGTCGCCTCCCCCGGCCGTACCTTCGTCACTGTGCGTATCACCACCTCGGACGGAGTGACCGGACTCGGTGACGCCACGCTCAACGGTCGCGAGCTGGCCGTCGCGAGCTACCTGCGCGACCACGTGGCCCCGCTGCTGGCCGGCAGGGACCCCGCCCGGGTCGAGGACATGTGGCAGTACCTCTACAAGGGGGCCTACTGGCGGCGCGGGCCGGTCACCATGACCGCGATCGCCGCCGTCGACACCGCGCTGTGGGACATCAAGGGCAAGACGGCGGGGCTGCCCGTCTACCAGCTCCTCGGCGGCCGGTCGCGCGAGGGCGTGCTGGTCTACTCCCACGCCAGCGGCACCGACACCCCCTCGCTGCTGGACGACGTCGAACGCCACCTGGAGCTGGGTTACCGGGCCGTGCGGGCCCAGGCCGCCGTGCCCGGTGTCGGCGGCACCTACGGCGTGCGCAAGGGCAAGGTCTACGAGCCGGCCGCGACCGAACTGCCCGAGGAGCAGCCCTGGGACACCGAGGCCTACCTGGGGTTCGCGCCCACCTACCTGGAAGCGGTGCGGGAGCGCTTCGGCTTCGGCTTCCACCTCCTGCACGACGTGCACCACCGGCTGACCCCGATCGAGGCGGCCCGGTTCGGCAAGAGCGTCGAGGGCTGCCGGCTGTTCTGGATGGAGGACCCCACCCCGGCCGAGAACCAGGAGTCGTTCCGGCTCATCCGCCGGCACACCACGACGCCGATCGCGGTCGGCGAGGTGATGAACTCGATCTGGGACGTCCAGCACCTGATCACCGAACAGCTCATCGACTACGTCCGCACCACCGTCGTCCACGCGGGCGGCATCACCCACCTGCGGCGGATCTTCGACCTGGCCGCGCTCCACCAGGTACGGACCGGGTCCCACGGGGCGACCGACCTCTCCCCCGTCGGCATGGCGGCCGCCGTGCACGTCGACCTCGCCGTGCCGAACTTCGGCATCCAGGAGTACATGGGCCACGGCGACGAGACCACGGAGGTGTTCCGCACGGGGGTGACCTTCGCCGACGGCATGCTGCACCCCTCGGAGGAACCGGGCCTCGGCGTCGAGTACGACGAGAAGGCCGCGGAACACTTCCCCTACCAGCGGCGCTACCTCCCGGTGGCCCGCCGTCTCGACGGGTCGGTGCACGACTGGTGAGCGCCGGCACAGACCCCCGACTGGACCGCACCGTGCTCCCCCGGCTGGACCGCACCGTGCTCCCCCGGCTCTCGCCCGAGCTGCGGCCCGCGGTCGACCCCGCCGCACTGCGCACCCGTGTCGTCCACTTCGGCCTCGGCGCCTTCCACCGGGCGCACCAGGCCGTGTTCACCGAGCACGCCGCCGCCCGCTCCGGCGAACCCTGGGGCATCACCGCGGTCGCGCCCCGGTCGGCCGGGACGGTACGGGAGCTGCGGGACCAGGACTGCCTGTACTCCCTCGTCGAACGCCGTCCGGAGGGCCACCGCACACGCGTCGTCGGTGCCGTCGTCGGCGCCCTGGCCATGGGACCCGACGCCGAGGCCGTCGACGCCCTGCTCGCCGACCCCGAGGTGACGGTGGTGACCCTGACCGTCACCGAGAAGGGCTACCACCGCTCCCCCCCGACGGGCGGGCTGGACACCCTGGCCGGGCCGGTCGCCGCCGACCTCGCCGCGGCCCCCGGCGGGCGGCTCACGACGGTGGTCGGGCGGCTGGCCGCCGGGCTGGCCGCGCGGATGCGCGCGGGCGCGCCCCCGGTCAGCGTCGTGTCCTGCGACAACATGGCGGACAACGGCGCCGTGCTGGGCCGCGTGGTCCGCGATTTCGTCCGTGCCTCGGCCTGGCCGGACCGCGCGGGAATCCTGGACCGGATGGCGGAAGCCGTCCGCTTCCCCGCGACGGTCGTGGACCGGATCGTGCCCGCGACGAGCGAGGCCGACCGGGCGGCGGCCGACGCCGCGCTCCACGTGCGCGACACCCTCCCCGTGACCGGTGAGCCCTACCGGCAGTGGGTGCTGGAGGACTCCTTCGCCGCGCCCCGGCCACGCTGGGAACTGGACGGCGCCCTGTTCGTCCCGGACGTCACGCCCTACCAGCTCACCAAGCTCCGGCTGCTCAACGGCTCCCACTCGGCCCTGGCCCACCTCGGTGCGGCCGCGGGACTCACCACGATCGCCGAGACCATGGCGACCGCCTGGGGCGAGCGTCTCGTACGGGCGTTGTGCGCGGAGATCGCGCCCACCCTCCCGGCGGGCGGCCCCGATCCGGCCGCGTACGCCGACGACCTGGTCGGACGTTTCCGCAATCCCGCCATGCACCACCTGCTGCGGCAGATCGGCACCGACGGATCGCTGAAGATCACGGAGCGCTGGCTGCCGGCCCTGCGCGAACTGCGGGCACGCGGGACGAGCACCCCGGTCCTCGAACTCGCCCTCGCCGCCTGGGTGCACGGCACCGGCACGGCCGACGCGCCCGCCGATCCCGCCGCCGAGGCGCTCTTTGCCTGCTGGCGGCCCACGGCACACCCCGCCGGGACCGTACGGGCGCTGCTGCGCGTGATCGGCGCGGCGGATCTGGCGGACGACGACACGCTCACCGCCGCCGTCGCGCACCGGCTCACCGCCCTGCGCGCCGGACGCGTCGAGGTCTAGCACCCCGCCGGAACCCACCGCACCCGCTCCCCACCAGGACCCACCGTCCCGCTCCCGGTCCGCCGCATCCGAGGCCCCCTCGGTTCCCCGGTTCCCCGAACAACGGAGTTCACGATGAAGGACAGCGTCATAGCCGCTCAGCAGACGCCATCCGCCCAGCGCACCACACGCGATCTCACCCGGGCGGCCGTCTCGGGCTGGCTCGGCACGGCCATGGAGTTCATGGACTTCCAGCTCTACTCGCTGGCCGCCGCGATCGTCTTCAACAAGATCTTCTTCCCGGACGTCAGCCCGGCCGTCGGGCTGATCGCCGCGATGGCCACCTACGGCGTCGGGTACGTCGCCCGGCTCGCCGGCGCCGTCTACTTCGGGCGGATGGGCGACCGGCTCGGCCGGAAGAAGGTCCTGTACCTCACCATCCTGCTGATGGGTGCCTCCACCACCCTCATCGGCGTCCTGCCCACGTACGCCACCATCGGCATCCTCGCGCCGGTGCTCCTGGTCGTGCTGCGCCTGGTCCAGGGCTTCGGCGCGGGCGCCGAGATCGCCGGGGCCACCGTGATGCTGGCCGAGTACGCGCCCGCGCACAGGCGCGGTCTCATCTCCTCGCTGGTGTCGCTCGGCACGAACTCCGGGACGCTCGCCGCCTCCGGTCTGTGGGCCATCCTGCTCGCCGTACTCAGCGAGGAGCAACTGCTCTCCTGGGGCTGGCGGCTGCCCTTCCTGCTGAGCTTCGGACTGATGATCTTCGCGGTCTGGCTGCGCCGGAGCCTCAAGGAGAGCCCGGTCTTCGAGGAGCGGCCCGACGTGGTCGACGGAGTGGCCCTGCACCGCGACGAGGTCGAGTCCGCGATCGCCGCGGCGGACGAGCACGAGGGCGGCGTCCTGGCCGCCGGTGTCCGCCAGCGCAAGGGCAGGGCCTTCTTCCTCGCGCTGGGGCTGCGCTTCGGGCAGGCGGGCAACTCCGGGCTGATCCAGACCTTCCTGGTCGGCTACATCGCCACCAACCTGGCGGTCGGCCGGTCCGTCCCGACGGACGCGATCCTGTACGGCTCGCTGGCGGGGTTCGCCACCGTGCCGTTGATCGGCCTGCTCGGTGACCGGTTCGGGCGCCGCGCGGTGTACCTGGCGCTGTCGCTGCTGACCGTCGTCCTGGCCTTCCCGGTGATGCTCCTGATCACCTCCGGCTCCACCTCGGGCGTGATGATCGGCATGGTCCTCGGCCTGAACGTCGGCGTCCTCGGCCTGTTCTCGCTGGAAAGCGTCACGATGGCCGAACTCTTCGGCTCCCGCACCCGGTTCACCCAGCTCGCCCTCGCCAAGGAGATCGGCGGCATCCTCGCCACGGCGATCGGCCCGGTCCTCGCGGCCACCCTCACGGCCGTCACCGGCAGCTGGTGGCCCATCGCGGCGATGCTCGTCGTCTACTCGCTCATCACCTTCGTCAGCGCGTTCCTCGCGCCCGAGACACGCGGACGCGACCTGGTCCGGCTGGAGGACGCCGTATGAGGGCGGTCGTGGTGCACGGTCCCGGCGACGTACGCGTCGAGGAACGGCCCCGGCCGGTGCCGGGCGCGGGCGAGGTGCTGCTGGCCCTGGAGTGGGGCGGGATCTGCGGATCCGACATCGCCTACTGGAAGAAGGGCGCGTCCGGCACCGCCGCGCTGGCGCATCCCCTCGTGCTCGGGCACGAGTTCGCGGGCCGGATCGCCGCGCTCGGCGCCGGGGTCACCGGTCTGGGCGAAGGGCAGCCGGTCACCGTGCACCCGGCGCAACCGGTCGGTGACACCGTCCTTCCCGAGCGGATCGCCGGACGGACCAACCTCTGCCCGCACCGCTACTTCGGCTCGGCGGCCTTCACCCCGCACACCGACGGAGGGTTCAGCGAGTACCGGACCGTCCCCGCGGCCCAGATCCGGCCGCTGCCGGACGGCGTCGGCACCGAACAGGGCGCTCTCGCCGAACCGCTGGCCGTCGCCCTGCACGCCGTCGGCCGGGCGCCCGAACTGCGCGGCCGCACCGTCCTGGTCAACGGCTGCGGACCGATCGGCTCCCTGGTCGTCGCCGCCGCGCGGTACCGCGGTGCGGGCCGGGTCGTCGCCGCCGACCTGGCGCCGTCCTCCCTCGCCGTCGCCCGCGCCATGGGCGCCGACCAGACGTGCGACCTCGCCGCCGGCGAGGGGCTGCCCGAGGACGTGGAGGTGGTCTTCGAGGCGTCCGGAGCCCCGGCCGCGCTCGGACCGGTGCTGCGGGCCACGGCCCGCGGGGGCACGCTCGTCCAGGTGGGCAACCTGCCCGGTACGGCCGCAGCCGCCGCTCTCGGAGACCTGGTGACCCGGGAGATCACCTGGATCGGTTCCTACCGCTTCGTCGAGGAGATCGACGACGCGCTGCACGCCCTGGGGAACGGCCTGGACCTGACCCCGCTGATCACGCACCGCTTCCCGCTGGACCGGGCGGAGGAGGCGCTCGCCGTCGCCGCCGACCCGGGAAGCGGGAGCAGCAAGGTCATGCTGCGTCTGGGCACCGACGGCACCACCGGGCCCACCGGGCCCACCGGCGTGTGACGCGGGGCGGGGCTCCCGGTCCGAAGCCCCGCCCCGCACCACGCCGGACACCACCCCGCCGTACCCGCCCCCGCTGCACCACGTGTGCAGGCCCGCCCCCGTACCGTCCGCGAGGAGAAGCCCGTGCCCCTGCCGTCCCCTCCCCACGCCGCCGACGGCCGGGAACCGCCGGCCGACATCGTGTGCGTCGGCGAGACGATGGCCGTCCTCAGCCCGCCGGACGCCCGCCCGCTCGCCGAGCAGTCCGCGCTCACCCTGGCCATCGGCGGCGCCGAGTCCAACGTCGCCTGCGCACTGGCCGGGCTCGGGCACCGCGCCGCCTGGCTCAGCCGCCTCGGCGACGACCCCTTCGCCCGCCGCATCCTGGCCGAACTCACCGCGCGGGGCGTGGACGTGAGCGCCGTCGAGACCGATCCGGACCGGCCCACCGGCGTCTACTTCAAGGACCCGGCTCCCCACCGCACCCGCACGCACTACTACCGCGGCGGCTCGGCCGCGTCCCGGATGGGGCCGGAACTGGCCCGGCGGTCCGCGCTCCGCCGGGCGCGCGTCGTGCACGTGTCGGGCGTCGCCGCGGCCCTCTCCGACAGCTGCGCCGCCCTGCTGGACGCGCTGGTCCTGGGGCGCGAGGACGGCGTCACGCGCGCTCCTCTCGTCTCCTTCGACGTGAACCACCGCCCCGCGCTCTGGCGCGGCGGCAGCACGCACGCCGCGCGGAGTCTGCTGGCGCTCGCCCGCGGCGCGGACATCGTCTTCACCGGACGGGACGAGGCCGAGGAACTGTGGGGCACCGCCCGCCCGGACGACATCGCGGCACTGCTCGGGCCCGCGCCCGTCGTGGTCGTGAAGGACGCCGAGCACGGAGCGACCTCGTACGCCCGCGGGGTGCGGACGTTCGTGCCCTCGCTGCCCACCGAGGTGGTCGAACCGGTCGGCGCGGGTGACGCGTTCGCGGCCGGTTACCTGGCCGGCGTCCTGGAGGACCGCGACGAGCGCTCACGGCTGCGCCTGGGCCATCTGGCGGCCGCCGCCGCGCTGCGGACCAGGGACGACGTTCCCGTCATGCCGCCGCGCACGGAGACCGACCGGTTCCTCGCCCTGGACGACGGCGCCTGGTCCGCGACGGCGCCCCGCTGAGCCCTTGCCCTCGAAGCCGGCCGGCCGCAGGACTGGCGCACCGGTCCTTCGAGGTGCTCTGCGCGGGAAGCGGGCAGGGCCCGCCGGCGGCGCCGGTCACCAGGTGGTGCCGGCGGGCTCCTCGATGGTGGCGTTGATGCGGTTGAAGAAGTTGGTGAGGCCGATCATCAGGATGATCGCGGAAAGCTGCTCCTCGTCGAAGTGGTCCGCGGCCTCGTTCCACACCTCGTCGGGGACGGCCTTGCCGCAGCGGTCGGCGATCCGGGTGGCGGCCTCGGTCAGGGCCAGGGCCGCGCGCTCCTCGTCGGTGAAGAACGGTGCCTCGCGCCAGGCGGCCACGGCATGCAGACGTTCGTCGCTCTCTCCGTGCTTCTTCGCGGCCGTCACGCCGGCGAACACGCAGGCGCTGCAGCCGTTGATCTGGCTGGCCCGCAGATGGACCAGTTCCAGGACCTGCGGGGCGGCGCCCCCCTGGTACATGGCCTTGTAGATGTTCTGGATGCCCTTCATCGCGTCCGGCAGGACCAGGGCGGGGCTCTTCATCCGGGCACTGGTGGTGGTCGTGGCGTTCATCTGATGCTCTCCCGGTGATCCGTTAGCGTCTGTCACTGGACCGACGGATCCGGACGCGGGGGTGTGACAGGTGAGCGAGAACTTTTTTCTGGCCGACCGTTTCGAGGCCGAGCGGCCCGGGCTGCGGGCAGTGGCCTACCGGATGCTGGGCTCGCTCGCCGAGGCGGAGGACGCCGTCCAGGAGACGTGGCTGAAGCTCGACCGCACCGACGTGAGCGACGTGAAGAACCTCGGGGCCTGGCTCACCACGGTCGTGGGCCGGACCTGCCTGGACATGCTGCGCTCGCGTACCTCGCGACGCGAGGATCCGCTGCCCGAACAGGACGGGTCGGTCCGGCTGCCGGACCCGGTGGTCACCGCGCTGGCCCGGGTCGACCCCGAGCAGGAGGTCCTGATCGCGGACTCGGTGGGCATCGCCCTCATGATCGTCCTGGACACCCTCTCCCCGGACGAACGGCTCGCCTTCGTCCTCCACGACATGTTCGACGTGCCCTTCGACGACATCGCCCCCACCCTCGGCCGGACCGTGGTCGCCACCCGGCAGCTCGCCAGCCGCGCTCGCCGCCGGGTGCAGGACGCCACCCCGACGGCCGACACCGACAACGCCCGCAAACGCGACGTCGTGGACGCCTTTCTGACCGCTTCCCGCGGTGGCGACTTCGAGGCGCTCCTGGCCGTCCTCCACCCCGACGTGGTCGCGCGTTCCGACGGCGGCACGCTCGTGCCGAGCATCCTGCGGCGCGGCGCGAACGACGTGGCGTCCCAGGCGGTCGTCCTCGCCCGCTTCGCGGCGGAGGCCCGTCTGGTGCTGGTCAACGGCACGCCCGGCGTCGTCTCGTTCGCCGGGGGCCGGCCCTTGTCCGTCATGTCGTTCACCATCCGGGACGGCCGCATCACCGGGTTCGACGTTCTCACCGACCCCGACCGCCTGACCGCACTCGGGCTGACCGTCTGACCGCGTGGCCGCGTGGCCGCGTGGCTCCCTGGCCGCGTGGCCGACGCAGGCCGCTCCGGGGTGCACGTCCTCACGCGGACGACGAGGCACCGGCCAGCCCCGTACCGAGAAGGACGTACGCGGCGAGAGCCAGGAGGGGGATGTGCCCGCCCGCGCGGTCGATGTCGTCGATGAAGTACCCGGAGAGTGCCACCCAGGCCAGCCCGCCGCCGGCCGGCAGCACGGTGGTGCGGGCCTCCCCCATCGCCCGCATGCCGGCCCACAGCAGAAGGGGCATCAGAGCCCAGGAGGCAGCCGTGGTGAGCAGGAACTCGAAGGCGCCGGAGAGCATCGTGTCCCCGCCCGCGGCCGTGCTGTCGCGGGCCCACGCGTAGCCGGCGGACATGAGGGTGTGGCAGGCCGCGGTGGCCGCGGTGACGGTCAGGGCCCCTTTGGCACGTCGTGCGTGTCGCATGGCGGGCGTCCTCGCTCTTCGCAGGGGGCAGGCGCGGGCGCGGAGGCGTCCCGGCCCGCGAAGGGGGCGGACGACGGCCGCGGGCGGCCCGTCCTTCGGGTCCGGGAATCGTCACGGGCCCCCGCCGGGCGGCGGCCGGGCCGGCCGCCTCCGTGGGCTTTGGCGCAGGGCCGGCTGGACGCGCTCCGTTGAGGCGGGGGGGCGTCGTGGGGGCGGGGGCGGCGAGGAAGGGGCCGGCGCCCCGGCGGAGCCGGGCAACCGTTCAGTGCGGCGGCGGTTGGGGGTCCAGGGCGTTGTCGACCGTGCAGCCGCCCTCTCCGGGCATCCGCTGGATCCGGGGCGGCACCCACACGTCGGTGGCGCCGGGTTCCACGCGGGCGAGGAGGCACTCCTGCGCGTCGAAGCCGTCGCCCTTCACCGACAGGAGAACGCCGACCCGCCCGCCGTCCGCCTTCACCTCGGTACGGATCACTGGATGCAGGCTCAGGGCGGCGAGCGCACGGCGCACCTCGGTCTCGTCCACCCGGCCGCCCTCAGGCACCCGGGGAAGTTGCGTGCCGAGTTCCCCGAACGGCAGCCGGGGCGGTTCGGGCGGCGGGGCGAAGGTCGGCGGAGGGCCGTCCGGGCAGTCCACGTCACGGGGGTCCTCACGCCCCTTCGCCTTGGGCGAGACCCGCACCGCGAAACAGCGCCGCACGACGATCTCCTGGAGATCGAACCATGCGTTGTACGCCGAGCCGGATGTGCGGACGACCACGTCGACGCCGTCCCCGTCGTGTGTCGAGGTGCCCGTCACCCGCAGCACCTCCACCCCGTCGATGCCGGAAGCAGAGCGTCCGACCTCTTCCGCCGTACGCGGACGCTGGCTGTGGAGCCGCTCGCCCGCCCTCCTGGCCACCTCCCGTGCGGCGTCCGTCGCCTCGCCATCGGAGGACTGCACCAGCCCGCAGCCGGCGGTGAACAGCAACAGTGGGGCGAGCAGCAGGAGTCGGCGCATGTGTCCACCCTTCCGGCGCCGCGCCGCGGCGGGCAGCCGCTCACATACTCAGACCGGTGCAGGTGAGCGTACTCAGGCCGGTGCGGTGATCAGCCGGGGGCCGCGTGAGGTGACAGCCGAGGCTGCGTGAGTGACGGCCGGGCCGTAGGGGGTGGCGGCCGGGGCGCCGGCAGCAGCGTCCGCAGTGCGGTCACGGGCCGCCGGCGGCCCCGTGCGACAGGCGGCGGGGCCCCGGGGCTGCGGGAAGACTCTTTCCTCAGGCCGCTGCTTCCGCCTCAAGGGCCGCGTCCCCCACCCCGGCCCCGGCTCGCGCCCGGTGCGCCTCGGCCGTGGGGGCCGTTGCCGTTGCCACAGCGGCGACGGCGACGGCGGGGCGTGCGTCACGCCGGCCGCGGCCGGCCAGCCGGCACCCCGTACAGTCCGGATGGCCTTGCGCAGCGGATGCGTCCCGCACGCGCCAGCTCCGCTCGGACAGGGGTCTGGGCCCGCTCGCCTTTCCCCACCCGGCCAGGTGCAGCACCCAAGGTGACGCAGGCTGCGAGCGCGACCAGGCCCGCCCCCAGCGCGACTCCCGGAAGCCAGGCGGCGGCCACCGAGCCGCCGGAGACCACGCTTCCCGCGAGCGCCACACCGGTGCCCGTCCAGCCGGCGACGGTGTGACCGTGGTCGTGGCCGTCATGGGTTCGGTTCATGGCTTTCTCCTCCGACTTTGTATCTTCGGCGCAACAGCAAGCGGCAAGACTCTTAGCTTCTAGGAGGAATCGCTCGACGAGATCCGCAATCCCTCGTCCGCGGAACCGGACGGCCCACGCCCCTGACCTCTGCCTGCCCACCGCCTGCCCACCGCCTGGGGGCGGTCCCCGAGGGCAGCGGGGCGGTGCGGTGCGTCGCAGCGGGTTCCTGGCGCCGGGGGCCGAGGGCGTGCTTGCCGCCCGTGAGAGGGGCGGTGCGGCCGGCCGGCGCGCGCCGCGACCGCCGTCCCTGCCGAGGAGCGTGTCTTCTCGGGCGCACGCGGGGGGCGTGCTTCGGCGTCCCTCATGTGGGTTCTCGCGATCCTGGGCCGACGCCGGAAGGATCTTGCCGTGTGGGTGCCGTCCGACGGAGCGCGTGGTGTCCGGGCCTTGAGGCCCGAGGCCCTTGAAGCCTGCGTGCTCCCAGGCCGGTGTCCGGGTCTGCCGTCCCCGGGGCGGGAGGCGCATGTGTGATCCGTGGACCCGATACGAAGGGGAGGGGGCTGCGATGCTGACAGCCGCCAATGCCGTGGCCGAGATGGAGGCCGCCGGCAAGGTCGGAGACCCGGCCGCCGACCAGCTGGTGTCCGACATGATCGACAACAGGGAGGTCGACGGGGTCAACCACCTGTTCCGCACCGTCAACAAGCTCGGCCCGAACCAGGACCTGGCCGGGCTGCCCGAGCGCCTGGCCCAGTTCCTGCGCGAGGCGCAGGCCGGGCCGCCGGACTGGAGTGACGCCGACGTGCGGGCGGCGGAGGGCTTCTTCGCCCACCACCACGGGGAGGCCTCCATGCTCCAGGGCACGGTCGGCCTCATCGGCACCTACCTCTCCCCCACCGGAGCCTTCACCCTGCGCTCCACCGGACGGCTCGGCGGCGTGGAGGGACCCGGCCGCCGGCTGTCGCAGTCCTCGAGGCTGTTCCTCGACATGGGCAACGAGAACGCCCTGCGGGACGGCAGCCTCGCCGCGACCGTCACCAAGGTGCGCCTGGTCCACGCCTCCGTGCGGCAACTGCACAAGAAGAGCGGCGCGTGGGACTACGCCACGTGGGGTGAGCCGGTCTCCCAGAAGTACACCACCGGCGCCGCCTGCGTCTTCAGCACCCAGATCCTGCAGGGCATGAAGAACCTGGGCCTGCACATCGCCCGGGACGACGCGCACGGCTTCATGTGCGCCTGGCACTACGTCAACCACTATCTCGGCACCCCGGAGAAGTGGCTCCTGCCCAAGGACGCCGATGTCGTCGAAGCGGTCTGGAATGCCCAGCGGGACAAGGAGTGGAAGAAGACCGACGACGGTGTTTACATGACCGCGCAGGCCATCAAGTTCTACCGGGACCTCGTCGGCCCCGGTGCCAGTGACGCGTACATCGCCCTGACCCGTGTCGCGCTCACCGACAAGTACGCCGACATGGCCGGCGTCCCCAAGAGCCCTGTCGACCTCGCCGGCAAGCCCCTCGCCGCCGGCCACGGCCTCGTCGGCAACGCCCTGGGCGGCCTCGCCGGCGGCACCGCCAAGAAGGCGACCGGCGTCAATCCCTACAAGGAGATCCTCGGCACCGCCTCCGCCGCCTTCAACCAGGTCGAGCGCTACGCCCTCACCCACGACCAGGACGACCAGCCGCAGATGCACCAGGAACTCCACGACAACCGCTGACCCTCGCGGTGAGGCGGCCTGACGGCTCCCGTCGCGTCACGGCGGCCGACACCCGGCACACCGGGCGACGACGGGAGGCCCGGGGCACCGGGGGCTGCCGGTGACCGTGCCCCGCAGGGGGCCGGCGCCGGGACGGCGGCCACCGGGGACGGTCGGGTGACGTCCGGCGCTCCGGCCGTACGGCGGGGGACCGGGCGGCGGCGCCGGGCCCCCGCCCGGTCATGCGAGGTTCTTCTCCAGGGCCGTGACGTAGGCGTTGACGAAGTGGTCGCGTACTCCGTCGCCGACCGGGGCCAGGACGTCGGCGGTCAGGCCCCTGGCCCGGTCGGTGAGCGAGCCGAGCAGGGGCATGCTCTCGTGCAGCTTTCCGTGCTAGTCGATGTAGCGCAGGGCGTTGACGTGGGTGAAGACGGGCTCGGGCGGCATCTGGGGCACGATGTCGTTGTTGTTGACGAAGCGGTACATGCGGTTCTTGAAGCCCTTGTTGCAGGTCGCGGCCAGGAGCCGGTCGCAGGTGCGGGGCTGGCCGTAGGTGTACACGCCGTCCGCGGTCAGGCGCGGCTCTTCGAGGTACATGCGGGCTCCGGCCGGCATGGCCAGGGCGCCGCCGAGGCCGTGGCCGGTGAACCACACGCTCTGACCGGTGGTGCGGTACTCCGCGAGCGTGTCCTTGACCGCGGGGTAGATCGACTCCAGGGCCTGGGCGAAGCCGTACCGCCGGGGCCCGGGCGGGGCGGTGTGGTGGCGTCCGAGACGTGGGTCGCACCCGGCTGGGGCGGGCGGCCGGGACTCCGGCAGGTGCCGGGGCCTGCCTCGGCAGGCGGGAAGGGGCGATGGCCCACCACGGACCGAGAAGGCCGCTGCTCCGCTCAGGCGGCAGGCCCGGGAAGGTACCCGGGGTGACCGAGGTGCTCGATGACGCGCTCGCGCAGGAGGAGGTACTCCTCCCAGCGTCGCGGCAGACGGCCCGGCGGGCGGGTGACGGCACGGGCCGCGCTCACGCTCTGGCCGTTCTGGAACTGCTCGCGTGTCAGGTCGAGTTCCACGCCGCTGGGCAGCCGGTTCCACCAGTGGAATCCGTGCTGCTCCCCTGCCTGGTGGACCTCCCCCACCATGAGGTCGCCGCCGAAGACGTCGTTCACGACCAGGGCCGTGATGTCGCAGTGGCCCCACGCCGGGTTCCCGGGCCGCCACCCGGCGCGCGCGAGGTCGTCCGGGGAACAGGTGCCGGCGGCCCAACCGGCGCGCAGAGCCCTGTCGAGTGTCAGCAGGTCCAAAGGGATCACGCCGAAAGCATCGCAGCCGCCACCGACATCGGCGGGTCCTCCCGGGGGCTTCTCCGGCCGGGACGTGCCGGCCCGGCTCGGGCACGGGGCCGCCGCGGCGGTCGCAGCGGCGGCGGCACCGGGAGGCGCGGCCCCGATGGAGGAGTCCAGGAGCACGCGTGCGCGCAAGCCCGCCTGCACGGCGTCCGGCGCGGTCGTCCGGAGGCGGTGGTCGGTGGTGACGCCCAGCGCGTCGGCCTCCCCACGGCGCGGTCGCGCAAGCGGGGCTGCGGGGAAGCGGCCGCCCGGGCCGGTGGCCCGGGGGCCGGGGGTGTCCTGTCCGGCGCGCCGGAAACGTCGGGCCGGCGGATTCACCGAATGGTGTGGGTCCTCCCCGGTCCGGCCCTCCCGGTGCTTTCGCACCGCTGATGATCGGGAAGCGCCCGTCGCCGTCCGGGGAACGTGGTCCGTCCTCCCCGGCGTGTCGGGTCGCACGCACCGTCCGATCAACAGAATTGGCTCATCGTGCATTTGACTCCGCATGAGCAGGAGCGCTTGCTGATCCACGTGGCGGCCGACGTGGCGGAAAAGCGCCGCGACCGGGGGCTGCTTCTCAACTACCCCGAGACCATGGCCCTGCTGACCGCCCACGTCTTCGAGGCGGCACGCGACGGCAGGACCGTCAGCGACATCATGGATTCGGGCCGCCGGGTCCTCACCCGCGACGACGTGATGGACGGCGTCCCGGAGATGATCAGGAACGTCCAGGTGGAGGCGACCTTCCCGGACGGCACCAAGCTGGTCACGGTCCACGACCCCCTCCCGGAGGCCGCGCAGGAGCCCCGGGTCCACCCCGGCAAGGTCGAGCACCCGCAGCCGGCGCGCAGGCCGAAGTGCCCGGTCGACTGCGACGAGGGCGGACCGTCCGCCTGCTGCGAGGCGTGCGAGGACGCCGCCTCCTGGCACGAGGCGATCGTGTTCAACGGGCACCTGCAGGACGACAAGAAGACGATCAAGGTGAGGAACACGGCCGACCGTCCCGTCCAGGTCGGCTCCCACTACCACTTCGCCGAGGTCAACCCCGGCCTCGAAGTGGTCGAGAACCCCGTCGGCACGCCCGTGTCCGGCCGGCCGCTCAAGGACTGCCCCGAGGCGAAGGGGCGACGGCTCAACATCGCCGCGGGCACGTCCGTGAGGTTCGAACCGGGAGATGTGTGCTGCGTGGAGCTGGTACGGATCGAAGGCGACGCCCGCGACGACACCCGCAGGATCCAGGGACTGCGCAAGGGGACCGTCCGATGAGCGGCCGGCCGGGACGGAGGGGCCCGCAGAGGCCGGGCAACATGCTGACCCGGGCGGAGTACGCCACGCTGTACGGGCCCACCACCAAGGACCGGGTCCGCCTCGCCGACACCGGTCTCACCGTCGAGATCGAAGCCGACTGGAGCGGCGGGCCGGAGCACAGCGGCAACGAAATGATCTTCGGTGGCGGGAAGGTGATCCGGGAGTCGATGGGCATGTCCCACATCCCCCGGGACGGCGGCGGCAGCCGGGACCGCCTTCCCGTGGACACGGTCATCACGGGGGCGCTGATCCTCGACTGGTGGGGCGTGCTCAAGGCGGACGTCGGCATCAGGGACGGCAGGGTCCACGCCATCGGCAAGGCCTACAACCCCGAGACGATGGACCCGGTCCCGGAGTTCCAGAAGACCGCCCGCGAACTGGCCGGCGAGCGGCTGCCGGTGACGGCGACGAACTTCGTGGTCGGCCCGAGCACCGAGGTCATCTCCGGCAACGGCCGGATCCTCACCGCGGGCGGGGTGGACACGCACGTGCACTTCATCTGCCCCGGGGAGATCCACGAGGCCCTGGCCTCCGGCGTCACCACCCTCATCGGCGGCGGCACCGGCCCCGCCGAGGGCAGCACGGCCACCACCGTGTCCCCCGGCGCGTGGCACATCACCCGGCTCTTCGAGGCCCTGGACGAGTACCCGGTCAACATCGGTCTGCTCGGCAAGGGCAGCACGATGAGCGCCGAGGCTCTCAACGAGCAGGTGGACGCCGGGGTCATCGGTCTCAAGATCCACGAGGACTGGGGTGCCACGCCCGCGGTGATCGACAGGGCGCTGGCGGTGTGCGAGAAGCGCGGGATCCAGGTCGCCCTGCACGCCGACTCGCTCAACGAGTCCGGCTTCCTGGAAAGCACCCGAGCCGCCTTCAAGAAGCGGTCCATCCACATCTTCCACGTGGAGGGCGCCGGCGGAGGCCACGCCCCGGACATGATCGAGCTGGTCAAGGAGAAGAACGTCCTGCCGGCCTCGACCAACCCCACCCGGCCCTTCACGGTGAACACCGTCAAGGAGCACGTCGACATGATGGTCGTCTGCCACCATCTCAACCCGGACATCGCGGCGGACATGGCCTTCGCGGACTCCCGCATCCGGCCCTCCACCATGGCGGCGGAGGACCTCCTCCACGACATGGGCGCCATCTCGATGATGTCCTCGGACGCCCAGGCGATGGGCCGCATCGGCGAGATGATCATGCGCACCTGGCAGACCGCACACGTCATGAAGTGCCGCTACGGCCCGCTGCCCGAAGACCTGCGCAGCGCGAAGGTCCGCACGATCCGCAAGGACCACAAGAACGACAAGGACGACAAGGACGGCGCGCACTCCTTCAACGAGGACGGACTGACGCCCAACGACAACTACCGGGCGCGCCGGTACGTCGCCAAGTACACGGTCAACCCGTCGATCACGCACGGCATCGCCGCCCACATCGGTTCCGTGGAGCCGGGGAGGCTGGCGGACCTGGTGCTGTGGGAGCCGAAGTTCTTCGGCGTCAGGACGCACATGGTCGTCAAGGGCGGCCAGCTCGCCTATGCGCAGGTCGGTGACGCCAACGCGTCGATCACGACGCCGCAGCCCTACCTGCCGCGGCCCGTGTGGGGGTCCACCGGGCGCGCCCCGGGAAGCAACTCGGTGAACTTCGCCGCACCGGGCGTGGCCGACCGGCTGAACACCCGCTTCGTCATCACCCAGGACCGCAGCAAGAAGGTCACGGAAGCGAAGACGGAGGGGCTCGGACTGCGCAAGAGGTTCGTCGAGATCTCGGACACCCGGGGCGTCAGGAAGAAGGACATGAAGCTCAACGACACGGTGCCCGAGAGCCTCGAAGTCGACCACAACAGCTTCGAGGTCACCATCGGCGGTGCGACGACGAGCGACGCCCGCACCGAACTCAACGGTGTGACGGTACCGCGCTCCTACGTCACCGAAGTCCCGCTGGCGCAGCGGTACTTCCTCTTCTGACCCGATCGCGGTCCGGTCCCGCTCCGATCGCGGGCCACTTCCGGGACCGGTCCGGTCGCGGGCCGATCCCGGGTCCGGTCCGGGTCCGGGTCCGGGTCCGGGTCCGGCACCGATGCCGGCCTCGTTCCGGCACCGGTGCCGGTCCCGGTCGTCGGCGTCGCCCCGGCCGCCGGGGCCGGTGCGCCCGTCCGGACCACCGCGTCCTCCGTCCACTCTGTGAAAGGCAGCCGCTCGCCGATGAGCCGCGCAGCCCTGCTCCTTCTGGCCGACGGCCGCTTCCCCGCCGGTGGGCACGCCCACTCCGGCGGTGTCGAGGCCGCGGTCGCCCACGGAGCCGTCCACGACATCCCCAGCCTGGAGGCGTTCTGCCGCGGGCGCCTGCACACCGCCGGCCTGACGGCGGCCGGGCTGGCCGCGGCCGCCGCCGGCGGGCACGACCCGCTGCTGCTCGACGAGGCCGCCGACGCCCGTACCCCCGTTCCCGCCCTGCGTGCCGTCGCCCGCAGACTCGGCCGGCAGATGATGCGCGCGGCGCGTGCCACCTTTCCCTCGGCCCGGCTGGAGCATCTGGCCGCCGCGCGGCCCCAGGGCGCCCACCAGCCCGTCGTCCTGGGGCTCGCCGCCCGCGCCGCCGGGCTCGGCCCGGTGGACGCCGCCCATGCCGCCGCGTACGAGAACACCGGTGGTCCGGCCACCGCGGCCGTGCGGCTGCTGAGCCTCAACCCGCTCGACGCCTCCGGTCTGCTGGCCCGCCTCGCCGCGGAGACCGACGACGTCGCCGACGCGGCGGCCGACGCCGCGGCCCGCGCCCTGACCGAGGGCGTCGACGCCCTGCCGTCGGCCTCCTCGCCCCTGCTGGACATCACCGCGGAGCAGCACGCCGCCTGGAGAGTCCGGCTCTTCGCCTCCTGACCGCCACCCGACCACCCGCACCAACGCAGGAGCTGCCATGCACCTCGACCACTCGCTGCCCCACCAGCACCTCCCCGGCGCTTCGGCGGTCCGGCCCGACGGCAGCCGCCGCGCCCTGCGCGTCGGCCTGGGCGGGCCCGTCGGCTCCGGCAAGACCGCGACCGTCGCCGCGCTCTGCCGCGCCCTGCGCGACCGCTGGTGCATCGCCGCCGTCACCAACGACATCTACACCCGCGAGGACGCCGAGTACCTGCTGCGCGAAGCCGTCCTGCCGCCCGAGCGGATCGCCGCCGTCGAGACCGGCGCCTGCCCGCACACCGCGATCCGCGACGACATCTCCGCCAACCTGGAAGCCGTCGAGCACCTGGAGGAGACCCTCCACCCCCTCGACCTCGTGCTCGTCGAGTCCGGTGGTGACAACCTGACCGCCACCTTCTCCAAGGGTCTCGTCGATGTGCAGATCTTCGTCATCGACGTGGCCAGCGGTGACGACATCCCCCGCAAGGGCGGCCCCGGCATCACCACCGCCGACCTCCTCCTCGTCAACAAGACCGACCTCGCCCCCTACGTCGGCGCCGACCTGGACGCCATGGCCGGCGACGCGAAACGCCAGCGCGGCGACCTTCCCGTCGTCTTCACCAGCCTCACCCGCGACGACGGCATCCGTGAGGTCGCCGACTGGGTGAGCGGCCACCTCGCCCGGTGGCGCGCCGGGGCGGCCGTATGAGCCCCGCCGCCCCTCCCGCGTCCGCCCCCGCCGCCCGCGGCCCCGGCGGCCTGCCGTGCGGGGCGCGGGAGGCGGCCGGTCACCCGGACGGCGTGTGGGCCACGGCCCGGATCCGGGCCGGGCACAACGGCCGGGTCACCACCCTCCCGCAGCTGCGCAGCGACGGCCCCTTCCACCTGCGGCGCCTGCGCACGGGCGGCAACGCCGCCACGGTGGGGATCATCGGCGCGATGAGCGCCCCGCTCGGGGGCGACCGGCTGTGCCTGGAGATCAGCGCCGAGGAGCGGGCCGAGCTGGAGGTCACCACGGCCGCCGCCACCCTCGCCCTGCGCGGCCCCACCGCCACCGCCGCCACCTACGACGTGCGGCTGACCGTCGGGGAGCACGCCACCCTGCGCTGGCTGCCGCAGCCGCTGATCAGCGCCGCCGGCAGCAACCTGCGCCAGACCTGCACCGTCGAACTCGCCGCCACCGCACGGCTGGTCCTGCGGGAGGAGCAGCTCCTGGGCCGGGCCGGCGAAGAGCCCGGCCGGCTCGTCAGCCGGATCCTGGTCCGCCGCGCCGGACGCACGCTGCTCGACCAGCGCACGGCGTACGGGAACCCGGAGCCGGGCTGGGACGGGCCGGCCGTCCTGAACGGGCACCGCGCCGTCGGCCAGTTGCTGCTCGTGGGCCCGGCGGCGGCCCGCGACGAGCCCGTCCTGCTCCGCAGGGGTGAGGGCGGGTGCGCCGTCCTCTCACCGCTGGCCGGCGGTCCGGCCCTGCTGGCCACCGCCGTGGCGCCGACCTCGTCCGTGCTGCGCGAACTCCTCGACGAGGCGCACGCGTACGCCCTCGGACAGCACCCCGAAGAACCCGGCGTGTGACCGCTCCCCCTCCCCCGCCGGCCGCCGGGCACGGCGGGGGCGGGCGGCCGCGGTGGGAAGCGACGCGCCCGGAAAGCAGCGGGGCCCGTGCACGGTGGGGCCCGTGCGCGGTGGCGGGGTCCGTGCGCGGTGGGGTCCGTGCGCGGTGGCGGGGCCCGTGCGCGGTGGGGTCAAGCGTCGGCCGCTCCGGCGGGGCGGCCCCCGGGGGGCTTGTCCCCCGTGCGAGCTACGGCCAGGTGTCCACCGTGAGGTGACGCTCTTCGGGCGCCGCAACCGTAGCGTCCAAAGCAGCCCGCGGCGCACCGGACGCGGCACGACAAAGGGGTTCCCGTGAGGTTTGTCTGGCAGTTCCTGGCCGTCATGGCGATATACGCCCTGGGCGGCATCGCCGTCAACGCGGTGAAGGACGACGCCTGGCTCACGCTCGTCCTCGGCGTCACGGTCGCCGCCCTGGCCGTGCTCGTGTACGGGTGGGTGGTGCGGGCGACGGAGCACCGGCCCGCCCCGGACGTGGCCCGGGAGGGCGCCGCGGCCCGGACCGGCCGGGGCTTTGCGATCGGCACCGGGATGTTCGCGGCCGTCATCGTGAACCTCTTCGTCTCGGGGCACTACGACGTGGACGGCCTGGGCTCGGTGACCGGCGCGCTGGGGCTGTTCGGTTTCATGGCCGCCGCCGCGGTGACCGAGGAAGTGGTCTACCGCGGGGTGCTGTTCCGGATCATCGAGGAGCACATCGGCACGTACCTCGCCCTGGCGTCGACCGGTCTCCTGTTCGGCTTCTCGCACCTGCTCAACGAGCACGCCACGCTGTGGGGCGGCCTCGCCATCGCGATCGAGGCGGGGTTCATGCTCGCCGCCGCGTACGCCGCCACCCGCAGCCTGTGGCTGCCGATCGGCGTGCACTTCGGCTGGAACTTCGCCGCGGCCGGCGTCTTCAGCACCGAGGTCTCCGGCAACGGCACCGACCAGGGGCTCCTGGACGCCTCGACGTCGGGTCCGGAGCTGCTCACCGGCGGCGACTTCGGGCCGGAGGCCAGTGTGTACGCGGTGGGCTTCGGGGCGCTGCTGACCCTGGTGTTCCTGTGGCTGGCCCACCGGCGCGGGAACATCGTGCCCCGCGGCGCCCGGCGGGCCGCGGGTGCCGGCTCCCCCGCTAAGCTGCCGCGGTGAGCGGTCTTCGGCGTCTTGCGCAGGGGTGGCACCGGCTCGACGTCACGGTCCGGGACCTCCCGCTCGGGGTGCTCCTCCTGGTCGCGTCGGTCCTGCCGGGGTTCCACGGCAACGGCACGGAGGTCGGCGGTCTGCCGACCCGGCCCGCCGACGCGCTGGCCGGTGCGGCGGCCGTCCTGCAGTGCCTTCCGCTCGCCGTGCGCCGGCGGTGGCCGCCGGTCTGCCTCGCCCTGGTCTCGTGCGGCTTCGCCCTCGACCAGCTGCGCGGCTACCACCTCTTCGCGGGCACCGCGCTGCCCATCGCGCTGCTGAGCGCCGGGTCGTACCTGGAGCGGTACCGGCGCGCCGTCCCGGTCGTCTCCTCCGCGGCGTTCGCGGCCGTGGCGGTCGCGCTCCACCGGCGCGGGCCCGGCGAGCCGGTGGCCGAGTTCGTGACGTTCTATCTGGCGCTGGCCCTCGCGTGGGGCATCGGCGCGTGGATGCGTTCCGCCCGGGCCGCGGAGGCCGAACGCCGCGGCCGTGTCGCCGAGGACGCCCGGGGCGCCGAGCGGGCCCGGATCGCCCGTGAGCTCCACGACGTGGTGACCCATCATGTGACGGCGATGGTCGTGCAGGTGGAGGCGGCCCGGTACCTGACCGCCTCGCCCGACCGCCTCGACCGGACCCTGACCGCCGTCGGCGACACCGGCCGGCAGGCCATCACCGATCTGCGGCACCTGCTCGACCTGCTCCATCCCGACCACGGCACCGGTCACGGCGGCGAGGACAGGACGCCGCCCGTCGGCCGGGTGCTCACGCTCGTCGAGCACACGCGGCTGGCCGGGCAGCCGGTGGAGTTCACCGAGGAGGGCACGCCGCCGGCCTCGGCCGGCAGCGCCGGCCTCGTGGCCTACCGGGTCGTGCAGGAGGCCCTGACGAACGCGCTCAAGTACGACCACGGGAGCCGGACCTCGGTCCTGGTGCGCCATGGCGAGAAGGAGATCACCGTGGAGGTCGGCACGGACGGTTCCGGTGCGCGGGCCGCGTCCCCCGGCGGGAGCGGGCGGGGACTGGAGGGGCTGCGCGAACGGGTCGACGTGCTGGGCGGCGACTTCAGTGCGGACCGCCGGGCCGGCGGCGGCTTCCTCGTCCGGGCGCGGATACCCGCGAAGGGCCCGGCGTGAGCGCGCCCCTGCGGGTCCTGGTCTGCGACGACCAGATGCTGATCCGCACCGGGCTGTCGACCATCATCGACGCGCAGCCCGACCTGACGGTGGCGGGCGAGTGCGGTGACGGGCGCACCGCCGTGGAACTGGCCGGCCGGCTGCGCCCGGACGTCGTGGTGATGGACGTGCGCATGCCGGTCCTGGACGGCATCGAGGCCACCCGGCTGCTGGCCGGTGCCGGGGTCGAGCACCCGGTGAAGGTGCTCGTGGTGACCACGTTCAACCTGGACGAGTACGTCTACGAAGCACTGCGGGCCGGAGCGAGCGGGTTCCTGCTCAAGGACGCGCCGCCGGACCGGCTGCTGCACGGGATCCGGACCGTGGCCCTGGGCGCGGCGCTGCTGGACCCCGAGGTGACGCGTCGGCTCGTGGGCCGTTACGCCGCCCGGATCCGGCCCGCCGGGGGCGGTGCGCAGGACGTCCCGCTGACGCCCCGCGAACTGGAGGTCCTCCGCCTCATCGCGGACGGGCGGTCCAACAGTGAGATCGCCGGGGCGCTCGTCATCAGCCACGAGACCGTCAAGACCTTCGTGTCCCGCATCCTGGCCAAGCTCGGGCTGCGCGACCGGGTCCAGGCCGTCGTCTACGCCTACCGCAACGGCCTGGTGACCTGACCGGGCACCGCCGCGACGGCGCCGTGCCGAAGGAGGGTGCGGAGCGGGAAGCCGGCCGTCTCCCGCCGTGGCACGCGGGGCGTCCGCCGGACGCGGGGACGCCTGTTCCGCCGCCCCCCGGGGCGCCATTGACGCGCGTAGCCCGTTGCCGCACGCTGGGCTCCGGTGGTGGTCGACTCAACGGTCGGGAGGCCGGAATGTTCAGACGCGTGTCACGCCCGCTCCTCTCACTTGTCATGCTCATGGCTAGCATGGTGGCCGGGGTGGGCGCCACCGCCGGCACCGCGCACGCCGACTCCTGCTACACCTGGAACCGCACCCTCTCCCAGGGTTCCTCGGGCAGCGACGTGACCCAGCTCCAGATCCGGGTCGCCGGCTGGGTGACCTCCGGCGAGCGGCTCTCCTACGACGGCCAGTACGGCGCGCGGACCGCCGCCGCCGTCAGGAAGTTCCAGGCCGCGTACGGGCTGGGCGCGGACGGGATCGCCGGCCCCGCGACGTTCAGCAGGATCTACGCCCTCCAGGACGCCGACTGCACGCCCGTCCACTTCAGCTACGCCGAACTCAACAAGTGCAACTCCGACTGGTCCGGCGGCGCGGTCTCCGCGGCCACCGCCAGGGCGAACGCGCTCAAGACCATGTGGAAGCTGGAGGCGATGCGGCACGCCCTCGGCGACGTCCCGATCACCATCTCCAGCGGCTTCCGCTCCCGCGCGTGCAACAACGCGGTCGGCGGCTCCGCCACCAGCCGTCACCTCTACGGTGACGCGGCCGACCTCGTCGGCTCGCCGTCGCTGTGCCGGCTCGCCCAGCAGTCCAGGACGCACGGCTTCTCGGAGATCCTCGGCCCGGGCTACCCCGGCCACAACGACCACACCCACGTGGCCTTCGACCCGTCGCCGTACTGGTCGGCTCCCACCTGCGGCGTCTGACCCGCCGGGGACGGACGGGTGCGGGGCCGGGGCCCGGCGCTCCATGGTGACGGCCCGGCCCGGTCCGTCCCGGCCGCGTGGCCCGGCGCTCCCGGACCGGTCCTGCGCCCGCATCCCCGCCCCTCGGTCACCCGCCCTCTTCCCGGGGCACGGGGAAGGCGCCCGCGGCGGCCGCCAGGACCGCCGCCCGCGCGGCCCGTTCGGGCAGTCGCGGGTCCGGCCGGGTACGCAGGAGCACCAGCTGGTGGTAGAGCGGGGCCGTGGCGGCGATCAGCAGGCTCCGCGCGTCGGCGTGCCGCGCGGGCAGTTCACCGCGCCCGACGGCGCGCTCGACGAGGATCTCGCACTGGGCGTACCGGTCCGCCCACAGCCGCGTCTGGGCCCGCGCGGCCTGTTCGGAGTGGAACGAGGCGGCCATCAGGGCGACGGCGAACGAGGGACGCACGACCAGGGACTCCTGGATCTCCTGGTTGAGGGCCGTCAGGTCGCCGCGCAGCGAGCCGGTGTCCGGCGGCTGCCAGCCGGTCTCGCCGGCGGCGGCGATGACGTCGGCGAGCAGGCCGCCGACATCGCGCCACCGCCGGTAGACGGTGGCGCGGTGCACGCCGGACCGCGTCGCGACACCCTCCATCGTGAGTCCTTCGTGGCCGCTTTCAGCGAGTTCGGCGCGCACCGCGTCGAGGACCTGGGCGCGAATGCGGGCGGTGCGGCCGCCCGGACGGCGGTTCGACGTCGTGTCCGGCGGGTTCGTCATCGGCAGTCGGTTTCCGGTTGATCGGGGCGGCAGGGCTGTGCCAGCATCCTAACGCGACAGTTGTCGCTCTAGGTCCCCTGGAGAGGAACCACCTCCGCGATGCCGCCCGTGCCCGCCGACCCCACCGTGCTCCACCCGATGCCCGCGCACCCGCGCGTGGTACTGCTCAAGCCGTTGGTGAAGTCGCCGCTGATCGAGGTGGGCGACTTCTCCTACTACGACGATCCGGACGACCCGACGGCGTTCGAGACGCGCAACGTCCTCCACCACTACGGTCCCGAGCGGCTCGTCATCGGCAGGTACTGCGCGCTGGGAGCCGGCACCCGGTTCCTCATGAACGGCGCCAACCACCGCATGGACGGGCCTTCCACCTTCCCGTTCCCCACCATGGGAGGCTCCTGGGCGGAGCACTTCGACCTGATCACCGGCCTGCCCGGCCGGGGAGACACGGTGGTCGGCAACGACGTGTGGTTCGGCCACGGCGCCACGGTCATGCCCGGTGTGCGCATCGGGCACGGCGCGATCATCGCCGCCGGCGCCGTGGTCACCGGTGACGTCCCCGACTACGGCATCGTCGGCGGCAACCCCGCCCGCCTCGTGCGCACCCGCTACAGCGCAAAGGACGTCACCCGGCTCCTCACCGTGGCGTGGTGGGACTGGCCCGTGCGGCACATCACCGAGCACGTACGGACGATCATGTCGGGGACCGTCGCCGACCTGGAGGAGGCCGCCGCGCGGCTCGGCCGGCCCTGACACCGCACGCCGCCGGCCCCCCGGGAAGACGCCGGGGGTCCGCGTTCCGGGCGCCGCCGCTCTCCCCTCCCCCGGCCGGTGCCGTCCTCGCGCGAGGACCTGCGCCCGCGAGCCGAGTCGGGAGGCACCCGCCGCCGGCGGGCCGGAGGGGCCGGCGCCCTGCCGGCCCCTCGCGCAAGCAGGAGGCTGGCCCGGCTCGCTCAGGGGGAGGTTCTCACTGTGCCTGGGTGCGCAGTTGCTCGTTGATGCGCTGGGCCTCTTCGAGCTGGTCCTCGAGGACGATGATCCGGCAGGCGGCCTCGACGGCGGTGCCGGCGTCGACGAGTTCGCGGGCGCGGGCGGCGACACGCAGTTGGTAGCGGGAGTAGCGGCGGTGGCCGCCTTCGGAGCGCAGGGGGGTGATCAGGCGGTGTTCGCCCAGGGAGCGCAGGAAGGCGGGGGTGGTGCCGAGCATGTCGGCGGCCCGGCCCATGGTGTAGGCGGGATAGTCGTCGTCATCGAGAGGGGTGGCGGGGCGGGTACTGCGAGGGGGCATAGACCTCTTCTTCCGGGGGACGCGTCGAGGGGCCCGGGCGCCGACTGGCGCCCGGGCCCCGAGCTTTCAACACCATCTGCCGGCTGATGTGAGCCGACCTTCTTTTTCCGCTGCGGTCCGCCTGGGAGGGCGGGGCTGCGGGGATCGCGGATGCGTGACCGGGGACCACCTTCCAATCCGGGGCCTTGCGGTACCCGGGCGGTCCTGCTCGGCCCGGGCGATCCTGATGGCGTTCTGCTCCTTATCTGGTGCGGTTGTTCCTTCGGTACTGCTGGGTTACGCGGTACTGCTGTGCGGCCCCTGGGGCCGCCCGGCCCGGCAGCCAGTGGAAGAACCCGTCACTTCCGGCTCCGCCACTCCGCTGCCGTGCCGCTCCTTCGTCTGCACGGCAGTTCGTCTCTGCCGTGCCCGTCGACTTCTTGGCTACGACGACAACACTAGCCTCCGTCGGCAGCAATGTCTACAGCGGACACAACAGGTTTGCTCCAGCCGTGGGCCTCGGGATTCTGTCCCTTCTGCGGCGGGGCGGCCTGATGCCGATGCCCGGGTCGAGGCGCGCTGGAGGAACGGTCGGGACGGGGGCGGGCGGGCGGGGCGGGCGGGCATGCTGGCGGTGGCCGGCGCAGGGCCGGTGGCGGCTCGGGGAAGTTTTCCCGTGCGCCGGTCACATTCACTGCTTCCGGGTCGTCAGTGCAGTGAAGGCATCGCGGCCGCCCGATACCGGTCGCTTATGGATTTCTGGAGGAACCCATGACTGCTCGTATGCCCAACCCCGCGATCGTCGCCGGTCCCGAGGTCATCCCGGCACTGCTGGGCGTGGCCGGGGCGGTGAAGAACACCGGGGTGCCGGAGACCACGATCAACCTGATCTACCTGCGTGCCAGCCAGATCAACGGCTCCAGCTGGAACGTGCACAAGCACGCCGGTGACCTGAAGGCGGCCGGTGAGAGCGACGAGCGGATCAGCACGGTCGCGGCCTGGCGTGAGACGCCGTTCTTCACCCCCGAGGAGCGCGCCGCGCTGGCGCTCGCGGAGGCGGCGACGCGGCTGAGCGACCGTCAGGACGCGGTGTCGGACGAGGTGTGGGCCGAGGCCGCCAAATACTTCAGCGACCAGCAGCTCGCCGGGATCCTGCTCGCCACGGGTCTGAGCAACCTGTGGCACCGGCTGATCCCCACCACCCGCCAGGTCGCGGGACCGGTCGCCGGCTGACCACCGGCGCGGGGCGGGCGGGACGGGGCGGGCGCCGCAGGCGCCCGCCCCGTCCCCTTTTTTTCTCGCCCGTCGCTGCTTCCGGCGCCCCTTCCCGTGCCCGCTGCCCTTCTTGTCCTGCCGCCCTGCTCCTACCGCGTGGCGGGGTCCGTCAGGGAGCGGTCCACCAGGGCTGCCGCCGCGCCCGTGTAGGCGGCCGGGTCCAGGAGGGCGGTCAGTTCGTCGTGGGTGAGGACGTCTTCGAGCGCGGGGTGTTCGGACAGGACGTCGGCCAGCGGGCGGGAGGCCCCGTCCGCCTGGTGGGAGGCCCGGGTCAGCAGTTCCTTCGCCTCCGCTGCGCCGAGCAGGGGGGTGAGGGCGGCGCAGACGCGTTCGGAGACGATCTGCCCGCCGGTCGCCTCGAGGTTGGCGCGCATCCGGCCGGGGTGGACGACGAGCCCACGGGTGAGTTCGGCACCGGTCTGCGCGGCGCCGCCGGTCAGGCGCAGCGCCTCGCGCAGGGGCTGCCACTCGGCGTGCCACAGGCCGGCGGAGCGTTCGTCCTCGGTGGGCAGGCAGTGGGCCAGGACCGAGGCGAGGGCGGGCACCTGGAGGGCGGCCGAGCGGATGAGGGTGGCGAGGACCGGGTTGCGTTTGTGCGGCATCGCCGAGGAGGCGCCGCGGCCGGCGGTGCCGGGTTCGGTGACCTCGCCGATCTCGGTGCGGGTCAGCACCTGCACGTCGGCGGCGATCTTGCCGAGTGCGCCGGTGGTGTGGGCGAGTGCCGCGCCGAGGTCGGCGATGGGGGTGCGCAGGGCGTGCCAGGGCAGGTCGGGGACGGCCAGGCCGGTCTCGTCGGCGTAGGCGGCGCCCAGGTCGTCGAGCAGGGCCTCGGGGGTGGTGCGGGGGCCGGCGTGCTGGAGGTAGCCGGCGAGGGTGCCGGCCGCGCCGCCGAGGGAGACGGGCAGGCCGTGGTCGGCGATGCGGGTCAGGCGTTCGGCGGCGTCCAGGGTGAGCCGGCGCCAGCCGGCCGCCTTCAGGCCGAACGTGGTGGGTACGGCGTGCAGGGTGAGGGTGCGGCCCGCCATGACGGTGTCGCGGTGGCGGGCGGCGAGGCCGGCCGTCGCGTCGGCGACGGTGTGCAGGTCGGCGACGATCAGCCGCAGGGCGCGTGCCGCGACGAGCATGGCGCCGGTGTCGAAGACGTCCTGGCTGGTGGAGCCGCGGTGGACGTACTCGGCGGCCTCGGGCGAGCACTGGGCGACCTCGGCCGTCAGCGCTTTGACCAGGCCGACCACGGGGTTGGCGGTCTCGCGGGCGGCGAGGGCCAGCCGGCGTGCGTCGAGCCGGTCGGCTCGGGCGCAGGCGGTGATGGTGCGGGCCGCCGCCTCGGGGACCGTCCCGCATCGCGCCTGGGCGCGGGCCAGGGCCGCCTCGGCGTCGAGCATCGCCTGCAGCCAGGCGGTGTCGCTGACGGCCGCCTCGACGCGGGTGCCGGCCCGGACCGGGGAGAGCAGGCCGGTGTCCGCCGGGCAGGAGGCGGGGGCGGGCGGGTCGTGGGTCATGAGGCCTTCCTCGCCGCCTGCGGGCCGGCGGCGGTGCCGCGGGCCGGGAACGGTGTGGTGGCGGGCGGGCGGACGGAGGCGGAGGGCGGGGGCAGGGCGAGGACGGCCGCCGCGATGGCGTCGGAGTCCTCCAGGGTGACCGAGCCGACTCCGGGCCGGATGCCGGCGGCGGTCACCCAGTGGACGGACTCGGTGGGCACGCCGTAGGCGAAGCGCCTGGGGTGGGCGGCGCCGGCGGCGTCCACCAGGTGGTACGGGCGGGCGGTGACGGCCAGTCCGCCGGTCTCGTAGTCCTCGCCGTCCGCGCCGGGGATGCGGTAGGGGCGGCACTGGCCGGTGTGCAGCAGGTGGTTCATCAGCGGGTCGGCGGTGCGGCGCAGGTCGATCTCGGGCAGCCGGGACTCGATCAGCGTGGTGGCGTGGACGCGTACGCCGGGGATGTCGCTGGTGCCGGTGAAGCGGGGGCCGTCCGGGGCGTCGGCGTCGGCCTCGACGCGCATGCCGGGTCCGGTGACCTCGAGGATGCCCGCGTCGATGAGGGCGGCCATCTCCTCGATGCGGGAGGCGGGCGGGCCGATGGACAGGTAGGCGTTGAGCGGGGTGTACCAGCGGTCGAGTTCGTCGCGGTGCGAGGACGCGTCGAGCCCGGCGTGGTCGATGGTGAGCCGGATCTCGTTGCGCAGGTCGCGCAGGACGTCGAGGGCCGCCTTGCGGGGTCCGCTGACGTTGCCGAGGCGGGCCTGGTGGACGTCGTCGTCGAGGTGGGCGCGCAGCCAGGTGCGGAAGGCGGCCAGGTCGGCGAAGGTGCGCCCGCCGTAGGGGTGCAGGACGCGGTCCCAGTCCCAGCGCTCGCGGGCGGGGACGGCGTAGGTGTCGAGGAGGTGTTCCTCCGCGGGGCCGGGCGGGGTGTGCAGGTACTGTGCGGCGAACCGGGCCACCTGGGCGCTGTCGTGGCCGCGGGCGGTGAGCAGGGTCTCGTAGTAGACGCTCTGCACCTCCTTGGCGATCAGGGGCCACAGGTCGGCGGTGAAGCGGACCGGGCGGGGCCGGCCGCCGGGGGCCCGCAGGGCTTCGGCGAAGGGGGCGGTGAGCAGTCGGGGGAAGTAGCGGCCGTGGGCGCCCTTCTCGTTCTCGCCGCGCGCGTGGTAGGGCACGCCGCGCCGGGAGCCGGCGTACAGACGTGGTTCGCGGCCCGAGGGGCGGTAGACGAGCCGGCCGTCGGTGCGTGCGAAGGTGCCGCCCCGGCCCTGGGTGAACAGCGCCGTGTAGTCGAAGAAGTTCAGGCCGAGTCCGCGCAGCAGGACCGTCTCGCCGGGGGCGACGCAGGTCAGGTCGGTGTCGGCGGGGTTGGCGGGAGCGAGGTAGGTCAGGCCGTGCCGGTCGGCGAAGTCGGCGAGCCGCTGTTCGGTGCCGGTGGGCCGGGCCGGGACGTGGCCCTGGGCGAGGACCACCGCGGACAGGCCGGTCAGCCGGGTGCCGTCCTCCAGGAGCACGGTCTGGGCCGGGTGGTCCGCCTCGGTGGTGTCCTGGGTCAGGGAGACGGCCCGTGCGGGGTGCACGCGTACGGTGACGTGCGCCGGGGCCTCGGTGGTGACCTGTCGGAACACCCACATCAGGTAGTGGCCGTACAGGGCGCGGGTGGGGTAGGCGTCCGGTCCCAGGGCGCGGGCCTCGGCGAGGGTCTCCTCGTCGTGGGTGAGGCCCGGGCCCGGGGTCAGGGCGCCGGCGCCCACCGCCTTGGCCCACTGGTGGAGGCTGGGGCCTTCCTCCAGGGGGCCTTCGGTGCGGACGCTGGCGTCGGTGAACACCGTGACCTGGGAGGCGACGGTGTTCATCAGCAGGTGCCGGGACTGGGTGGGCCGCCAGACCCGGCCGGAGCCGGGGGGCGAGGGGTCGGCCACGTGCACGGTGACGCGGTCCCAGCGCGGGAACTTGCGTTCGTGGGCGCACAGCCGTTCCAGTACGGACAGTCCGCGCGGTCCGGCACCGACGATGCACAGCTCGGCGTGTCTGCTGTCTGCGGCGGGAATCCTGTGCTCGGCGGCCGGCGTCCGCCGGCCGGTGGTGTCGGGGGGTGCGAGGGGGGATCCGGCGAGCCGGCCCGGGCCATCGTCAGGTGAACGGTCCACAGCGCCTCCTTTGCGCCACCGTCGGCCGCCGCGCTCAAACAGGACTCGGCCCCTGCTCGAGGGTGCCCTCGCCTCGCACGCGGGAGCGGGTGTGCGGTCACATCGGCGTGCTCCCGTACGTCAAGGTGGTGAGCAACCGAGCGGGAGGAGACCTGGCATGGACGAGCAGGAATGGCTGGCCGAGCAGTTCGAGGGTGCCCGTGGGCATCTGCGGGCGGTCGCGTACCGCATGCTGGGCTCGCTCACCGAGGCGGACGACGCCGTGCAGGAGGCGTGGCTGCGGCTGAACCGGGCCTACGACAGCGACATCGAGAACCTGCGGGGATGGCTGACCACGGTGGTGGGCCGGGTGTGCCTGGACATGCTGAAGTCGCGCCGCATCCGCCGGGAGGACCCGTTCGAGTCGGTGGTCCACGTGCCGGACCACGTCCACGAGGAGAAGGGGGACCCCGAGCAGCACGCACTGCTGGCGGACTCGGTGGGGCTGGCGCTGCTGGTGGTGCTGGAAGCGCTGGACCCGGCGGAGCGGCTGGCGTTCGTGCTGCACGACATGTTCGGTGTCCCCTTCGACGAGATCGCGCCGATCGTCGAGCGCACGCCGGCGGCGGCCCGGCAGCTGGCCAGCCGGGCGCGGCGCCGGGTGCGCGGCGGGCCCGCGGTGTCGGACCCCGACCTGGTCAAGCGGCGTGAGGTGGTCGAGGCGTTCTTGTCCGCCGCGCGCGGCGGTGACTTCGAGGCGCTGCTGAACGTGCTGGACCCCGGTGTCGTGGCGCGTTCCGACGGCCGGCTCGGGGCGCGGGGCGCGCCGGCGGTGGCGTCGACGGCGGCGGCGTTCGCGCGGATCGCCGAGGTGGCGCAGCTGGCGCTGATCAACGGCTCGCCCGGTGTGATCGCCGCGCAGGCGGGCGAGGGGTTCCGGGCGATGACGTTCGACGTCCGGGACGGCTGCATCACCGAGATCGACGTCATCACCGAGCCGGACCGGCTGCTGACGCTGGACCTGGCCCTGTTGGACGGCTGAGAGCCGCCGGCGCCCGGCCTGCGTGCCGGCCCGGCGCCCGTGAGGCCCGGCGGGTGACGGCCCGCGCCCGTGGCGCCCCCGGCCCGGCGCCCGTGACGTCCGTGCCGGCCGGTCGTGCCGGTTCCTGGTCCTCGCCCCAGCGCGGTTCGAGCCGTGTGCCGTCTAATCGCCCGCGCAGCGGTGCTCTGTCCCGTCGGCAGAGCACCTCCCCAGGGGCGAGGAGGCTTTCGCGTGGCACACGACGAGATGACGGGTGGCGGTTCTCCGCCCACGGCGGTCGGCGGGCGGGGCCCGGCCGGGCCCGGCGACTCGGCGAAGGCGGCTGCCGGCGGGCAGGACAAGGCGGCGGGACGTGCCCGTTCGGCGCGGCTGGACTCGCTGACGGGGCTGCGGTTCGGTGCGGCGCTGCTGGTGTTCTTCAACCACGTGGGCCTGCCCTTCCCCCATCTGCGGCTGCTCGAGTCGGACTCGGCGGCGATGAACCTCTTCGACGTGACCGGGAACGCGGGCGCGCTGGGCGTGACGTTCTTCTTCGTCCTGAGCGGTTTCGTCCTGACGTGGTCGGCGCGCGACCGGGACACGGCACCGAGGTTCTGGCGCCGCCGGCTGGTGAAGATCTACCCGAACTACGTGGTCACCTGGGCGCTGGCGCTGGTGCTGTTCGCGTCGGCGTACACCACGACGGGGACGGCGGTCGCCAACCTGTTCATGGTGCACGTGTGGGTGCCGGACTTCGACGTGTTCTCCAGCGTGAACCAGCCGAGCTGGTCGCTGGGGTGCGAGGCGTTCTTCTACGCGTGCTTCCCGCTGCTGCACTCGTGGTTCCAGCGGATCCGTGCCGCGCACCTGCCGTACTGGATCGCGGGGGTGACGGCGGGCATCATCGCGACCCCCTGGGCGGCGTACGTGTTCATCGCGGACCGGCCCTACTTCCCCGGTGCCTCGCTGGGGGCGACGGTCTCCGCCGAGCAGTACTGGTTCGCCTACAACCTGCCGGTGACGCGGGTGCTGGACTTCGCGCTCGGCATGCTGGTCGCGCAGGCGGTCGTCCGCGGGCGCTGGTTCAACATCGGCATGGCGTGGTCGGGCGTGCTGCTGGCCGGCAGCTATGTGCTGTGCTCGTACGTGCCGTTCCTGTACTCGCAGCGTTCGGTGACGATCATCCCGATCGCGCTGCTGATCGCGGCCGCCGCGACCGCGGACATCCGGGGCACGAGGAGTTGGTTCCGCGGCCGGACGATGCTCTGGCTGGGCGAGATCTCGTTCGCCTTCTACCTGGTCCACTTCATCGTGCTGACCTACCTGCGCAAGGAGCTCGAGGGCACCTTCTCGATCGCCGAAACCACCGGCCTGGTGGCGCTGGGGCTGGTGATCAGCGTGCTGGCGTCGTGGGCGCTGTACGCGCTGGTGGAGCGGCCGATCACCCGGCGGTTCTCCTCCCCGCGGCGTGCCGGGCGTGTGGGGGCGTCCTGACGGCGTCCGCCGTCCCGGCACGGCGGCCCGGCCCCCGCGAGGGGGTGCCGGGCCGCTGCGGCGCGGTTCACCAGGCCCGGCCGGCCGTCTGACGGGTGGTGGCGTTGAGGCGGTTGAAGAAGTTGGCCACGGCGGTCATCATCACGATCGCCGCGAGGCCCTTCTCGTCGTAGTGGCGGGCGGCCTCGTCCCAGACGGGGTCCGGGACGGCGTCCTCGCGGTCGGCGAGCCGTGTGGCGTGCTCCGCGAGGGCGAGGGCGGCGCGTTCGGCGTCGGTGAAGAAGGGCGCGTCGTGCCAGGCCGCCACGGTGGTGAGGCGTTCCTCGCTCTCCCCGGCCTCGCGGGCGCTGCGGCAGGAGGCGTCGACGCAGGCGCTGCAGCCGTTGATCTGGCTGACGCGCAGGTGGACGAGTTCCAGCGTGAGATGCGGGACGCCGCCCTGTCGGGTCGCCTTCAGCAGGGCGCCGATCGCCTGCGTGGCGCCGGGAAGGACACCGGCCGGGTTGGTCATCCGTGCTTCCATGAGCGAACTCCGCTTTCGGTGGGTGCGGACGGGACATCCGGTGCGCGGCGGGCGGCCGCGGGGGCGCCGGGCAGGTGTTCCGGCGTGCCGTACGGCTGCCGCGCCCGCGGCGCGCCGCGGGCGCGGGGCTCCTCCGCGTGCCGCGGGGGCGTCGGCCGTCGTCCCGGCGGGGTCCGGCGCGTGCCGGGCCGTGCCGGGTGGGGCCGGTGCCTCACCGGTGGTGTTGCGCGGGGGGACCAGGAGGGGTCCGCTCAGCGTGCGGGTGCCGCTGCGCCGCGGTGGAGCGGGAGGTGGTGCGGCGGCCCGCCCGGCTGCGGCGGATCCGGGAACTCACCAGGGCAGCGGGCCCTCGTTCCCGAAGAACTGGGCGGTGGGGCCGTCGGCGTCCAGCGTCGCCAGGCGTACGGCGATCCGGGCGCCCTCGGCGGCCGTGATGTAGCCCATGCCGTTGTTGATGTCGGTGACGCAGTAGCCGGGATCGCAGGCGTTGACCTTGGCCGGGGTGCCCCACAGTTCCTTGGCGTAGGTCACGGTGATCATGTTGAGGGCGGCCTTGGAGGAGTTGTACGGCATGTTGTTCAGCGGCCACAGGGGGCTGTCCTCGGTCATCACCCGGGTCATGGAGGCGAGTTCGCTGGACTGGTTGACGATGCGGGCGGCCGGCGACCTGCGCAGCAGCGGCAGCATCGCGTTGGTCACCGTGACGACGCCGAACACGTTGGTCTCGTAGATCCGGCGCAGTGTCCCGGTGGTGGTGGCGCTGGGCAGGCCCAGGGGCGGCGCGACGGTGACGCCGGCGTTGTTCACCAGGATGTCCAGCCGGCCGTACTCCGTCTCGATCCACCGGGCGGCGGCGGCGACGCTGTCCGGGTCGGTCACGTCGAGCTGGACGTGGGGGCGGCCGAGTTCCCGTGCCGCCTCCTTGCCGCGCAGTTCGTCGCGGGCGCCGATGACGGCGGTGATGCCCCGTTCGCCGAGCTGGCGCACGATTTCGAAACCGATTCCCTTGTTTGCTCCCGTGACGAGAGCGATCTTGTCGGTCATCCCTGCCTCTCCAGTGCAGCATCCGGAAGGTGGTCTTCGGGTCTCCTGCCAGCGTGGACGAGGCCGTTCATAGGTACGCGATGCGTTCGCTATAGGTGCCTGGCCGGTGGGTCCGGGCCGGTGCCGGGAGAGGGTCTGCGGCAGTCATGACGGTGCGTTTTTCGATCCTGGGTCCGGTGGAGGTGTCGGTGGCGGGGCGGTCTCTGCCGGGGCTGGCGCCCCGTCACCGGGGGGTGCTGGCCTATTTGCTGCTGAACGCGCGGACCGTGCTCGGCGCGGAGCAGATCATCGACGCGATGTGGGGGCCGGCGCCGCCGGACACGGCCCGGGCGCAGATCCACGCGGCCGTCGCGGCGCTGCGCCGGGTGCTGCGCACCGCGGGCGCGGACCGGCTGCTGGAGACCCGGCCGGCCGGGTACGTGATCACGGTGCGGGCCGGGCAGCTGGACCTGGAGGACTTCACCGACCGGCTCCGCGCGGCGGATGAGGCGGACGATCCGGCGAGGGCGGCGGCCGGGATCAGGCGGGGGCTGTCGCTGTGGCGGGGGCGGCCGCTGGCGGACGTGCGGGCCGACTACGCCGACAGTGCGCGAGCCCGTCTCCAGGAGCGGCGGCTGAGCGCCTACGAGCACCTGGCGGAGCTGGAGCTGTCGTTGGGCCGGCACGAGCAGCTCGTCGACGAGCTGGCCGCGCTGGTGGCCGCGCATCCGCTGCGGGAGCGGCTGTCGGGCCGGCTGATGCTGGCCCTGCACCGGGCGGGCCGGCAGGCCGATGCCCTGGCGGTGGCCCGCGGGCTGCGGCGCACGCTCACCGAGCAGCAGGGGCTGGACCCCGGCCGGGCGTTCGTCGCGCTGGAACGGGCCATCCTGCACGACGACCCCGCGCTGGCGGCCCCGGCCCGGCCGGCCACGAGCCGGGGGCCGTCCGCCGCCGGGGCCCTCCTGCCCGCTGCCGCGCCGGCGCGGGAGCGGGCGCGGGCGGGCCGGCCGCGGCAGGCGAACTTCCTGCCGTACGACGTGCCGGACTTCTGCGGGCGCGCCGCCGAGCTGGCGTGTCTGCTGGCCGAGCGGTCCGGTGCGCAGGCGGCCGTGACGGTGTCGGTGATCGACGGCATGGCGGGCATCGGCAAGACGGCCCTGGCCGTGCACGCCGGTCACCGGCTCGCCGAGCGGTACCCGGACGGGCGGCTCTTCGTGGACCTGCAGGGGCACGCGGCCGGCCGAGCGCCCCTGGACGCGGGCGGCGCGCTGGGGGTGCTGCTGCGGCAGCTCGGGGTCCCGGCCGAGCGGATCCCGGTGTCCGCGGCGGAGCGGGCCGGGCTGTGGCGGGCCGAGCTGGCCGGCCGGCGGGTGCTGGTGGTCCTGGACAACGTGGCCGGCACCGAGCAGGTGCGGCCGTTCTTGCCGGGCGCGACCCGTAGTCTGCTGCTGGTCACCAGCCGGCGGCGGTTGACGGACCTGGACGGGGCGGCGTGCCTGTCGCTGGATCCGCTGCCGGCGGCGGACGCGATCGAGCTGTTCGCCAGGATCGTCGGCAAGCGGGTGGACGACGAGCCGCTGGCCGCGCTGGACATCCTGCACCTGTGCGGCTTCCTGCCGCTCGCGGTGCGCATCGCCGCCGGCCGGCTGCGTCACCGGCCGCGGTGGAGTGCGGCCCATCTGGCCGACCGGCTGCGCGACCAGCGCCGCCGCCTGGCCGAACTGTCCACGTCCGAGCGGGGTGTGGCCGCCGCGTTCGCCATGTCGTACCAGCAGCTGGACGCCGAGCAGCGGCGTATGTTCCGGCTGCTCGGGCTGCACCCGGGGCCCGACGCGGGCGTCCGTGCGGCGGCGGCCCTCGCGGGGATCGCGCCCGAGCGGGCCGGGCGGCTGCTGGAGGACCTGCTGGACGCGCACATGGTGCGCCAGCACCAGGCGGACCGCTACACCTTCCACGATCTGCTGCGCCAGTACGCGCACGCCATCGCCGAGGACGAGGAGGCCCCCGCCGCGCGGCGGGCCGCGCTGCACCGGCTCTTCGACCACTGCGTGGCGGGTGCGTCGGCCGCCGCCGCGCTGCTGTTCCCCCAGGGCCGCGGCGCGCACCGGCACACGCTGCCGCCCGCCGACCGGCCCGGTGCGCCGGTGGTGCTGCGCGACGCGCAGGAGGCCGAGGCGTGGCTGGAGGCCGAGCGCCCCGGCCTGGTCGCGGCCGGCGCGTACACGGCCGCGCACGGGTGGCCCGCGCACACCCTCCGGCTGGCGTCCGCCCTGCACCGCTACCTGTTCGACCGGGCGCTGCACGCCGAGGCGCTCGCGCTGGCCGAGCAGGCGCTGCACGTCAGCGCGGTCAGCGGCGACCACAGCGCGCAGGGCCGGTTCCTGACCGATCTGGCGTGGCTGGACTGGCGCCGGGGCCGTGACGAGCGGGCGGCCCGGCTCGCGGCGCGGGCGGTGCGGCTGGCCCGGCAGACCGGTGACCGGTTCGGTGAGGCACGGGCGCGGGACTGCCTGGGCCATCTGTTCCTGCGCGGCCACGACCAGGAGCAGGCCCACCACTGCTTCCTGACGGCCCTGCGGCTGTTCAGGTCCGTCGGGGACCGGTGCGGTGAGGCCCGCGGCCAGATGGGCCTCGGTCTGGTGTACGAGCGCCTGGGCCGTCTCGAGGCCGCCCGGGGCCATCACCACCGGGCCCTGGAGCTGTACCGGGAGCTGGGTGACCGGGGCGGTGAGGCCGTGGCGCTGATGGGCCTGGGGGCGGTGCACGGGCGGCAGGGGCGGTACGGGAGGGCGCACGGTCTGGCACTGCGTGCCCTGCGGGCGCAGCGTGCGCTGGGCAACCGGGGGCACGAGACGGAGGCGCTGAACGCGCTGGGCGAGGCGGCCCTGGCGCTGGGGGCGCCCCGGCAGGCGGCGGAGCAGCACGAGGCGGCGCTCGCGCTCGCCTGCGAGGTGGGGTTCCGTCATGAGCAGGCGCGTGCTTTGCAGGGGCTGGCGCGGGCCCACGACGCGCTCGGCCGTCCCGATCTCGCGCAGGGCTACGCGCGCCGTGCCCTGTCGCTGTGCGCGGTGCGTGCGGTGGCGCCGGCCGCGCGGGCGGCGGGCGCGGCGGCCGTCGGCGGCGCGGGGTGAGGGGCCGGCCGCCGGGCCCTCACCCCCGGCCGGGCTCGACCCCTTGTCCAGTGGGCTGCGATGCACTGGTCGTCCGGCCGGACGGGCCGGTTCTTCGAGGGAGAGGGACGGCAGCACGATGACGCGACCCGTGGTGGCGGTGACCGCCGACGCGACGACAGTGGACTGGAACATCTGGGGCGAGGTGGCGGTCTCGCTGCTGCCGCAACCGTATCTGGACAAGGTGGCACAGGCGGGCGGCGCACCCGTGCTGCTGCCTCCGCTGGTGGAGGCGGTGGAGGCGGTGGTGGAACGCGCGGACGCCTTGCTGATGAGCGGGGGCGCGGACCTCGACCCGGCCCTGTACGGGGCCGAGCGGAGCAGGTTCACCTTCCCGCCGCACCCGGCGCGGGACGCGGCGGAGCTGGCCGCGCTGGCCGTGGCGGAGCGGCGGGGCATTCCCGTCCTCGCGGTGTGCCGGGGTCTGCAGCTGATCTCCGTCTCCCGTGGCGGCACGCTCGATCAGCATCTGCCCGAGCACTCCCCCGCCGTGCCCGGCCGTTACGAGCCGCGCACGATCCGGGTGAAGCCCGATTCGGTGCTGGGCGGTGCGCTCGGCACGTCGCCGACCGTGTACTGCCACCACCACCAGGGCATCGACAGGCTCGGGGCCGGGCTGGTGGCCACCGCCTGGTCGGACGACGGTGTCATCGAGGGGGCGGAGGCCGAGGACCCGTCGGCGCCGTTCCTGGCGGGTCTGCAGGCGCACGGCGAACTGGGCGAGGACACGGTGCCGTTGTTCGAGGCGTTCGTCGAGGCGGCGAAGGTTCGAGCGCGCGCCTGACCGGTCCTGGGGCAGGTGAACGGCCGCCGCCCGCGGTCCCGCTCGATGCGGGGCCGCGGGCGGCGGCCGTCCGTGGCCGTCCGCGCCCCCCGGAGGGGGTGGTGAAGGCCGGTTCCCAGTGAGCCACCGCACCGCGCCGGCGGCGCGGGGGAATTGACCGCCGGGCGGTGCGGTGGCGGCACCGGATGGGACCCGACCCTCACCTGTCTGACGACGCGCGGGCCGCGTGTGTGACAGGGTCGGGAAAAGCCGGTGGGGAAACGCGGTGTGCTCCGGTGCGTCAGACGCTCGCCGCGCCGACGGCCTGCGCCCGGCCGGCCGTGTCCCGGCCCCTGCCGAACCAGCGCTCCAGCGCCTGCCCGAGCAGGTCCGCGCCGTCCGGGGCGGCCCAGGCGACGTGGCCGTCGGGGCGCAGCAGCAGCGCGGCGGGACGGTCCTGGGCGGGGGGTTCGGCCCAGTCCGCCTCGACCGTGCGGACCCGGTCGCTCCAGCCGGCGGCGGTTTGCCGGAGGCGGGCGGCGTCGTCCGCCGCGCCGGTGACCAGGAGCACGCCGCGTGCGGGGTGGAGCAGTTCGGCCACCCGGGTGCGGCCCCCGTCCGGGAGCAGCAGGGCGTGGCCGGGGGCCAGGCGCAGGCCGAGCAGCGGGTGGGTGCCGGGGCCCATGTCGTAGCGGATGTCGATGCCGCTGACGATTCCGGCCAGGTGGCGGGCGGCTTCGGGCAGGGCCACCAGTTCGCGCATGACGGCGCGCAGCGGCTCCATCTCGTCGCCGGTGAGGTAGAGCCGGGTCTGGGCGCGGGTGTTGCGCATCAGTTTCTCGCCGACGGGGTGCCGCTCGCTCTCGAAGGTGTCGAGCAGGTCCTTCGGTGCCCAGCCGTTGATGGCCGCGGCCAGCTTCCAGCCGAGGTTCGCGGCGTCCTGGACGCCGACGCTCATGCCCTGGGCGCCGGCCGGCATGTGGATGTGGGTGGCGTCGCCGGCGAGGAAGACGCGGCCGCTGCGGTAGTGCTCGGCCTGGCGGGTGGTGTCGGTGAAGGAGCTGATCCAGCGGACCTCCGCGTGGTGCAGCGACTCGCCGGTCATGCGCTGCCAGGCGTCGGCGATGTCGCCGAACCTCAGGGCGCTCTTGTCCTCCGGCGGGCGCAGGGTCTCGTCGTGGATGACGATGCGGTCGACGCCGTTCTCCAGGTTGAACGCCATCACCATGCCGCCCGGCACCTTCTCGCCGATGGGCCGCTGCCGTACTCCGGCGCCGACCAGGTCGGCCATGTACATCCCGCGGGTGGCGCCCCAGCCGCGGAAGTCGATGCCCGCCAGGGTCCGCACGAGGCTGCGTGCCCCGTCGCAGCCCACGAGGTACTGCGCGGTGTCCTCGCCGTGGCCGTCCGGGCCCTCGTACTCGACGACGACGCCGTCGGGTGTCTCCCGGTAGCCGGTCACCTCGTGGCGGCGCAGCACGGGCACGCCCAGTTCCTTCAGCCAGTCCTCGAGGATCTCCTCGGTGCGGAACTGGGGGACGCCGCGGACGCTGAAGTGGTTGTCGTCCAGTGTGCTGAAGTCGATGCGTACGCCGCCGAAGTGGCCCTGGGCCCATTCGACGTCGCCGAAGCGTTCCAGCAGACCGCGCTGTTCGAACACCTCGGCCGCCCGGCGGGTGAAGCCGACGCCGCGGGACTCCCCGCTGGGGGCGGGCAGCTTGTCGTAGACGGCGACGTCCACACCGCCCAGCCGCAGTTCACCGGCGAGCATGAGCCCGACCGGGCCGGCGCCGACGACTATCGCGCCCTTTGCCATTTCGTACTCCTCATGCAGATGGATGGCGTGCGCTGCACACCGCGGTGCGGGCGGGACCGCACCGGTGGTGTGCGGCGCGGGTCCGGGGCTTGGGCGGGTGCCGTCAGCCGAAGAAGTCCTGCAGGGCCCCGGCGACGACGTCGGGTTCCTCCTCGGGCAGGTAGTGCACCGACTTCGATGCCCGCACCATGCGGACGTCGGTGCCCTGCGCGGTCAGTTTCCGTTCCAGGTCCTCGTAGGTGAAGGTGCCGCCGATGCCGAGCACGGGCATGGTGAGCGGGCCGTACCCGGCCAGGTCGGTGATGTCCTGGTGGCAGGCCTGGTACCAGCGGGTGGCGGCCCGCACGGCCTGCGGGCTGTTGTAGGCGTGCGCGTAGATCTCGCGGTCGAGGTCGCCGACCAGGCTCTGGTCGGCGAGGGAGTGGGCGTACAGCCAGTCCACGACGTGCCGCATGCGGCCGCACATCAGCTGTTCCGGCAGGTGCTGGAGCTGGTTGACCGCCCACCACCACAGGGCCGTTCCGGTCCCGGGCCGGTACAGCAGCCGCATCTCGTATTCGCTCTGGTCGGGGTGCGGGGTGTCCAGCAGCGCCACCTTGCGGGTGGCCTCGGGGTGGTTGGCGGCGAAGCTGAAGGCCACCATGGACCCGATGTCGTGTCCGGCGATGTTCACCTGGCGGTGGCCCAGCCGGCGCACCAGGGCGTGCAGGTCGGCCGCCATCGTCTTCTTGTCGTAGCCGCCGGCGGGCTTGTCCGAGCCGCCCATTCCGCGCAGGTCGACGGCGATGACGTGGTGGCGGCGGGCGAGCTGGGGCATGACCTTGCGGTAGGCCCACCAGGTCTGGGGCCAGCCGGGGACGAGCAGCAGGGGCTGTCCGTGTCCGCCGCTCACGTAGTGCAGGCGTACGCCGTTGACCGTCGCGTACCGGCTGCGGAAGCCGCCGGGCAGGGAGCGGGCCAGCTCCCTGTCGGAGGGCACGGGGCCGGTGGGGCGGGGGCGGGCGTCGGCGGGGGTGCCCGTCAGGGCGAGGGCCGTCGCTCCGGTGCCCAGGGCGAGCATCGTGCGTCTGTTCAGCGTCATCTACCCATGTCCTCGTGGCGTCGTGGCCGGTGGGTCCGGCTAGGCGCGGAAGGCGTCCGCGTGCTGGGCGGCCCATTCGGTGAAGGGGCGGGCCGGGTGGCCGGTGAGCTGTTCGACGTGGTCGGTGAGCGGGACCGGTGCCGTGCTGGCGGCCCACAGCGTGAGCAGCGCGTCGGCGATGTCGTCCGGCATGAAGCCGGGCTTGTTCGCCCGCCACACCTGCGGTGGGATCCGCTCGACGGGGATGTCCCGGCCGGCCGCGGCCGCGATGATCCCGACGTGCTCGGCGAAGGTGAGGGACTGCGGTCCGGTGAGGTGGTAGGACCGGCCCCGCAGCGCGGGGTCGGTGAGGACCGCGTACGCCGCCTCGGCGATGTCGCGCTCGTTGACCGGGTCGGCGTGGCTGTCCGGGTAGGGCAGGCCCACCGTGCCGCGTGCCTTGAGCGACCACGCCCAGGGCAGCGCGTTGGAGGCCAGTGCGCCGCAGTTCAGGGGGGTGGAGGTGAGGGGTGAGGCGGCCAGGGCCTGCTCGACGGCGAGGTGCGGGGCGGCGATCGGGTCGTCGGCGGCGCCGGGGCGCAGTACGGCGTCGGCGGACATGATCACGACGTGTCGCACCCCCGCCTTCCCGGCCTGTTCGACGAAGGCGTCGACCGCCGCCGGTTCGGCGTACAGGAAGACGGAGTCGACACCGTCGAGGGCGGCCGCGAAGTGGGCCGGGGTGTCGAGTGCGAGGCGTACGGACTCGGTGCCCGCGGGCAGGGACAGCTTCTCGGGGGTGCTGGAGGCGGCGCGGACGGCGACGCCGTGCTCGTGCAGGACCTGCACGAGCAGGGAGCCGACCTTGCCTCGGCTGCCGGTGACGAGGACGGTCATGACAGTGGCCTTTCGGGGGTCGGGGGCGTGGGCCGGGCGGTCCGGCACCGCGGGTGCGGCGGCGTGCGGGCGGGGCCGCCGTGCGGCCGGCCCGCGGGGTGCGGCCATCCCGTGGCGGGACGGCCGGACCCCGCGGGCCCGCGCGTGTCATGCCGTGGCGGCGCCGAACCAGCGGGTGAGGGCGTCGTGCAGTTCGCCGCCGTCCGGTGCGGTCCACACGACGTGGCCGTCGGGGCGCAGCAGCACCGCCTCGGGTCCGCCGTCCTCGGTCCAGGTGCCGGTGACGACGTCGACGCGGTCGGACCAGTCGGCGGCACTCTTGCGGGCGGTGTCCGGGTCGCCGGTGGTGATGAACACGCCGCGTGCGCGGTGCAGCAGTTCGGCGACCCGGGTGCGGGCGCCGTCGGGGTGCTCCAGCTCGCGCTGCGGCGGCAGGCGCAGGCCCAGCAGCGGGTGTTCGCCTGCTCCGACGTCGTAGCGGATGTGCAGGCCGCTGACCTGGCCGGCCAGGTACCGGGCCGCGTCGGGGATCCGCACGAGTTCGCGCATGACGGCGCGCAGCGGTTCCATCTCCTCGCCGCTGAGGTAGAGCAGCGACTGGGCGTGGACGTTGCGCAGCAGTCGTTCGCCCAGCGGGTGCCGTTCGGCGTGGTAGGTGTCGAGGAGGTCCTCGGGGGCCCAGCCGTTGATCGTCGCGGCCAGTTTCCAGCCGAGGTTCACGGCGTCCTGGAGGCCGACGCTGACGCCCTGCGCGCCCAGCGGGGCGTGGTCGTGGGCGGCGTCGCCGGCGAGCAGGACACGGCCGCTGCGGTAGTGCTCGGCGAGGCCGGTGGCGTTGGTGAGGGCGGTCATCCAGCGGGTCCGGCCGTGGTGGATGGACTCGCCGGTCATGCGCTGCCAGGCGTCGGCGACCTCGGCGAAGGTCAGTTCGCCCTCGCCGTGGTGCGGGCGGACGCCGGGCTCGTGGATGACGATCCGGTCGTAGCCGTCGCCGAGGCCGACCGACAGGACCATGCCGCCGCCCTCGACACGTTCGCCGATGGGCCGCGGGCGGATGTCGGCGCCGGTGACGTCCGCCAGGTACATGCCGCGGGTCGCCTCGTCGCCGGGGAAGGCGATGCCGGCCAGGCGGCGTACGGTGCTGCGGCCGCCGTCGCAGCCGACGAGGTACTGGGCGTGGTCCTCGCCGGGGCCGTCGGGGCCGTCGTAGCGCACGACGACGCCGTCCTCGGTCTCCTCGAAGCCGGTGACCTCGTGGCCGTGGCGCACGGGCACGCCCAGTCGGGCCGTCCAGTCGCCGAGCAGCTGCTCGGTGCGGGACTGGGCCAGGCCCATCACTCCGAAGTGGCTCTCCTCCAGCAGGGTGAAGTCGATGCGTACGCCGCCGAAGTGGCCGTGCTGGCCCCAGCGGAAGTCGCCCAGCTCGGTGAGCAGGCCGCGCTGGTCGAGGACTTCGGCGGTGCGGCTGGTGAAGCCGAGGCCGCGCGATTCCCCGCTGGGCGCGGGCAGTTTGTCGTAGACCACCACGTCCACGCCACCGAGCCGCAGCTCGCCGGCGAGCATCAGGCCGACCGGCCCGGCGCCGACGACTATCGCGCCCTTTGCCATGAAGTACTCCTCACGCAGATCGTTTGGGGACCGCTCCCGTGTGCGCGGCGGCAGCCAGGCACCAGGAAAGACCGTGCCGATCGAGCGGCGCTGCAGGCGGAGTGCAGGGCGTCTCAAAAGGGGCCCGGCGCGCTGCGGGGCAGGCTCACGGGCGAGGCGACGCGGGGCGGCCGGGGGGGGCGGGTGCGGGGCGGAGGAGGTGCGGGGCCGGGGGCCCCGGCGGTGCCGCGCGCCCTCGCGCGGGCGTGCGGGACGCGGGCGGGAAGGGGCCGCGACGGCCGGCGGGCGGGGCTGTTCCGGGCCCGGCGGACGGCCGGAGGGGCGGGGCGACGCCGCCAAAGGGGCGGGCGCACGGCGGCCTCCGGCCCCGACGGTCCGACGGCTGGGCGGGCGGCGCGGGGGCCTGGCGGGTCGGCAGCCACCCAGGGCGCGGGGCGGTCCCCGGCGGGCGCGGACGTACGGCGGACTCCCTGGCCCCGGCAAAGGCCCACCGGCCGGACGGGCGGCCCGGGGCCGACCCGGCGGGCAGCGGCCCGGCCGACGACCGCCCCGGAGGCGACGGGCACGGGCGTACGGCAGGCACCCCGGCCCCGACGGAAGCCGTCGGCCGGACGGGCGGCCCGGGGGCGGGCCCGGCGGGCAGCCGCTCCGGGGTGACGGGTGCGGGGGGGCGTGGGCGTACGGCGGGCTTTCCGGCCTCGGCGCAAGTCGCCGCGGGTGGCGGGCCGGTGGCGGTGGGAGTTCGCTCGGCAGCCGCCGGGAGCGGGCGTACGGCGGCCCTCTGGCCCCGGCGGGAGCTGTGGGCCGGGCGGGCCCCGCCCGGGGCGGGCGGCGGGTGGTTCGGCCGGCAGCCGTCGGGGGTGCCGGGGTTCGCCGGAGGTGGGGGTGGCCGGGGGCGGGGGTGGCCGGGGTGCGGGCGCGGAACGGCCCCGCCGGTTCGGGGGATGGCCGGCGGGGCCGTGGACTGTGGGTCCGGGTGCCGCCCGGGGTTCCGGGCGGGCGCTGTTACTTCTCCGCGTCGGCCTTCACCAGGGCGGGGCCGTCACCGGCCTCGGCCGGGATGGAGCTCATGGACTGCTTGCCGCGGGGCATCATGAAGGTGACCACCAGCAGCGCGACCGTGCCGAGCAGGGCGCCCGACAGGAACGCGTCGTGGTTGGCCGCCTCGTGGACCTCGGCGACCAGCTCGGGGTTGCCGCCGGTCGCGGCCATCTCGGAGCTGATGCCGCTGTAGGCGATGGTCGCCACGACGGCCAGGCCGAGCGCGCCGCCGGCTTCCTGGCTGGTGTTGATCAGGCCGGCCCCCACGCCGGCGTCCTCGTCGGTGACTCCGACGAACGCGGCGATCTGCAGGGTCACGAAGACCATGCCGCAGCCGAGGCCGAGCAGGATGAACGGGGCCAGCAGGTCGACGACGTAGCTGCCGTCGGCGGGGGCCCGCCACAGCAGCAGCAGACCGGCGACGGTGAGCGTGAGGCCCATCATCACGACCGGGCGCGCCGCCATCTTGGTGACCAGGCCCGAGGCGATGCCCGCGCCGGCCGCGACGGAGAACGCGAGCGGCACGTAGGCGAAGCCCGCCTTGAGGGGCGAGTAGCCGAACGCCTGCTGCATGAAGAGGCTGGCGAAGAAGAACAGCGAGCCGAAGGTGCCGAAGACGAGCACGGCGGAGAGGTTCGCGACCCGCATGGTCTTCAGCCGGAAGATGCGCAGCGGCATCATCGGCGAGGCGACCTTGGCCTCGATGACGATGAAGGCCGTCAGCAGCACGGCCACGCCGGCCAGCGAGCCGATGGTGCGGAAGGTGTCCCAGCCGACGGTGGTGGCCTCACCGAGCGTGAAGATCAGCAGGAGCAGGCCCGCGGTGAGGGTGACCGCTCCGACGGTGTCGAACTTGCCGCGCTCCTCGGCCTTGCTCTCGGGCAGGATGCGCGGCGCCAGCACGGCGGCGGTCAGGCCGATGGGCACGTTGATCCAGAAGATCCACTCCCAGCCCCAGGTGTCGGCGAGCACGCCGCCGAGGATCACGCCGACGATGGAGGCGATACCGGACAGCGAGCCCCACACCCCCAGGGCCTTGTTGCGTTCGGCGCCCTCGGCGAAGGTGTTGGTCAGGATCGCCAGGGCGGCGGGGGTGATCAGGGCGGCGCCGAAGCCCTGGACGGCGCGCGAGGCGATGAGCATCGTGCCGCTCTCGGCGAGGCCGGAGGTCAGCGACGCGAGGGCGAAGATGACGAAGCCGACCTGGATGAGCCGGCGGCGGCCGAAGGTGTCCGCCAGGCGTCCGCCCAGCAGCAGGAAGCCGCCGAGGACGGTCGCGTAGGCCGTGACGATGTAGTTCAGGCTGACCTCGGACATGCCGAGGCCCTCCTGGATGGACGGCAGGGCGAGGTTCACGATCGACACATCGGTGAAGACCATGAACTGGCCCATGCAGACGAATGCCAGGATCAGCCCGGGGCTGAGGCCCGCCCCTGGTGCTGACCGGGCCGTGGTGGCGTCGGAGGCAGCCATCGATTACTCCTCAGAAGGTGCAGGATCGGGTCATCGAACGCGGTTCCACCCGCCAGAGCGGTGCTGGTGGGAGCCGCTGGGACAGCCGCCGGGAGAGGCCTCGGCGGCCGGAGTGGGCGTCCGTCGGTGCTATGACGAACGGGGACCGGGGAATGTGACCGGTCAGCGGGAAATCTCTCGCGGCCCACCCCGCAGTCCCTGCTTGCTGTCCTCGTATCGGCTGGTCATCTGGGGCCCGGCGGCTTGCAGCTGCGGCGGGAAGTTCTCCCACAGCAGGTCCCGGCCGTGGGCCGGGGCGGGGTCGTCGAGCAACCCGAACAGGAAGTGCAGGCCGAATCGGGGGGACCCCTGGATGAACGCCTCGCGCAGCCGGTCGATGTCGGGTGCGGGGACCTGCGGGAACAGGTCCTCCACCACGGCCTCCTCGGCCGTGAGGTGTGCGTCGAGCACCTGGTGGACCTGCCGGGCGGCCTCGGCGCCCGCCCGGGCGCCGTCCGTCCCGCCGGTGGCCCGGCCGGCCGTCGTGGCCCCGTCGAGGTCGCCGATCGCCCTTTCCAGGGCGTTCAGCCTCCCGTCGAGGACCACGTGGTCGTCCGACAGTTCCTTGAGCTGTGCCTGTGCGTCGGGGTGGAGTTCCTGGAGCACGGGCCAGAACAGGTCGTCCTCCGCCTTGTGGTGGGCGTGGGTGAAGGCGAGCAGCCACCTGGCCGCGTCGGTCAGCGTGGCGGTGTCGACGGCGTGGCCGTCGGCCAGCCGCTCGTACGCGTCCACCACCAGGCGCGTTCCGCGCCGCAACACCGTGTGGATCGCGACGAACTCCTCGTACATGCGGGCGCCCGGGTTCTGAGCCGGATCGCTCATGGAAACTCCCGTTTCGCAGTGGCAGGGCCGTGGCCGGACACGGATTCCGGTGGGGGTCCCGTGGGCCGCGGCCAGTACACAGGAGCGTGGACGAAGCGGCCTCGAGGAATGCTGGAGGGCCGTCGTCGGCAGGGCGGGGGTGCTCGAGAACCGCTTGAGGAAACGGTCCCGCTCAGCGGTTGCCGCCCGTCAGCGGGTGGGCGGGGCGTGCGGGGCCCGGTGCGGTCCTGCGCAGGGCGACCTGACGCACGAGGAGCCCCGCGGCGCACACGGCGCCTCCGACGGCCGCGCTGAGCAGGAACGCGGTGTGGGTGCCGGCGGCGGTGGCGTGGCGGTAGGCCTCGTACAGGGCGGGTTCCAGGTGGGCCAGGCTCGCCGCGTCCAGCTGGGCGTTGTCCAGGGCGGAGCGGCCGGGGGCGCGTTCGGCCATCACCCGCTGGACCTCGCGGTTGAACAGGGTGCCGGAGACCGCCGCGCCGAAGCAGCTGCCCAGGGTGCGGAAGAGGGTGATCGCCGCGGACGCGGCGCCGATGTCGCTCTGCTCGACGCTGTTCTGCGCGACCACGGTGACGATCTGTGTCAAGAAGCCCAGGCCCGCGCCGAGCACGGCCATGCAGAGGGCGGCCGTGGGGCGTGAGGTGGTGGTGTCCATCCGCGACAGCAGCCAGGTGCCGGCGCACAGCAGGGCGCCGCCGGTCACCGGGAACATCTTGTAGCGGCCGCTCACCGTGGTGACCCGGCCCGCCACCAGTGACGTCAGGATCATCGCGGCCAGCATCGGCAGGAGCAGCAGGCCGGAGTTGGTGGCCGAGGCGCCCTGTACGGCCTGCTGGTACAGCGGCAGGAAGAGCAGCGCGCCGAACAGGACGAAGCCGGTCAGGAAGCCGATCACGGACATGAGGGTGAAGTTGCGGTGGCGGAACATGTGCGGCGGCATGATCGGGTGGGCGGTGCGCCGCTGGCGGCGTGTGAAGGCCCACAGGGCCGCGGCGGCCGTCACGCCGAGGGCGGCGACGGGGCCCGAGTTCCAGGCGTGGCGGGTGCCGCCCCAGGTGGTGAGCAGGACGGTGGCGGTGATGCCGGTCATCAGCAGCGCCGCGCCCAGGTGGTCCACGCGGGCGGTGGAGTGCCGTTCGGGCAGTTTCAGCAGCAGCCAGATCATCGCCAGGGCGAGTACGCCGAGGGGCAGGTTGAGGTAGAAGGCCCAGCGCCAGCCGAGGTGGTCGGTGACCGCGCCTCCGGCCAGCGGGCCGCCGATCATCGCGATCGCCATCGCGGCGGAGATCATGCCCTGGTAGCGGCCGCGTTCGCGGGGCGGGACCAGTTCTCCCACGGTCGCCATGACGCCGGCCATCAGGCCGCCCGCGCCGATTCCCTGCACGGCTCTGAAGCCGATCAGCTGGCCCATGGTGTGGGCCGCTCCGCTGAGCGCCGATCCGATGAGGAAGACCACGATGGCGGTGAGCAGGACGCCCTTGCGGCCCCGGGTGTCCCCGAGCCGGCCCCACAGGGGGGTGGAGGCGGCCATGGCCAGGGTGTAGGCGGTGACGACCCACGACACGTGTTCGAGGCCGCCGAGTTCGGCGGTGACGGTGGGCATGGCGGTGGCGACGATCATGTTGTCGAGCTGGGAGAGCATCATCGCCAGGACCAGCGGGATGAGCAGCACGCGCACGGAGTGGCGGCCGGCGGGCCGGCTGTCCGCCGCGGCGGACGCGTCCTCGAGGGTCGTCACCGCGCCTCCCGGTCCGGGGTGCCGGGGCGGGCCGCGGCGGTTATCCGGCGCCCAGTTTGAATCCCACGCCGCGGACCGTGACGATCCATCCGCTGCCGCCGAGTTTGCCGCGCAGGCTGCTGACGTGGGTGTCCACCGTGCGCTGGGACCAGGAGTCGCCCCAGACCTGCTTGAGGAGTTGTTTGCGCGGGATGACGGTGTCGGGGTGCGAGGCGAGCAGACACAGCAGATCGAACTCCTTGCGGGTCAGCGGTATCCCGCTGCCGTCCACGGTGACCTCGCGGGAGTTGACGTCGATGTGCAGGCGTCCGCGGCGGATGTACCGGCGGGCGGCCGGCTGCCAGTGGGCGCGGCGCAGGACGGCCTCGATGCGGGCCATCAGCTCGCGCAGTCCGTAGGGCTTGGTCACGTAGTCGTCGGCGCCCGCCTGCAGGCCCAGGACGCAGTCCAGTTCGGACTGGCGGGCGGTGACGATGAGGACGGGGACCCGGCTGACGGCGCGGATGGCCCGGCACACCTCCAGCCCGTCCAGGTCGGGCAGTTCCAGTGCGAGCAGTACCAGGTCGGCGTCCGCGTGGGCCTGCAGGGCCTGGCCGCCGCACTGCACGGCGACGGGTTCGTGGCCGTAGCGCCGCAGCTGGGTCACCAGGGAGTCGGCGGGGTCGACGTCGGCGTCCACGACGAGGATGCGGCGGCCGGCCGGGGCCGGTGCGGTGGGCACCGCGCCGTCCTGGACCAGCCGGATGAGCTGGGATGCGGGTGTCCGCAGGTCCGGCATCGTCTGTGCCGACATCTGGCTCATGCCTCCCCCAAAGGTCATGCACGGTCCGTGGGCGGGGGTGCGGGGACCGGGCCTGGGGGCCCGGTCCCTGTCGTACACCCCACCTGGACGTTACAAACCGGTGGTCGAGCCGCGGTACAGGGCCGGGCCGGGGCGCGTGGAGGTGCGGCCGGGGTGGCGTCGGGTCCCGGTCAGGGGTTGAGGACCCAGGCCGAGTCGTGCCGGGTGAAGCCGATGTGGGGGTAGTAGGCGGTGGCCGCGGGCGCCGACAGCAGCACGATCTTCGCCGTGGGGGCTTCCTTGCGGGTGGCGTCGATCAGGGCGCGGCCGATGCCGGAGCGCTGCAGCCGGCCGGTCACGGCGATGTCGGACAGGTAGGTGACGTAGGAGAAGTCGGAGACGCTGCGTGCGATGCCGATGAGGGTTCCGTCGTCGTCGCGGGCGGCCAGGACCAGGTTGGCGCCGGTGAGCATGGCGCCCATGCGGTCGCGGTCCTCGACGGGCCGGCGTTCCCCCAGTCCGGACGAGCGGTAGAGGGCGAGTACCTCGTCCAGGTCCAGGTCCTTGCCTTCGGCCCGCTCAATCGTCCAGTTCACGGAGGGTCTCCAATCGCGTGCGGATCACGTCGTGTCGGGTGAGGAAGCGTTCGGGTTCGAGGCGTCCCGGGTCGATGCCCTGCCGGGCCAGGCCGGTGGCGAAGTGTTCGCCGGTGGTGAGGGTGTGGTCGGCGGCGGCCTGTACCGAGCGGTAGGCGTGTTCGCGTTCCACCCCTTGGGCGAGCAGGTCGGCCAGGACCCGGGAGCTGTGGACGAGGCCGTCGGTGGCGTCGATGTGGGCGCGCATCCGGTCGGGGTGCACGGTGAGGGAGTCGACGAGGTCGGTGGCCGCGGTCGTCTGGAAGTGTCCCACGGACAGGCTGTCGGGCAGGATGACCCGTTCCACGGACTGGTGGGCGAGGTCGCGTTCGTGCCACAGGGCCACGTTCTCCAGGGCGGTGTCGGCGTAGCCGCGCAGCAGCCGGGCCAGTCCGCACAGCCGCTCGCTGGTGGTGGGGTTGCGTTTGTGCGGCATGGCGCTGGAGCCCTGGTAGGCGCCGGTGCGGTGTTCTTCGACCTCACGGACCTCGGTGCGCTGCAGCAGCCGCAGTTCGAGGGCGATCTGCTCGATGCAGGCGCCCAGGGCGGCGACGGCCTGCATGAGCTGGGCGTGCCGGTCGCGGGCGACGACCTGGCTGGGCACGGGTTCGACGCCGAGGCCGAGGGCGTCGCAGACGTGGCGTTCGACGGCGGGGTCGATGAGCGCGTAGGTGCCCACGGAGCCGGAGACGGTGCCGACGGCGACGGCGTGACGGGCGGCGGTGAGGCGGGTGATGGAGCGGTCGACGGCGAAGGCGTGGACGCCGAGCTTGTGGCCGAAGGTGGTGGGTTCGGCGTGCACGCCGTGGGTGCGGCCCACCATGACGGTGTCCCAGTGGCGCAGTGCCGTGCCGACCAGGGTGGCGCGCAGGCGGCGGGCGGCCGTCAGGAGCAGGTCGGTGGCGCGGGCCAGGGTGTGGCCCAGGGCGGTGTCGACGAGGTCGTAGCTGGTCATGCCGTGGTGGACCCAGCGTGCGGAGTCCTCGGGGATGTCCTCGCAGTACGCGGCGAGGAAGGACAGTACCTCGTGGTCGCGTTCCTTCTCGATCTCGGCGACGCGTGCGGCGAGCGGTACCCGGGCGCGGCGCATGTCCTCGACCGCCCGGGCGGGTACCAGGCCGAGGCGGGCCTGTGCCTCGGAGGCGAGGATCTCGACCTTCACCCAGGTCGCGTAGCGGGACTGGTCCGCGAACAGGTCCGCCATCTCGGGCAGCGTGTAGCGAGGAATCATCGGTCGGCCTTCGTCGAGGGAGCGGGGTGGGGCGGGGCGGGCGCGGGGGCGTCACGCGGGTGGTGCCGCCCGGGCCGGGGGCGTCAGTAGGCGCCGAAGTACTCGCGCTGTTCCCAGTCGGTGACCTGGCCGGGCGGGGGTGCGGTCTGGGAGCTCCAGGCGGTGAAGCGTGCCAGTTCGCTCTCCTTGAGCTTGGTCATGCAGGCGGTGAGGGGGGTGCCGAGCAGGTGGCCGGCGCGGCCGGTGCGGAAGGCGTCCAGGGCCTCGCCCAGGGACTGGGGCACGGTCTGCGGCTGTGCCTGGCCGGTGGGGCGGGCGGGCCGGGTCGTCTCGCCGTCCAGGCCCTCCAGGCCGGCGAACAGCTGGGCGGCGATGTTCAGGTAGGGGTTGGCGCAGGGTTCGCCCATCCGGTTTTCGATGTGGGCGCCGGCTCCGTTGCCGACGACCCGCAGCATCGCCGTGCGGTCCTCGAAGCTCCAGCCCAGGCGGGTGGGGGCGAGTGCGTGTTCGGCGGCCAGGCGCCGGTAGCCGTTGAGGGTGGGCACGGACAGCAGGAACAGCTCGCGTGCCCAGGTCAGCAGTCCTTCCGCGTACGCCTTTCCGCTGGGTGACAGTCCGCCGGACAGGCCTTCGGCGCTGAAGAGGTTGCGGCCGGTGGTGGTGTCCACGACGGACTGGTTCAGGTGCCAGCCGCTGGGGTCGGCGGCGTCCAGCTGCGGCTGCGACATGAAGGAGGCGTGGTGGCCGCGGCGGGCGCAGAACCGTTTGGTGGCGGTGCGGAACAGCAGCATCGCGTCGGCCGTGTCCAGGGCCGACATCGGGCTGAAGGTGGTCTCGACCTGGCCGGGTCCGGACTCGTGCTCCATCGACCGCAGGGGCAGCCCGAGCCGTTGCAGGTACAGGCCGAGCGGGCCGGTGATCGGGGCGACGGTGTCGTAGGCGGCGTCGAGGTTGAACTGGTAGCCGGCGTTGACGGCGCTCACGCGCGGCGCCTGGCCCTGGAGGCCGAAGCCGTTGCCCTTGTTGCCGGCCTCGTCGTCGAGGCGGCGGGTGAGGTACCACTCGACCTCCAGGCCCAGTACGGGCTGGAGGCGGTGCTCGGCGTAGCGTGCCAGGACCCGGCGCAGTACGGCCCGGGAGGACAGCGGGTGGGGGGTGCCGTCGCGCAGGTACTCGTCGCCGAGGACCCAGGCGGTGCGCGGGCCGCGGTCGGGCAGCACCTGGAAGGTGACCGGGTCGGGTACGAGGACGAAGTTGCCCGCGCCGGAGATCTCGTCGACGCCGATGCCGTGGGCGCCGAGGAAGTCGACGGCGACGGCGTGTCCGGTGTCGAACAGGAACGGGCCGGGGCTGAAGTTCATGCCGTTGCGCAGCACGGTGCGGAAGGCGTCGGTGGTGAGGGTCTTGGAGCGGGCCAGGCCGTGCGGGTCGCCGAAGACGAGGCGGACGAAGTCGACTTCGTCCAGGGCGGCTTCGACGCGTTCGGCGGCGGCGGTGCGCTCCTCGTCCCACAGTGCGTGGTCGGTGACGAAGGACGGACGTCCGACGCTGCCTTCGCTGGCGGGCGTGGACCATGACCGGGCATACATGGTTCAGAACGTCCTTTCGCCGGTGGTGCCGGTGGGCACGGGGGTGAGGTGGGCTGCGGGCGGGTGCGGCAGCGGTGCCAGCATCGCCTCCAGGCGGCGGGCCACCGTCAGGACGAGGTCGTCGGCGCCGACCGGGCCGACGAGCTGCACTCCGGCCGGGAGTCCGCAGGAGGTCAGGCCGGCGGGCAGGGACGCCGCGGGCTGGCCGGTCATGTTGTACGGGTAGGAGGCGGGCGCCCAGGCGAGCCACAGCAGGTCGCGGGCGTCGGCGGCCCAGTGGGGGCCGATGGCGTCGGCGGCGAACGGCTCGACGGGCACGGTGGCCATGGCGAGCAGGTCGTAGTCGTCCATGACCGAGCGCAGCGTGGCGCGCAGGTTCTGGCGGATCTCCTCGGCCTGGATCACGGCGACGCCGCTGAGGGTGCGCCCGTGCCGTACGACGTGCAGGCGGCCGGGGTCGATGAGTTCCTCGTCCTCGGGGCGGGTGCCGGCCGCCTCGGTGGCGGCGAGGATGTCGACGACGGCCGGGTAGAGGTTGTTGCAGCGCACCTCGACCTCGTCGACGTGGTGGCCCTCGTCGACGAGGACGTCGCGGGCCGTCTCGGTGACGCGGCGGATCTCGGGGTCGGTGCCCTCGTACTCGATCCAGCCGATGCGCAGGGAGCGCATGTCGCGCGGGGAGTCCAGCGAGCCGAGGCCGGAGTCGGGGTCGGTGGGGTGGGGGCCGGCGATGACCTGGCCGAGCAGCGCGGCGTCGGCGACGGACGCGGCGAGGGGCCCCTGATGGGCGAGGCGGTCGGCGCCGTTGGGGTAGTAGGGCACGCGGCCGTAGGAGGGTTTGTAGCCGACGACGCCGCAGAACGCGGCGGGGATGCGGATGGATCCGGAGCCGTCGGTGCCCAGCGCGCCCTCGCACAGGCCGGCCGCGACGGCGGCGGCGGCTCCGCCGCTGGAGCCGCCGGCGGTGAGCCGGGGGTCGTAGGGGTTGCGGGTGGGCGGGGCCGCCCGGCCCACGGTGGAGGCGCTCCAGCCGAACTCGGAGGTGCTGGTCTTGCCGACGACGATCGCGCCGGCCGCGCGCAGCCGGGCCACGGCCGGGGCGTCCTGGGCGGGCCGGGCGTTGGGCAGCAGGGAGCCTCGTGTGGTGGGCAGGTCGCGGGTCTGCAGCAGGTCCTTGACGGAGACCGTCACGCCCAGCAGGGGCAGGTCCCACCAGGCCTCGCGGCCGCGTTCGCGGATCAGGGCGTCCGCCTGCCGGGCGGCTTGGAGCGCCTCGTCGCCCGCGACCGCGACGTACGCGTCCAGGTGGTCCCGCTCGCGTACGGCGGACAGGACGTCCTGGACGTGTTCGACGACGGTGAGCTCCCGGCGGGACAGCAGTTCCTTGGTCCGGCGGATGCCGCGGGCGGTCATCGCTCACTCCTTCTGCTCCTGTACTGCCTCGGGGCGTTCAGGGGCGCTGCGGACGGTACGGGGGGGGCGGGTGCCCGGCGGGGCGGGGGGCCCGCCGGGCGGTCGGAGGGCGCGCAGCGGTCAGGACGCGCGGCTGGCGGGTGTGTCCTGGCCGGTGACGGCCGACCAGTGCCACGGGGAGTCGAAGGCGGTGACCGCCGTCCGCTCTCCCGCCGCGGCCAGTTCGGCGGCCAGGCCGGTGGCCCGTGCGGTGAACGCGGACACCCGGTGCGCGGCGAGCAGGTCCTGCTCGTCGAAGGGGTCGCCGTCGCACCGCAGCAGCCGCAGGTCGACGAAGCCGTTGAAGCGGCGTCCGTCCACCACGACGGACTGCGGCGAACGGATGGAGAACCGCACGTTGTTGTTGACGTGCCCGTGGTGGTGCTGGTCGGAGTAGAGGGCGACGTCCGGGATGGTGGGCGGCACGAAGTGGTCGCGGTCGGCCACCTCGGGGCCCTTGGGCAGGTTCCCGGCGATGAAGTGCCAGGAGTTGTACTGCATGCGCGAGGACATCGCCCAGGCGGCGTCGGCGAGGGCGGCGGTGGAGCCGCCGAAGTGCCGGGCGGCGGACGGGTCGGGGACCACGCAGCAGAAGAAGCGGGTGATCTCCCAGTCGCAGATCTCCGCCCAGCGTTCCTCGCGCAGGGCGCTGATCAGGTCGGGCAGGGACCGCATGCCGCGGCTCATCGCGAAGTCGGCCTCGAACGCCTCGGTGGCGGCGGCGGCCGACTCGTACACCAGGGACTCCAGTCCGGTGCCGAAGGCGCCGTGCGGGGCGGCGAGCCAGTCCGGGGCGGCGTCGAGCGCCCGCCCCAGGTCTTCGAGGGTCCGGCCGCTCAGCGGGAGCCGGGAGGTCAGCCGGGCCACCACCTTGTCCTCGCGGGCCCGTGCGGCGTCGGCGTAGGGCCGGGCCACCTTCTCGATCTTGTGCATGAGGGCGCCGTGGATCTCGCGGTAGAGCTGGGCGGCGCTGCCGGCCTGCGCGCGGTGGGAGCGCAGGGACAGGGCCAGGGTGTTCAGGTCGGCCACCGTCGTGGAGGCGGCGGGCGGCACCTGCTCGCGGCCCAGGGCGGTGTTGTAGCCGAGCCGGATGCGCTCCAGCATGTGGGCGAGGTGGTCGACGGTGAGCTGGGTGCCGTTGGCCTCCTCGACGCGGCCGGGGCCGGCCGAGCGGATGAGCAGGGTGAGGCAGACCAGCAGTTGCACGTCGTGGTCGGACCACAGTTCCAGCGGCAGGCCCTGCAGGCTGCTGAGGGCGCAGTCGGGGTGGCCCGGCCACAGGGTCTTGCCGGTGAGGGTGTTGTGGTCGCGGAAGTTCGTGTACTGCCTGCCCTGCTGGTAGAGCACGAAGGGCGCGGTGCGCAGCGCCGCCTCCTTGGCCTGTTCCAGCAGTTCCTCACGGCCGCCGGGGCCCTGTTCGTCCAGCCAGCGGCGGCAGTCGGCGACGGTCTGGGCGGTGCGTGCCTCGGCGCGGCGCAGGTGCGCGCGGTAGGCGTCGAGGTCGGCTTGTGTCCAGGGCACGCGGCGTATGCCGCCGACCAGTGTGTCAGGCTCGAGCGGTGCCTGTGACGGCACGCGCAGGACGACCCGTCCGCTGGTGGCCAGGGCGATCTCCCCCAGGAAGACGGGCTCGTGCGCGCTGCCGGCACCGGGGGCGGGGGCGGGGGTTTCCTGCGTGCGCCATGTCAGGCCGCACAGGGTGGCCAGCGCCGCCTCCTCGGGGGCGCTGAGCGCGCGCAGCTGGACGTCGGCCGGCACGTGGCCGTCCAGGGTGAGCAGCACCTCGGTGAACGACGTGAGGTCGTCGCTCTCCTCGGCGCGCTGCCAGGCCCGCTTGAGCAGGCCCGGGAAGCCGGCGTCGGCCTCCCGTACCCGGTCGGGCTTGAGGGTGGCGCCCGCGACCAGGCCGAGGCGGCTGGGGCGGCGGCTGATCCGCTTCCGGGCGTTGGCGGCGCGGCGGGACTCCCCGCGTTCGGGCACGGTACTCATCACGCACCCTTTGCGGTGAGTTCGATGTGGTTCCACATGGCGTCGTCGGTCGGCGTCCAGTCCTCGTCGACGTAGATGCAGTCGACGGGGCACTCCAGCACGCATGCCGGGCAGCCCGAGCACAGCTCGGGGATGATCACTACGTCCAGGCCGCGGTCGAAGATGGCGCCGAACTCCGCGGGGCAGCTGCGCAGGCACGTGTCGCACGTGATGCACTCGGACTTCTCGATGCGCCGCGGCGGCTTCTTCCAGGCGTCGGAGCGGTCGCGCTGGGCGATCCGCTCGGCGCGCCCGGACAGCGCGGCCGGCGAAGCGATTTTTTTCATGGGCTCGAACCCCTTTGGGTGAGTCTTCTGGCCACAACCGGGATGCCTCAGATGGTCGGTCGGCCCTCTCGACCGGCCCCTGAGCGGTGATGGGAGCCGGGTGGAGCCCTTCGGGCCGCAGGTGGTGCCGCGTCAGGCGATTCCGGCGAGTTGGAGGAGGAGTTGTTTGACGTCGGTGGCCGCGATGTGGTCGGGGAGGGTGTGGGGGGTGGAGCAGATGAACAGGGGGCCGTCGTCGTCGCCGGCGGGCAGGCGGCCGTGGCTGCCGCGGACGGGTGAGGGGTCCAGGGGGACGACGGCCATGCGGTAGCGCAGGCCGAGTTTCTTGCGGGCCAGGGCGCCGGCGGCTTTGAGCGTGACGTAGGGGTCGCGGGGGTCCGTGAACAGTTCGGCCGGGTCGTAGCCGGGTTTGCGGTGGATCTCGACGAGCTGCGCGAAGTCGGGCGCGCGGTCGTCGTCGAGCCAGTAGTAGTAGGTGAACCAGGCGTCCGGCTGGGCGAGGGCGACGAGTTCGCCGGCGCGGGGGTGGTCGAGGTGGTGGGCTTTTTTGCCCTCCTCGTCGAGGAGCTGGTCGAGGCCGGGCAGGGCGGTGAGGGCTTCTCGGGTGGCGTCGAGGTCTTCGGGGCGGCGGACGTAGACGTGGGCGATCTGGTGGTCGGCGACGGCGAAGGCGCGGGAGGTCATCGGGTCGAGGTATTCCATGCCGTCCTGGGTGTGGACTTCGAGCAGGCCGGCGCGGCGCAGGGCGCGGTTGATGTCGACGGGCCGGTTCACCGGGGTGATGCCGTACTCGGACAGTGCGACGACGGTGCGGCCTTCGGTGCGGGCGTCGTCCAGGAGCGGGGCGAGTGCCGCGTCGAGGTCGGTGGCGGCCTGCAGGGAGCGGGGGTCGTGGGGGCCGTGGCGCTGGAGGTCGTAGTCGAGGTGGGGCAGGTAGCAGAGGGTGAGGTCGGGGTGGCGGGTGGCGTTGATGTGCCGGGTGGCGTCGATGATCCACTGGCTGGAGACGAGGTCGGCGCCCGGTCCCCAGAAGTGGAAGAGGGGGAAGGTGCCGAGGGTGTCGGTGAGTTCGTCGTGCAGGGCGGGGGGCCGGGTGTAGCAGTCGGGTTCCTTGCGGCCGTCGGCGTAGTAGACGGGGCGGGGGGTGACGGTGATGTCGGTGTCGGCGCCCATGGCGTACCACCAGCAGATGTTGGCGACGCTGTAGCCGGGGTGGGCGCGGCGGGCGGCGTCCCAGAGTCTGTCGCCGGTGACCAGGCCGTTGTGCTGGCGCCACAGCAGGACCTCGCCCAGTTCGCGGAAGTACCAGCCGTTGGCGACGATGCCGTGCTGGGCCGGGTGGGTGCCGGTCAGGAACGTCGACTGGGCGGCGCAGGTCACCGCGGGCAGGACGGTGCCCAGGGGGGCGTGGGAGCCGTGCTGGGCGAGCCGTTTGAGGTGGGGCATGTGGTCCAGCAGGCGGGGGGTGAGGCCCACCACGTCCAGGACCAGCAAAGGCGTGGGCTGTGCGGGAGGGGACACGGGGTGGGTCATGGCAGTTCCTTCAGGCCGAGGTCGGTCAGCAGGTCGCGGGCCAGGGCCAGTTCGGCGGCGATGCCGTCGGTGAGCTGTGCCCGGGCCCGGGGCCGCAGGGCGGGCGGCAGGGCCTGCCAGGTGTAGGTCTCCACCTCCAGATGCCGGGTGAGGGGGCGCGGGCCGCCCACCAGGCGGGCCAGCGCGGCCTTGAGGACATCCATCGTCGAGGCCAGCGGCGGGGCCGGGGCCGCGTGCAGGGGCACATGGAAGTGCGCCCGCCAGGGCCCGCTGCCGGGCAGCGCGTCACCCGCCAGGGCCTGGTCGAGGTCGTCGGTGCCGTGCAGAGCGCCGTTGGGGGTACTGGTGCGGGTCTGGTGCAGGAAGCGGGGCTCGGCGAACGCGGCAAGAGCCCGCCGGACACCGGGAAGAGCGGGGTGTTCGGCGTGCAGGGCGGCCGACAGCTGCGCCTTGACGACCGGGACACCCGCCGCGGCCAGCGCGTCCAGAGCGGTGTGCGGGTCCTCGAAGGAGGTGGCGAGGTGACAGGTGTCGACACACACCCCGATACGGTCGTGACCGACCGCGGTCAGCGGGGCGATCGCGTCCCCGGTGGTCTCCACGACACAGCCGGGCTCGGGCTCCAGACCGATACGCAGGCAGCGGCCGGTCAGCTCCTCCAGGGTGTCGAGCTGTCCGGCGAGGGTGACCAGCGC
>NZ_JBSICH010000047.1:0-66545 GCF_053613315.1 Streptomyces sp. JK94 | reverse complement strand
CGATGCCCAGCTCGGAGCGCACACGCGCGTGCCAGTATTCGGCGAGGGCTTCGGCGAGTTGGACGGACAGGCCGTGGAGTTCGAGGTAGTCGCGGTAGGCGTTGGCTTCGAACATGCGGGCTGTTTCCTCGCCGATGCGGGAGCCGACGGTGACGATCTGGAAGCCGACGATGTCGGTTTCGCCGGATTCCTCGGGGCGGAAGAAGTCGGCGAGGCACAGGCGTCGGCCGCGGCGCTGGCGGGGGAAGGTGAAGCGGGTGCGTTCGTTGCCCGCTTCGTCGAGGACGATGAGGTCGTCGTCCTTGGAGACGCAGGGGAAGTAGCCGTAGACGACGGCCGCTTCCAGCAGGTTCTCCCTCTGGAGGCGGTCGAGGAGGCCGCGCAGCCGGGGGCGGCCCTCGGTTGCGACGAGTTCCTCGTAGGAGGGTCCTTCGCCGGTGCGGGCCTGTTTCAGGCCCCACTGGCCCTTGAACAGGGCGCCCTCGTCGAGCCAGGAGGCGTATTCCTTGAGCTGGATGCCCTTGATGACGCGGGTGCCGCGGAAGGGCGGGGCGGGGACGGGGTTGTCGGTGGCGACGTCGGAGCGGGCGTGGTCTTCCCCGGGTCGTTCCTCGACTGTCACCGTGGCCGCCCGCACCCGGCGCGGGCGCAGCTGGGGCAGTTGTGCGCCGGGTACGCCGCGTTTGACGCCGATGAGGGCGTCCATCAGGCGCAGGCCCTCGAAGGCGTCGCGGGCGTAGCGGACTTCGCCGTCGTAGATGTCGTGGAGGTCCTGTTCGACGTAGGCGCGGGTGAGGGCGGCGCCGCCGAGGATGACGGGGTAGTCGGCGGCCAGTTGGCGCTGGTTGAGTTCTTCCAGGTTCTCTTTCATGATCACGGTGGATTTGACGAGGAGGCCGGACATGCCGATCACGTCGGCCCGGTGCTCTGCGGCTGCTTCCAGGATCGCGGAGACGGGTTGCTTGATGCCGAGGTTGACGACGGTGTAGCCGTTGTTGGACAGGATGATGTCGACGAGGTTCTTGCCGATGTCGTGGACGTCGCCGCGGACGGTGGCCAGCACGATGGTGCCCTTGCCGTCGTCGTCGGTCTTGTCCATGTGCGGTTCCAGGTGGGCCACCGCGCTCTTCATGACTTCGGCGGACTGGAGGACGAAGGGCAGCTGCATCTGACCGGAGCCGAACAGTTCGCCGACGACTTTCATGCCGTCCAGCAGGGTTTCGTTGACGATGTCGAGGGCCGGGCGTTCCCGGAGGGCTTCGTCCAGGTCCCGTTCCAGGCCGTTCTTCTCGCCGTCGATGATGCGCCGCTTGAGCCGTTCCTCCAGCGGGAGCGCGGCCAGTTCCTGGGACTTGGAGGCCCGCAGTGATGTGGCGGTGGCGCCCTCGAAGAGCTGCATGAGCTTTTGCAGCGGGTCGTAGCCCTCGCGGCGGCGGTCGTGGATCAGGTCCAGGGCGGTGGTGACCTGTTCCTCGTCGAAGCGGGCGATGGGCAGGATCTTGGAGGCGTGCACGATCGCCGAGTCCAGGCCGGCCTTGACGCACTCGTCGAGGAAGACGGAGTTGAGCAGGATGCGGGCGGCCGGGTTGAGGCCGAAGGAGATGTTCGACAGGCCCAGGGTGGTCTGCACCTGCGGGTGGCGGCGTTTGAGTTCGCGGATGCCTTCGAGGGTGGCGATGCCGTCGCCGCGGGACTCCTCCTGGCCGGTGCAGATGGTGAAGGTCAGGCAGTCGACGAGGATGTCCGACTCGTGGATGCCCCAGTTGCCGGTCAGGTCCTCGATCAGCCGTTCGGCGATCTCCACCTTCTTCTCGGCGGTGCGGGCCTGGCCCTCCTCGTCGATGGTCAGCGCGATCAGCGCGGCGCCGTGTTCGCGCGCCAGCCGGGTGACCCTGGCGAAACGGGAGCCGGGGCCGGCCCCGTCCTCGTAGTTGACCGAGTTGATCACCGCGCGGCCGCCGAGCTTCTCCAGCCCGGCGCGGAGCACCTCGACCTCGGTGGAGTCCAGTACGACCGGCAGCGTCGAGGCGGTGGCGAACCGGCCGGCCAGCTCCGCCATGTCGGCCACGCCGTCACGGCCCACGTAGTCCACGCACAGGTCCAGCATGTGCGCACCCTCGCGGATCTGGTCGCGGGCCATCTCCACACAGTCGTCCCAGCGGCCCTCCAGCATCGCCTCGCGGAACTTCCTCGACCCGTTCGCGTTCGTCCGCTCACCGATCGCCAGGTACGACGTGTCCTGCCGGAACGGCACCGACTGGTACAACGAGGCCGCGCCCGGCTCCGGACGGGGGTCCCGTCCGGCCGGCACGGCACCGCGGACCCGCTCCACGACCTGCCGCAGGTGCTCGGGCGTGGTACCGCAGCAGCCGCCCACCAGCGACAGGCCGTACTCACGGACGAACATCTCCTGCGCATCCGCCAGCTCCGGCGCACTCAGCGGGTAGTGGGCCCCGTCCTTGCCCAGGACCGGCAGACCGGCGTTGGGCATGCAGGACAACGGGATACGCGAGTGACGGGCCAGGTAACGCAGATGCTCACTCATCTCCGCCGGACCGGTCGCGCAGTTCAGACCGATCATGTCGATACCCAGCGGCTCCAGCGCGGTCAGGGCGGCGCCGATCTCCGAGCCGAGCAGCATCGTCCCGGTCGTCTCGACCGTCACCGACACGATCACCGGCACCTCCAGACCCAGCGCGTCCAGGGCACGCCGCGCGCCCAGGACGCAGGCCTTGGTCTGGAGCAGGTCCTGCGTCGTCTCCACCAGCAGCGCGTCCGCACCACCCGCCACCAGCCCCTCGGCATTGCGCTGATACGCATCCCGCAGGACGGTGTAGGGGGCGTGGCCCAGCGTGGGGAGCTTGGTACCCGGACCCATCGAGCCCAGCACCCAGCGCTGCCGGCCGTCCCGCGCGGCGAACGCGTCGGCCACCTCACGCGCCACCCGCGCACCCGCCTCCGACAGCTCATGCACCCGCTCGGCAATGTCGTACTCACCCAGCGCCGAATGGTTCGCGCCGAACGTGTTCGTCTCCACACAGTCCACACCAGCCGCGAAATACTCCTCGTGCACCGAACGCACGATGTCGGGCCGGGTCAGATTCAAAACCTCGTTGCAGCCCTCCAACTGCTGGAAATCCTCCAACGAGGGATTCTGCGCCTGCAGCATGGTGCCCATCGCACCATCGGCGACCACCACACGGGTGGCCAGCGCCTCACGCAGGGCGCTGATCCGCTGCCTCTGTCCACCACTCATGACACGCTCGCCAGCAGCGGCTCGAGATCGCCGGCCGCCGACCGGCCGTAGGAGCGGTCGACGCGGGAGAGGAGGTCGGCCGGCACCAGCTTGTACTCCTGGGTACCCACCGACTCCAGGACCGCAGTGGCGAACACGCAGCCGAGCTGGGCCGCTCGCCGGTACGGCAGTTCGCCGGCGACGCCCGCGAGGAAGCCGGCCCGGAAGGCGTCGCCGACTCCGGTCGGGTCGGCGATCGCCTCCGACGGCACCGCCGGGACGTCCACCGCGATGGTGTGACCGGAGCGAAGCGAGACCCCGTCCGCTCCCCGGGTGACGATCCAGGTGTCCACCCGCCGCAGTACCTCGGCCTCGCTCCAGCCGGTGCGCTCCTGAAGCAGGGCGGCCTCGTACTCGTTGGTGAACAGCCAGCGTGCTCCGTCGACGAGGCGTTTGGTCTGCTCGGTGTCGAGGCGGGCCAGCTGCTGCGAGGGGTCGGCGGCCACGTCGAGGTCGAGGTCGTGCGCCCTGCCCGTGTGTCTGAGCATGGCCTGCGGATCGTCGGCGCCGACCAGGACGAGGTCCAGGCCCCCGGCCGAGCGGCGGACCGAGCCGAGGTCGATGCGGCGGGCCTCGGTCATGGCGCCCGCGTAGAAGGTGGCGATCTGGTTCTGGTCGGCGTCGGTCGTGCACACGAAGCGCGCGGTGTGCAGCGTTTCGCTGATCCGCACGGCCGATGTGTCGACACCGGCGGCCCGCAGTCTGTCGCCGTACTCGGCGAAGTCGGTGCCCGCCGCCCCGACCAGTACGGGGCGCAGCCCGAGCCGGCCGAGGCCGAAGGCGATGTTGGCGCCCACTCCGCCGCGCCGGATGTCGAGTCGGTCGGCGAGGAAGGACAGGGACACGCGGTCGAGCTGTTCCGAGATGAGCTGGTCGGTGAAGCGACCCGGGAAGACCATGAGATGGTCGGTCGCGATCGAGCCGGTCACGGCGATACGCACGGGTTTCTCCCTGAGGGGTCGGGTGCCCGAGGTCGGGCCGGCCTGGGCGGGTCAGTTCGGGGGCTGCCACGTCGGGCGTGGCACGGAGAGCCAGGCGCCCGCGACGCGGTGCGGCCCCTGGCGCAGCGCCCATCCGGCTCCCGGCTGCTGGAGTGCGGTGCGCAGGGCACCTTCGTCCCGGGCCGCGAGGGAGAGCAGCACCGCGGTCAGGGCGGCGAGTTCCTCCGGTCCGGGGGCGCCGCGCAGAACTCGGACGGCGGTGCTCATTGCGGCTGGTTTCCGTGCTTGCGGCTCGGGAGAGGAGCGTGCTTGGCCCGGAAGGCCGTGAGCGCGTCGATGAGCCGGGCGCGGGTGTCCGCGGGGTCGATGACGTCGTCGACCAGGCCGCGCTCCGCCGCGTAGTACGGGTGCATCAGCTCCCGCCGGTACTCGGCGATCCGTTCGGCGCGGGTACGGGCCGGGTCGTCGGACGCGGCGATCTCACGGCGGAAGACGACGCCTGCCGCGCCTTCGGCGCCCATGACCGCGATCTCGTTGGCCGGCCAGGCCAGGGCGAGGTCGGCGCCGATGGAGCGGGAGTCCATCACGATGTAGGCGCCACCGTACGCCTTGCGGAGGACGACGGAGATCCGGGGCACGGTCGCGTTGCAGTACGCGTACAGCAGCTTGGCCCCGTGCCGGATGACACCGTCGTGCTCCTGGCCGACGCCCGGCAGGAACCCCGGTACGTCCACCAGGGTCACCAGCGGAATGTTGAAGGCGTCGCACATCTGGACGAACCGTGCGGCCTTCTCGGACGCGTGGATGTCGAGCACCCCGGCCAGGCTCGACGGCTGGTTGGCGACGACACCGACCACGGCGCCGTCGAGCCGGGCCAGGGCGCAGACCACGTTCGTGGCCCAGCGCTCGTGGACCTCGACGTACTCGCCGTCGTCGGCGATCTCCTCGACCACTCGGCGCATGTCGTACGACTGGTTCGGGTCGGCGGGTACGAGATCGAGCAGCGCCTCGCACCGACGGTCCGCGGGGTCGTCCGCCGGTGCCGGCGGTGGGAGTTCCCGGTTGTTCGAGGGCAGGAGGGACAGCAGGTAGCGCACCTCGGCCAGGCAGCTCTCCTCGTCGTCGTGGACGAAGGAGGCCACACCGGAGGTGGCGGCGTGCACCTCGGCGCCTCCCAGCCCGTCGTGGGTGATCTGCTCGCCGGTCACGGCCTCCACCACGTCCGGTCCGGTGATGAACATCTGGGAGGTGCCCCGGACCATGAAGACGAAGTCGGTGAGGGCGGGGGAGTAGGCGGCGCCCCCGGCGCACGGCCCCAGGACGACGCTGATCTGGGGGATCACGCCGGAGTTGCGGACGTTGCGCTGGAAGATGCCGCCGTACCCGGCGAGGGCGGTGACGCCTTCCTGGATCCGTGCGCCGGCCCCGTCGCACAGCCCCACCAGCGGTGCGCCCGCGGCCTCGGCCAGGTCCATGACCTTGTGGATCTTCTGGGCGTGTGCCTCGCCCAGCGCGCCGCCGAAGACACGGAAGTCATGGGCGTACGCGAAGACCCGGCGCCCGCCCACCAGGCCCCAGCCGGTGATCACGCCGTCGGTGTGCGGACGTCTCGCCTCCAGACCGAAGCCGCTCGCCCGGTGCCGACGCCATGGCTCGATCTCCGTGAACGTCGCCCTGTCGAAGAGGAGTTGCAGGCGCTCGTGCGCCGTGAGCTTGCCCTTGGCGTGCTGCGCCGCCGTCGCCTCGGGGCTCGGTCCCTGGCGTATCCGGTCCCGCAGCCCTGCCAGTTCCGCGGTGCGCTCCCTCAGCGAGGGAACCCGGGCGGGCCGCGGGAGGGGCGCGGGACGCTGCCCCGGTGCGGCGGAGGGGACCGGCACGGCGGTGAAGGCGTGCAGGGGATGCGCCGCGTTCCTCTCCTCGACGAAACTCATGGGCTGTCCTTTCGGCGGTGGGGTGGACGTGAGGGGAGATACGTCCTACAGCCCGGCCGCGGCGCGCAGCGCCCCCACGCGGTCGGTGGCCTCCCAGGTGAAGTCGGGGAGTTCACGGCCGAAGTGGCCGTACGCGGCGGTCCGGGCGTAGATCGGGCGGAGCAGGTCGAGGTCGCGGACGATCGCGGCGGGACGCAGGTCGAAGACCTCGGTGATGGCGCGCTCGATCAGGTGCTGGGCGACGGTGGCGGTGCCGAAGGTCTCGACGAACAGACCGACGGGCTCGGCCTTGCCGATGGCGTAGGCGACCTGCACCTCGCAGCGCCGGGCGAGGCCGGCGGCGACGACGTTCTTGGCGACCCAGCGCATGGCGTAGGCCGCGGAGCGGTCCACCTTGGACGGGTCCTTGCCGGAGAAGGCGCCACCACCGTGCCGGGCCATGCCGCCGTAGGTGTCGATGATGATCTTCCGGCCGGTCAGACCCGCGTCTCCCATGGGCCCGCCGATCTCGAAGCGGCCGGTCGGGTTGACCAGGAGCCGGTATCCGTCCGTCTCCAGGTTGACACCGCTCTCGGCGAGTTCCTTGAGCGTGTACTCGACGACCTGCTCGCGGACGTCGGGCGTCAGCAGAGAGCCGAGGTCGATGTCGCTCGCGTGCTGGGAGGAGACGACGACCGTGTCGAGGCGGACGGGCCTGCTGCCCTGGTACTCGATGGTGACCTGCGTCTTGCCGTCGGGGCGCAGATAGGGCACGTCGCCGCTCTTGCGGACCTCGGCCAGGCGGCGCGACAGCCGGTGGGCGAGGCTGATGGGCAGCGGCATCAACTCGGGCGTCTCATCGGTGGCGTAGCCGAACATCAGGCCCTGGTCGCCCGCGCCCTGCCGGCTCAGCTCGTCTTCCGGGGCCTGCGGGCCGGAGGCCGGGACGCGTGCCTCGTACGCCGTGTCGACGCCCCGCGCGATGTCGGGCGACTGGGCCCCGATCGAGACCGAGACACCGCAGGAGGCACCGTCGAAGCCCTTGGCGGAGGAGTCGTAGCCGATGTCGAGCACCGCGTCGCGCACCAGGGTCGGGATGTCGGCGTACGCGCTCGTCGTGACTTCCCCGGCCACGTGCACCTGGCCCGTGGTGATGAGGGTTTCCACCGCGACGCGTGCTGCGGGGTCCTGTGCCAGGAGTGCGTCGAGGACGGTGTCGCTGATCCGGTCGGCGATCTTGTCCGGATGGCCCTCGGTCACGGACTCCGAGGTGAAGAGCCGAGAAGACATGCGGTTCTCCCGTTCGGGGCGTGGTTGTTTCCCGTCGCACCGATGGTCGAGAGGCCCATGGAAGCGGGGCAACGGATGGCGGGCCCGGTGCCCCGAAAGGGGTACGGCGTCGCCACCCCCTTCGGCGTAGTTCCAGGTCAGAGCGGTCGGGGTGGCGAAGTGGACACCTAACCTCGACAGCGCACGCGTCTCTGCGAAGGTTCCGTACGGGCAGAATCAGTAGAACGGCTAGTACGTGCTGTTTGTTCAGTGTATTCTGAACAAACCAAAGGAGGTGAAGGTTGGTGACGGTAACGTCGGCCACTTCGGAAGAGCTGGAGTTCGTCGAGGCGGTCGCTCTGCAACTGGAGCAGCAGGGATTGATCCGCATGTCCGGCCGGGCCATCGGGTGGCTGCTGATCTGTGAACCTGCCGAGCAGACGCTCGGGCAGATCGCCGCGGCGCTCTCCGTCAGCGTCGGCTCGATCAGTACGGCGCTGCGGCACCTGGTGCCCAGCGAGTTGGTCGAGCGCTTCCGCAGACCGGGCGAGCGGGGCGACCGGTATCGCATCAACCCTCACGCCTGGATCGAGCACGCCATGACTCAGGCCTCGCGATACGGCGAGTTCAAGCGGGTCACCGCGCGCGGGCTGGACCTGCTGGCGGGCCAACCGCCGGTACGCAGCCGGCGCCTGCAGGAGATGTACGACTTCTACGAGTGGCTGGAACGCGAAATGCCCCTCGTCTGGAGTCGCTGGGAGCAAGAGAAGAAGGAGCGGATGCAGCATGACCCCTGTGGCGCTGGCCGAGGGACTCAGTAAGTCCTACGGGAAGCACAAAGCCCTGGAGGAGCTGTCACTGAGCATCAACCAGGGGGAAGTGTTCGGCTATCTCGGCCCCAACGGTGCCGGCAAGACCACGACCATCCGGCTGCTGCTCGATCTCATCCGACCCACCTCGGGCCGGATCGAACTCTTCGGCAAGCACCCGCGGGAGGGCGGCAGCGAGCTGCGCCGGCGCGTCGGATACCTGCCGGGCGAACTCCCGCTCGCGGGACGCGGCAGCGGCCTGGAACTCCTCGAGTTCCTGGCCAGGGTGCGCGGCGGCGTGGACAAGGCCACGATCCTGTCGCTCGCCGAGCGGCTGAACGTGGACCTCAAACGGCCCGTGCACAACCTGTCGAAGGGCAACAAGCAGAAGGTCGGCATCATCCAGGCCTTCATGCACACCCCCGACCTGCTGATCCTCGACGAGCCGACGACCGGTCTGGACCCGCTCGTCCAGCAGGAGTTCCTCGACATGGTCCGGGAGGCCAAGCGGAACGGGCAGACCGTGCTGATGTCCTCGCACATCCTGTCCGAGGTCCAGCATGTCGGGGACCGCGTGGCCATCATCCGCGGCGGCAGGCTTATCTCCGTCTCGGACGTCGACAGCCTGCTCGAACAGGCCCAGCGACGGGTGGAGATCCGCTTCGTGGACCCCGTGGACCCGCGCGTCTTCTCCGTCCTGCCCGGTGTTCGCGACGTCGACGTCCGGGCCAACACGCTCAGCTGCACGCTCGACGGCGCGGCCGACGCGCTCGTCAAGGCGGCTGCCCAGTACACCGTGGTCAGCCTGGTGTGCGAGGAGCCCGACCTCGAAGAAATCTTCCTGCACGCCTACGCGCAGGACCCCAAGGAGGAGATGCACGGTGTCCGCTGAACTCGCCGTCTTCGGAAAGGCACTGCGCGACCAGCGTCGCGGCCTGGCCTTCTGGGCGGCCGGACTGGCTCTGGTCACCCTGATGTACACCTCGAGCTTCGACCCCGACAAGGTCTCCGAGGACCCCAGCGGCTTCCAGAAGGCCCTCTCCTTCGACGACCTGGCGACCGGGCCGGGCTTCCTGCGGGCCACCATCCTCGGCATGATCGTGCCGCTGCTGCTCATGGTGTACGTCACCATCGCCGGCTCGAAGTCGGTCGCGGGGGAAGAGGAGACGGGACTGCTCGACCTCTACCTCGCCCAGCCGATCGAGCGCGGGCAGCTGCTGGTGCAGCGGTTCGCCGCGACCTGCGTCGCGGTCACCGGCTTCGCGCTGGTCCTCCTGCTCGAGCTCGTGGTGCTCAACTCCGCGCTGGACATGCAGGTCGAGTTCGGCAACCTGCTCGTCACGGTCGTCGGCCTGGTCTTCCTGGTGATCACCTTCGCGGCCGTGGCCTTCGCCACCGGCGCGATCACGGGCCGCCGTCCGCTCACACTCGGGGTGACGGCGGGCTACGGGGCCTTCGCCTTCATCGTGAACGCGCTGGCCGGCCAGTCGGAGGCGGCGGAGCCGCTGAAGTACCTGTCCGCCTTCCACTACTACCTGGGCGGCAACCCGCTGCGCGAGGGGTTCGACCCGGGAATGCTGGTTCTCCTGGTGGCCCCCGCGGTGCTCTTCGGTGTCGGCCTGGCCCGGTTCAGGAGCCGTGACCTGAACGTCTGAACCGCTCGTCCGCATCGCTCGACGACCATACGACCCTCCGCCGCGCCCCTCGGGCGCGGCGGTGTCGCAAGGGGGGGACCTTGACGTACGGTGCAGCGAAGAACGCGCCGCCGGCCGGAGTCGCGCGACGGGCCCACCTGCCGGCCATGGACGGTCTGCGCGGACTGGCCGCCACGATGGTGGTCACCATCCACTTCGCCGGATGGACGGGGGTTGCCTTCGACCCGGACGGCAAGGGTCTGTTCGCCACCCTGATCAACCGTTTCGGGGTGTCCGTGTACATCTTCTTCGTCATCTCGGGCTGTCTGCTCTTCCGGCCGTTCGCCGCCGCGGCGCTGGAAGGGCGCGAGGCGCCCGGCATGAAGGCCTACTACTGGCACCGGTTCCTGCGCATCTATCCGGCGTTCTGGCTGCTCCTGCTTCTCTCGGTGATCTTCATCCACCGGGACCTGGTGGAGGAGCCGGCACGCCTGCTGCGCGTGCTCACCCTCCAGCACACGTTCGTGGGCGGCGACTTCCCGCACACGCCCGAGTGGCCGTGGAGCACGTTCTCCCAGACCTGGAGCCTGTCCACGGAGATCAGTTTCTACCTGCTGCTGCCACTGCTGGCCGGGCTGTTCCGCCGGCTGCTCGGGGGAGGACGGGGCATCGGCCCGGCCCTGGCCGGCTTCCTCCTGCTGGAAACGGTGAACGTGGTGTGGTGGATCGGCATCTGGGCGAGTGCGGACACCGCGGCCCATCCGACCCAGTGGTGGTGGCTGCCCGGATACATCGGCTTCTTCGCCGCGGGAATGGCTCTGGCCACGGTGTCCGCGTACGTCGAACGGCGGCCCGGCGCACCACCGGCCGTCGTGCGGTTCGTCGTCCGCCGTCCCTGGCTGTGCTGGGCCATGGCGCTCGCGGCGTACGTGGTGATCTCCACACCGCTGGCCGGCGGGCACATGGAGCCCCCGTCCCCGCGCACCGCCCTGATGGAGCACCTCGGCTACCTGGTGGTCTCCGTGGGCCTCGCGCTTCCTTTGGTGTTCGCTCCCGGGAGCGGCCCGGAGCGGCTGCTGTCGACCCGGGTCATGGCCTGGCTGGGCCGGACCTCGTACGGCATCTTCCTGTGGCACATGTTCGTGATGGCGGCCGCGCTGCGCCTCGGCGGATGGGGCTGGGGCGAACCGGGATGAAGGGCTTCCTGCTGCTGCTCCCGGTCACGGTCGCGGGGACGCTGCTCCTCGGGTCGCTGAGCTACGTGCTCGTCGAACGGCCGCTGCGACGTCGCTTCCACGGCCGGGTCCGCTCCCCGGACCCGGCAGGGCAGGCGACGCCCGCGCGGACGGGTGACGGACGCGATGCGCGGAAGGCCGGCACGTGATCACCGCATCCCGCCGTCGCGGTGCGCGACGGACGGCCGTCCACGTCACTCCGCGCGCGGCAGGACGGCGACCGCCCGCAGACCGCCCGTGGGCGCCCGGCCCAGTTCCAGGCGGCCGCCCGAGGCGCAGAGCAGGGCCCCGGCGATGGTCAGGCCCAGTCCGGTGCCCTGCCGGCCGCGTCCCGCACTGCCGCGCCAGAACGGTTCGCAGGCATGGGCGACCTCCTCCTCCGTCATGCCCGGTCCCTGGTCGCAGACTTCGACCCGCACCTCGGCGGACGACTCGTGGACGGTGACGGTGACACAGCCGCTGTCCGGTGTGACGTGCAGGGCGTTGTCCAGGAACACGTCGAGGCACTGCTCCAGGGAGCCCCGGACCTGGCTGCCGGTGGCCGCGATGCCGTCCAGGCCCAGCCGCACCCCGCGGTCGGATGCCAGGACGTCCCAGGCGTCGACGCGCGCCGCGGCGACGCCGAGGGCGTCCACCGTCTCCGTGGGAGCGTCGCTCTCCTGCTCGACGGTCCCCCATGCCAGGACCTGCTCCAGCACCTGCGAGAGGCGGCCCACCTCCCGCAGTACCCCGTGGACTTCGCGTCGGGCGTCCGTGCCCGGTGCCGCTGCGAGCCGGTCCAGCAGGAGTTCCAGGCGCAGACGAACGGACGAGAGAGGACCGCGCACCTGGTGGGCGGCGACCGCGGCCACCGTGGAGGAACCCCCTCGGGGCAACGGCGGCGCCGGAACCGGCGCGGTGGCGGGCAAGCTGATCGTCATGGTCGTAGGTCCCGTCTCAGACGTGGGCGGCCGTCGGTATCGCCAGCCGGTAGCCGACCCCCCGGACGGTCTCGATCCACTGGGTCCTGCCGAGCTTGGTGCGCAGCGATCCCACATGGACGTCGAGAGTGCGGGTGGACCCGAACCAGTTCTCGTCCCACACCCGGGACATGATCTGCTGGCGTTCCACCACCGTCCCGGGCTCCTCCAGCAGCATCGCCAGCAGGTCGAACTCCTTGCGCGTGACGCGTATCTCCTCCCCGTGCACGAACACCCTGCGTGTGCGCGGGTTCAGCCGGACGGGGCCGGCCCGCAGGGGTGCCTGCACGGCCTCGGCCGGTCGGTCGCCCGGGCCCTCGGCACTCGTGTGCGACCGCGTGGGGGCGGCGGGCGCGGCAACGGGCGCGGCCGCCGAGGCCGGAGCCGGCGTCCGCCCGGGAAGCGGGGAAGGAAGTACCGGCTCCTCGGATGAGGGGCCCGCAGCGCCGGTGCGGTCGGCCCCGTGCAGCGCGCAGCCCCCCGCCCGGCGCAGGAGCGACCGGATCCGGGCCACGAGCTCGTGTCTGCTGAAGGGCTTGGCGACGAAGTCGTCCGCGCCCATGTGCAGGACCATGACCCGGTCCAGCTCCTCGGTCCGGCCGCTCAGCGCGATGACCGGAACGCAGGACACCTCCCGGATCCGGCGGCAGACCTCGTGGCCGTCGAGGTCCGGGAGCCCCAGGTCCAGCAGGACGAGCCCGACGTGCGCGAGGTGGTCCAGGGCTTCGGCGCCGGTGGCGACGCGACGGGGGCGGAACCCCTGGACGTCCAGCGCCTCCTGGAGCGCCTCGGCCACCCCGTCGTCGTCCTCGACGATCAGCACGTTCATGGATCTGACGCCTCCCCGTAGGCAGAGCCCTGTCGTGATCTCGAAGAACCGTGGAACGGTCTCTGGACGCAGCGAGTTAAGCAATACTGGCCGACCGGTATCAACAACGCGCGGCGGCTTGGTGCCCAGTGAGGTACCCCCTGATGTGTCTTTAGGGGTACCGGGCGGCCGGCCCCGGAAAGCGGAAGCGGATCTTGAGTGATTCTTGACGCGCTTCGATCAAGTGAGCGAGGGTAGTATCGAAAGCGGGACGCGGGTGCGGGGCGGAGGGGGCGTTCACCTGCCCAGCGGGGGTGTTTTCGACGTGGAAGCTCGACCGGGCACGCGCAGCACCGTCGCTGCCCTGCTGGAACGCCGCATGGACGAGATCCTCGCAGCCTACGAGGCGGCTCTGTACAGCACCGACTCCTCCCTTCTGAGGGAGGAGCGGAACGCGGGGCCCTACGTGGCGGAGGCGCGGCGCGTCCTGGCCCACGTCATCTCGGAACTGCACCGCGGAACGTACCTGCCGCACGGAACCGACCATCTGGGCGACGCTCTGCGGCCCGGCGGACCGCGCACCCACCCTGTCGAGTCCGGCCGCGCCGCAACGGCGCTGTTCGACGCGGTGGTCGTCGTGCTGACGGACGAGTCCGAGACGAGCGGGCCCGCCGCGGCCGAGACGGGCGTCCTCTTCTCCCTGCTGCACCGGCAGATCGTCGCCAGGCACACCGCCCGGTCCGTGGCGCACATCGGCTACCTGCTGGAGCGCATCCGCAGCGCGCACAACGACGAGCGCCGGCGCATCGCCAGGGAACTGCACGACGAGGTGGCCGGACAGTTGGGCACCGCCCTCAACTGGTTCGAACTGCACGAGGTGTACGAGTCCGAACAGCCCGAACTCGCCCGGTACAAGCTCGGCGCCGCCCGGTCCACGGTGCGGGACTCCCTCGACAGCCTGCGCGAGGTGATGACGGGCCTGCGCCACCGGATCGACACCGCCTCGCTGCGCACCGCCCTCGCCCGGGACCTCGACGGCATGGGGGAGGACGGCGCCGAAGCGCGGGTCTCCGTGACGGGTGACGAATCGTGGCTGCCGCCCGGGGCGGCGGAGGAGCTCTTCCTGATCGTCCGGGAGGCACAGCGCAACGCCGTGCGCCACGCCCGCGCCACGCTGATCACGGTCGAGGTCCACGTGGCACCTGGAGAGGTGCGCGCGACCGTCGAGGACGACGGCATCGGCTTCGACCCGGTGGCCACGGCACCGCGCGGTCACAGTGGCATGCTCTCCATGCGGGAACGGGCCGAACTCCTCGGCGGCAGCGTGACGGTGGAGTCGCAGCCCGGCTGCGGCGCACGCATCCTGGTTTTCCTACCGCTGGAGGGGGACAACAGTGGCGAGCCCGCGTAGACCCATCAGGATCCTGATAGCCGACGACCACACGCTGTTCAGGGAAGGCGTCACGGAGATACTCACCGCCGCCGGCGGCGTCGAGGTCGTCGGAGAGGCACACAGCGGCGGGGACGCCTGTGAGAAGGCGGCCGCACTGCGCCCGGACGTCGTCGTCCTCGACGTCGAGATGCCCGGCCAGGGGATCCGGGAGACGCTTCCGCAACTGCGGCGGGTCTCGCCTCGCTCCCGCGTCGTCGTGCTGACCATGCACGACGACGTGGTGCTGGCCCGGGAACTGCTCACCCTGGGTGCCAGTGCCTATCTCGTCAAAGGATCCACCCGGCACGAACTGGTCTCCGCGATCCACAGCGTCGTCGTGGACCGCGGAGCGGGCCACGTGATCCTTTCCGTGTCCCAGGAGGGCCTCGACCGGGTCGGCCAGGCACCGGGCGACCTCCTCTCCGAACGCGAGCGCGAAGTCCTCGTACTCACCGCGGAGGCGCTCAGCAACTCCCAGGTCGCCCGGCGGCTGAACATCGCCGAAGGCACGGTCAAGCGCCACCTGCGCAACGTCTTCCGCAAACTCGGCGCGGTCTCGCGTCTGGACGCGGTGAACAAGGCGGTGGCCGCGTCCCTCATCCCGGCGCCCCAGCCGAGGGAGGAGTGAGCACCCGGGTCGGGCGGGGGCCGTATCAGGGGATCATCCCGGCGTGGAGGTCCCCCACGAGGTCCGCGACGAGTTCGGCACGCCCCGCATTCAGGAAGAAGTGGCCGCCCGGGAAGGTCCGCAGGCGGAACGCCGACGCGGTGTGCCGTCTCCAGCCGTCCAGTTCACCCGGGCCGAACTCCGGGTCGTCCCGGCCGCCGTAGGCCGTGACGGGGCAGGACAGCGGCGGTGCGGGCGTGTGGACGTACGTTTCCAGCAGGGTGACGTCCGCGCGGAGCGCCGGCAGATAGAGCGCGCGCATCTGGGGATCGTCGCGGATGGCCGGCGGGATCGCGTGGAAACGCTGGTCCAGTGCCTCCAGGAGCAGGTCGTCGGGCAGTCGGTGGACGACGGCGTGCCGGAGCGGGAGGTGGGGGGCCGAGCGGGCGGAGACCGCCAGGTGGACGGGGGGCCGGCCGTGCGAGTGGCGCAGTTCACGGGCGAGTTCGAAGGCGATCAGTGCGCCGAGGCTGTGACCGAACAGGGCGTACGGGCCGTCCAGGGCCGGAGCGAGGACGGCCGCCGCCTCCTTGACGAGGACGGAGACGTCGGTGCGCGGCTGCTCGCGGTAGCGGGCCTCGCGGCCGGGCAGCCGGAGGACCCAGGGCTCGACGGTCTCCGGCAGCAGTTCGCCCCAGCCCTGGAAGGCGGCGGTGCCCCCGCCGGCGTACGGCACGCAGACGAGCCGGAGGGGGAGGGCCGGCCGCGGGGCGGGGCGCAGGACCCAGCGATCGAGATCGGACGGGGCCGTGGTCATGGTGGCACTCCAGGGGAGGAAGACGGGGCCGGCGGCGGGTCGGTCCGCCACCGGCCCCAAACTGTGGTGTCAGTTCCGGGCGTAGTACCAGGACAGGGCGTCGTCCCGGGCCGCGGCGGCGGCAGGCGCGGGGGACGCGAACCGGGCCCGGAGCCCGTCCAGGTGGGGCAGCATGTCCAGGACCGTCTCGAACGGAACGCCGAAGTCGATCAGGCACGCGACCTCGCCGACGCCGATGTCGCTGAGCCGCCGCACCACCTTCGCGCACTTGTCGGGCGTGCCGAGCAGCGAGCGGCGCTCGTAGAAGTCCTCCGCCGCGATGTCGACGAGTGCCTTGTGCTCGGCGTCGCTCATGGCCGACGACGCTCCCTGGACGGCGGCGTCGTTGCGTTTCTGCGCGACGAAGGAGGACAGGTAGGTGCGGACCGGATCGTGCACGATCCGTTTCACCTCCGCCTCGTTCTCGCCCACGAACGTGTGCAGACCCACGGTGACGATGCCGGCCGCCGGGTCGAGCCCGGCCTCGGCGCGCGCCCCGCGGTAGGCGGAGACGTTCTCCTCCAGGCGTTCCCAGCTGTCCAGCAGGGTCAGGACGTTGAGCCCGGCGCGGCCCGCCTGGAGCCACGTCTGCGGATTGGAGGTGTGCACCAGCCACAGGGGCAGCTCCGGCTGGTGCGGGCGCGGGTAGCTGCGCACGTTCAGGGTCTGTCCGTCCGGGCCCGGAAACGCCACCTGCTCCCCGCGCCACAGGGCGCGTACCGTCTCGATGTGCCCGAAGGTGTACTCCCGCCGGGTGTCGTACAGGTCGGGGTGGAACACGAAGTCGCCCTTGTGCCAGCCGGTCGCCAGGCAGATGCCGACGCGCCCGCCGGAGAGCTGGTCGACCAGGGCCCATTCCTCGGCGACCCGTACCGGGTGGTGGTGCGGCAGCACGACGCTGCCGGCCCGCAGGTGCAGGTTCTTCGTCGTGGCCGCCAGGGCGGCGCTGAGGACGGACGGGTTGGGGAAGCTGCCGCCGAACTCCTGGAAGTGGCGCTCCGGGGTCCAGATGGCCTTGAAGCCCTTGTCGTCGATGGCGCGGGCGACGTCGAGGACGAACCGGTACCGGTCCCCGAAGCCGTTGCGGTCGTTTGAGGAGAAGAAGTAGACGCTGAAGTCGGTCATGAGCGCCGTCCGTTCGTAGCGAGAGCGGGCAGGGTGCGGGTCACGACCTCGGCGATGACGCGCAGGTTGTCCTCCAGGACGATCGTGAAGTGGTCGGCGTCCAGGTCGTGGATGCTCACGTCGTCCCCGGCGAGTGAGCCGAGTCCGTTGGTGGTGTCGGAGTCGTCCCGTCCGATGGCGGGCATGCCGTACGGGTTCTCCGCGGCGGAGAAGCCCTTCGTGGCGTGGAAGACCGTCGTCCGGACCGGTCGGGCGAACGGCCGGGCCGCGTAGTCGAGCAGCAGCTTGCCGTTGAGGTCGAGCAGGGCGAAGCGGGTGCGGACCAGGCGGTGCACCTCGTCCGCCGAGAGCTGGGCCGGGGAACCCTCCACGACATGCCGGGTGACGTGGTCGATGGCCTCGTCGCTGGACATGCCGGTCAGTTCGTCGATGGTCAGCGTCGGATCGGCCTTCCACAGCTGGGAGGCGGAGTTGCCGATCAGCATCAGCGTCACGGCGTCCTGGTTCTCCTCGGTGATCACCGTGTTGTCGACGCCGTTCCAGGCACCGGTGCCCGGCAGCAGCGCGTCCACCAGGTACAGGTGCGACACCTCCTGGCCCGCCTCGACGAGCTGACGCGCCATCTCGAAGGCGAGGATGCCGCCGAAGGAAGCGCCACCGAGCACATACGGTCCCTCGGGGTGTTCCTCGCGGATCTCGGCCACATAGCGGGCCGCCATCGCCTCGATGGACGGGAACTCGGTGAACCGCAGGTCGGAGTCGAGCTGCTCCAGGCCGTACAGCGGGTGGTCCATGCCGAGGTGGCGGGACAGGTAGATGCAGTAGCTGACGTCGCCGAACAGGTGGTGCACCCAGAACGAGGGCGTCCTGTCGCCGCTGCGGTTGATCGGCACCAGGAAGCGGCGGTTCTCCGCGGGCGCGGTGCGCACCTCGCGGTCGGTGATCCGCAGGGGTGTCCGCGCCGCCGCGGGCGCCGGCTGCGCGGTGCGCGCGGCCAGCAGGGCGGCACCTTCGCGGGACACCGCCCCGCCGGGCACCGTCACGGGTTCCAGCAGCGCCGGCGGCGGCACCAGCGCCCGGTCCCACGACCTGGCGTCGGGCACGGCCAGGACCGCGGTCCGTCCGGCCAGGGCCAACGGGCGCAGGGCGGTGTCGCCGGCCGCCCGGCGCAGCACCCCGCGCCAGTCGGCGGCGAACGTCAGGCGTGCGGCGAGTTCCGTGCCGCGCAGGGGGACGCCGGGGAGGGCGGAGAGGGACTCCACGGCCGACCACAGGGCGGACTCACGGTCCCGACCGGTGCCGGCCGCCGCCAGCGGTTCGCCCGACCACACGGCGCCGAACTGCTCGGCCACGGCTCGGACGTCCGCCACGGCGTCCTCCGCGAGCGTGGCGTCGGGTTCGGGTGCGTCCAGGAGGACCAGCTGGGCGACCTCGTGCCCGGCGTCGGCCAGGATGCGGGCCGTCTCCACCGCCAGACGTGCGGCGACGGAGTTCCCGGCCAGCCGGTAGGGGCCTGCGGGCCGGTCGGACAGGATCGCGCCGGCACACGTTTCGGCCAACTCGGTCAGACCGTGGCCGTTGTTCGTGCCGTGCGGCGCCGGGGTGGTGAACTCCACACCGCGGACGGGACCTTCGGCGCCGAACCAGGCACGCACGTGCAGCAGCCAGGTCAGTTCGCCGGTGGCTCCGGGCAGGCCGTACAGGGGGGTGCCGGGGCCGTCATCGCCGAAAGGGACGACGGACGCCTCCGGGGCGGCGGCGACCGGCTCGGTGGGCACGCCGGCCGGGTGCGGGGCAGCCGCCTCGCCGTCACCGGTCGCCCGGCCGCGCGGAGAGACGCCGTACTCGTCGACCAGGTGCCGGACCAGGCTGTCGAGGGTGGTGCACTCGAAGATCGCCGCCATCGGGATGTGGTCGCCGAACGCCGCCTGGATGCGCTGCATGATCCGCAGGGCGGAGATCGAGTCGACGCCGTACGCGGTCAGGTCCCGGTCGGGGGCCACGGACTCGGGCGGCAGCCCGATGCCCTCGGCCAGCAGGACCCGCACCTGTGCGGACAGCTCCTCGGCGGAGCCGGACGCCGGGCCCGCCGCGGAGGTGCCGGCCGAGTCGGTCGCGGTCGCCGCGGTGGGCCGGACCGGCACGGACGGGACTTTGGGTGTGGGGGCGGTGGCGGCGGCCGTCGGGGTGCTGCCGTTCACCGGGGGAGTGGCACCGCCGACGGGGGAGGCCGTCGGGAGCGGTGGGGCGGTGCGGGAGAGCGGGGCGGCCGGGGGCGCGGTGGGCGCGGCCGGGACCGCCGGGGCCACCGGGACCGTGGCGGGCGGTGCGACGGGAGCGGGAGCGGACGCCGCCGACCGCGCGACCGGGGCGGGAGCGGCCGGCGCGAGGGCCGGGACCGGGGGCAGCCAGTGGCGCTCGCGGGCGAACGGGTACGTGGGCAGTCCGGCCGCCCGGCGCCACGGGCCGTCGGCGTGCAGTTCCGACCAGTCGATGTCCGTGCCGCGCACCCACAGCGCGGCGGCCTTGCCGAGGTCCCCGGACCGTGCCAGTTCCAGCACCCGTGCCCGGTCGTCCTCGTCGAGGAGGCCTGCGGCGGTCCGGTCGGGGACGGCCGGCGTGGTCTCGACGGCGAGGTCGCTCCTCTCCCCGTCGGCGAACGCCCGCAGGGCGTCCGCCAGCCGGGCGGCGGAGTCGGTGACCACGGCCAGCCGGCGCTCCAGAGCGGGCCGCCCGTGCCGGAGCGTGCGGGCCAGTGCCCGCAGCCCGACGGCGTCGCCGCCACGGGCCGCGGCCCGTGCCACGTGGTCGCCGAGCAGGGCCGCGTACTCCTTCAGACGGTCCTCGGTACGGGCGCTCAGCACGAACAGTTCGGGGGTGCCGTCGTGGACCTCGCCCGGACGCGGGTCGACGAACTCCTCCACGACCACATGGGCGTTGACCCCGCCGAAGCCGAAGGAACTGATCCCGGCGAGCCGCGGCGCCTCGGCTCCGGAAGCGGTGCGGGGCCGGTCCCAGGGACGGGCCGAGTCGACCAGGTGGAACGGGCTGCCCGCCAGGTCCAGCAGCGGATTGGGCCGCTCGACGTGCAGGGTCGGGGGGATCATGCGGTGGCGCATCGCCAGCACGATCTTGATCAGACCGGCGATCCCCGCCGCGGTCTCCAGGTGACCGACGTTGGTCTTCACGCTGCCGAGCCCGATGAACTGTCCCCGCTCGGGTCCCACTCCCAGCTCGCGGAGCGCCTGGGTCAGGCCGTTCAGTTCCACCGGATCGCCCAGGGCGGTCCCGGTGCCGTGCGCCTCGACGTAGCCGACGAGGGAGGCGTCGGTGCCGCCGCGCCGGTGGGCGGCGGTGATCACGGCCGCCTGCGAGGCGGAGTTCGGCGCGGTCAGCGACGCCGCCCGGCCGCCGTGGTTCACCGCCGTGCCGCGCACGAGCGCGTACACCGTGTCGCCGTCGCGCAGGGCCGCCGACAGCGGCTTCAGCAGGACCGCTCCGACCCCCTCACCACGCACATAGCCGTCGGCGCGGTGGTCGAACGTCTTGCAGCGGCCGTCCGCGGCGAGCATCCCGGACTTCCCGAACGCCAGGTAGCCGGTGGGGGTCAGGGTGAGATTGACGCCGCCGGCGATCGCCGCGGAGCACTCGCCGTCCTGGATGGCCCGCACCGCGCGGTGCACGGCGACCAGGCTGGAGGAGCAGGCGGTGTCCACCGGCTCGCTCGGACCGCGCAGGTCCAGCAGGAAGGAGACCCGGTTGGCCAGGATGCTGTGCGCGTTGCCGGTGGCCAGCTGGCCGTCGATCTCGACACCGGACTGGAGCAGCAGTGTCGCGTACTCGGTGGAACCGCAGCCGACGAAGACGCCGGTGTCGGTGCCCGCCAGGGACGCGGGGTCGTGCCCGGCGTCCTCGACGGTCCGCCACACCGTCTCCAGGAAGAGCCGGTGCTGCGGATCCATCAGCCCGGCCTCGCGCGGCGAGATGCGGAAGAAGCCCGGGTCGAACAGGTCGGCGTCGGCGAGGAAGCCGCCCCAGCGGGAGGGCACCTTCTCCGGGTCGGTGCCCGGGTCGCCGTAGATGTCGTGCCAGTCGAAGCGCTCGGCGGGGATCTCGCCGACGAGGTCTCGTCCGGCCAGCAGATGGGCCCAGTACGCCGGCAGGTCGGGGGAGCCGGGGAAGGATCCGGCCATGCCGACGACGGCGACGGGCTCGTCCGCGTGGCCGCCCCGGGCCTCCTCTCGGACGGCCGCCGGGGGTGCGGGCTCCTGCCGTACGGCGGCGGGTTCGTCCCGTACGGCGGCGGGTTCGTCCCGTACGGGGGCCGGTGCCGACGCCCCGGCGGTTTGCCGGGCAAGTGCCTCCACCAGCGCCCCGACGTTGCGGAACCCGTACAGGTCGGCCGGGTTCAGGGCGGTGCCCAGCTCGGCGTTGACCCGGTCGGCCAGGTCGACGACCGTGACCGAGTCGAAGCCGAAGTCGCTGAGGTGCTCGTCCAGGCCGATGTCCTCGGGCCGCACTCCCAGCACCGCCGCCACCGCGTCCACCACGGTCGTACGTATGCGCTCGACGGCCGCCGGCGCAAGATGGCCGTTGGTCTCTGACACGTCGTTCTCCTCCAGGTCCGAGGGTTGCCGGGACTGTGGTGCCGGGGGTGTGGCAGTGACGGGGGCCGGCTCGGCGGGCAGCCGGTGCACCGTCCGCGCGAACGGGTAGCCCGGCAGCGACACGATCCGTCCGTCGGTGAGGCCGAGCACCGGGTCCGCTCCGGTCAGCCGGGCGCCCGTGGCCCAGGCCGCGCCCGCCGCGACCAGCGCTGTGGCGTCGGCGTCCGCGGGGACGGCGTACGCGGTGTCCGCGTCGGCGGGGGCGTGACCGGCCCGGACCCGCTCGGGCCGCTCGCCCGCGAGGTGGGCGTCGAGCAGGGTCAGCAGCTCCGGCACGTCCCGCGCGACGACGGCCAGCCGCCGGCCGAGGGGTTCGCGGCCCGCGGCGAGTGTGCGCGCCACGTCAGCGAGCGCGGGAGCGGTGGTGCCGGGGGCCGACAGATGATCGCGCAGCCGCTGCACGTGGGCCCGCAGCTGCTCCTCCCGGCGGGCCGACAGCAGCACCAGCCGCGGCCTGTCCCGCGGTTCCGCCGTCCGGGCCGGGGTGGGCGGCCCGGACATCACCGCATGGGCGTTGGCGCCACCCGCGCCGAAGGAACTGATCGCGGCCACGCGTGCGGCCGGGGGCACGAGCCCCGGCCACGGCTCGTGCTCACGCACCAGGCGCAGCGTCCGGCCGTCGAACTCCTCGACCGGCTGCGGACAGTCCAGCGTGGCGGCCAGCTCGCCGTGCCGCATCTGGAGCAGCACCTTGGCCAGCTGGGCCATGCCGGAGGCCGCTTCCAGGTGTCCCAGCGACGGCTTGACGGAGCCGACCGCCATACCGTGCCCGCCGAACACCCGGGCCAGCGCCGCCGCCTCCACCGGGTCGGCCAGCGGGGAGCCCGTCGCCTGGGCCTCGACGTACTGCACCGCCTCGGGGCGTACGCCGGCGCGGGCGAGGGCCCGGCGGAGCAGTTCCTCCTGGGCGTCGGCGCTCGGGGTGACCATGCTGTCGGTCGCCCCGTTCGCGTTGACGGCGGTGCCGAGCACCAGCCCGTGGACGCGGTCGCCGTCGCGCAGGGCCGCCGACAGCGGCTTGAGGACGACGGCGCCCACGCCTTCGCCGGGCACCATGCCGTCGGCGTCCTGGCCGAAGGAGCGGCTGCGGCCGTCCGGCGAGAGCATCTTCATGCCGGCCAGCGCGGTGTGGTGGGACGGGTCGAGGATCAGGTTGACCCCGCCCACGACGGCCGCTCCGCAGTCGCCGCGCCGCACGGCCTCGCTCGCCAGGTGCAGTGCCGTCAGGGCGGACGAGCACGCCGTGTCCACGGCGAGGCTCGGTCCGGTGAACCCGAAGACGTGCGAGGCGCGGTTGGCCACGGACCAGTGCGCGGAATGGGCGTGCGCGTCGGAGCCCGCGCCGCGCAACTCGGCGGCCAGCACCTGATAGGGGCTGTGCATCAGGCCGGCGAACACGCCGACACCGGCGCCGGTGGTGGCCCGCGCGGACCGCTCCAGCCCGGCGCGTGTCGTCCCCGCGTCCTCCAGCGCCGTCCACACCGCCTCCAGGAACAGGCGCTCCTGCGGGTCGCTGCGCTCCGCGTCCCGCGGCGACATCCGGAACACCAGCGGATCGAAGGCCTCCACGTCGTCGAGGAACGCGCCCCAGCGGCCGGTGCGGTCCGCGCCTGCCGGGTCCCAGCGGTCGCCGGGCACCTCCGTGACGGCCCGACGGCCCGCGCGCAGGTGGTCCCAGAGGCCGTCGAGCGTGTCGCCGCCGGGGAAGCGGCCCGAGATGCCGACGATCGCGACGGCGTCCGCCACGGCCGGCGGCGGCGTGGCCCCGCCGGGTGCCGGGGCGGCGACGGGAGCGTGCGCCGGAGCGGTCCCGGCGCGGGGACCCTTCGTGGCGGCCGGTGCCCGCGCGGCGACCTCGGTGGCCGCCGTGCCCGGTGCCCGGACGGTCGCGGCGGCCTCCTCCGGGGCGTCGTTCCCGGCCCGCTCGGGGCGGGCGCGGCGCCGGGTGGGAACCGTCGGCGTGCTCGTGTCGACCAGGCGGACCAGCGGCTGCGCCGGATCGTCCAGCAGCGCCTCGACCACACCGTTCAGGGAGGTCGACTCGTAGGGGATCGTGCGCGGAACGGGACCGAGGTCGGCCTCGATCCGGTCGACGACCTCCATGCTGACGAGAGAGTCGGTGCCGTACGAGGACAGCGGCGCGGCCGGGTCCAGCTCCGCCTCGTCGAGCCCCAGGACACCGGCGAAGACGTGCCGTAGGTAGGCCGTGGCGACCTCGGCCAGTGCGGAGCCGGACGCCGCCGGCCCGGCGGCGGAATCCTCCGCCGCCCGCGCCCCGGTGAACCGGGCGAACGGCTCCGCGGCGGTCTCCAGCAATGCGGCCACGACCCCGTCGAGGGAGGTCGACTCGAAGGGCACGTGCCGCGGCGCGGTTCCCAGGTCGGCCTCGATCCGGTCGGCGACCTCCATGCCGACCAGGGAGTCGGTGCCGTACGAGGAGAGCGGCACCGCGGGGTCCAGCTCCGCTTCGTCCACCTTCAGCACATCGGCGAAGACCCGCCGCAGATAGGCCGCGGCGGCCCGGGACAGGTCCTTCACCGGCGCGTCGGGTACCGCGGGCCCGGCCACCCGCGGGGCGGGTGCCGGTTCCTCGCATCCCTTACCGGCCGGTTCCGGGACCCGACGCCCGGGCACGGGCCACACGTCGCGCTCGGCCAGCAGCACGTGCTGGCCCGCCGTCGCGTCGTCGGGCCCGGCCGTGCCCACGGTCCGCACCCCGCGCAGCCCGGAGTCCAGCAGCACCGACCGCCAGGTGCCCGGGGTGAGCAACGGCGAGTGCGGCTGCCGCAGCTCTCCGTCGTCGTAGCCCCACCAGCCCTCGGTCAAGCCGAAGATCATGGTCACCGCGTCCAGGACCCGCGTGCCCTCGTTCACCACCAGCAACCCGCCCGGCCGCAGCAGCCGGGCCGCGGCCCGTACGTTGTGCCGCACATCGGGGGTGGCGTGCAGCACGTTCGCCGCCAGGACGACGTCGTACGCACCCTCCTCGAAGCCCTGGGAGGCCGGGTCCCGGGCGATGTCGAGGACCGAGAACCGGGCCTGCGGATACGGCTGGGAGAAGCGTTCGCGGGCCTTGCGGACCAGCCCGGGGGACAGGTCGGTGAACACGTACTCGAAGCGGTCGCCGAAGGGCTGGAGCGCGTCGAGGACGGGACGGCTGGTGCCGCCGGTGCCCGCGCCGACCTCCAGCAGCCGCAGCCGTTCGTCACCCTCGGCGAACCGGTGCTCCGCATAGGCGGTGACGGCCGCCGCGCACACCGCGTTGAAGTGCTCCGAGCGCGGGTCGTCGTGGTACAGCGGCGCCAGCTTGTGGTCGCTGCCGCCGGGGAAGAGCACCGACAGTCCGCTGCGCCGGCCGCACAGCACCTCCGGCAGTACCTCGGTGCACTCGCGCAGCAGGTCGGCCAGCGCGGTGGCGTGCGGATGGGCGCAGACCAGGCGGTCGCGCAGGGCCGCGGCGGCAGCGGGGTCCGGAACCTCCGGCTCGGTGGCCGGAACGGTGAGGGTGCCGTCCGGGTTCGACGTGAGGTGGCCGCCCCGGTCCAGCGCGTAGAGCGCGGCGTCCAGCAACCGCTCCTGGCCGGGCACGACGGAGAGACGGCGGGCCAGCTCGTCGCGGGCCACGGTCGTGCCGGGCTCGGGCCACGCGCCGTGGCCGAGGAAGGCGTCGCGCAACAGCACCCGCGCGTACGGTTCCAGGGAGGCGAAGAAGTCCGCTCCGGTCAGTCGTGCGTCCTCGGCGGTCCGCCCGCGCGCGGCGACCTCGGCCGCGCGCACGGCTTCGGACCCGGCGGACGCTGCCGCGGCGGCGGAGACGGCCCGCGGATGCGCGGCGGGATCCTCCTCGGACCCGGCGAGCCGCACCGGTGCCACCTGCACGGCGGGACCGGCGAGCACCCGGCGGAAGGCGTCGATCCCGGCCAGGTCGCTGATGGGTTCGACACCGAGCCGGGCGGTCACCCGGGACCGGTAGTCGTCGGTGGCGACCGAACCGCTCTCGCCCCACAGCCCCCAGTTCAGGACGCGCACCGGCCGGTGCAGCCGGGCGGCCAGGAAACGGCCGTACGCGTCCTGGAAGGTGGACGCGGCCGCGTAGTTGGCCTGCCCCGCGTTGCCGTTGAGCGAGATCGCGGACGAGAACAGGGCGAAGAAGTCGAGCGGTTCGTCGGCCAGCACCCGCTGGAGCACGACCGTGCCGTACGCCTTCGGACCGAACGAGGAGCGCAGCGTCTCCTCGTCCATCCGCGACAGCGTGCGGTCGTTCAGCACGAACGCCGAGTGCACGACGCCGTCCACACCGCCCCACGTCTCCCGCATCCGCGTCACCGCCCGCCGCAGCGCGGCCTCGTCGGTGACGTCGGCGGCGGCGTACGCCACCCGGTCCGGCACGGCGGACAGCAGGGCCCGGGCGCGCTCGGGCAGTGCGGCCCGCGGCCTGCGGCCGGTGAGCAGGACCCGGGCGCCGTACTCCGCGACCAGGTGCTCGGCGACGACCGTGCCCAGGCCGCCGGCGCCGCCGGTGACCAGATAGCGGCCGCCTTCCCGCAGAGGGACGTCCTCGCCGCCGGACACGCCCACGCGCTCCAGCTCCCGGGCGTACCTCACCCCGCCGCACAGGGCGACCGGGTGCGCCGGACGGGCGGCGGGCTCGGCGCTCAACTGCCCGATCAGCGCGGACCACGCGTCCGGGCGGGCGCAGCGCAGCAGGTCCTCGCGCGCGACGTCGACACAGCTGAGGGAGAGGAAACCGAGCTCGCGCGAGGCCGAGGCGACGAGCCCGGGCAGCCCTCCGGAGAACGGGTTGCGGGCCGGCAGCGCCTCGTCGGTCGCCTGCACACCGGACGTCACCACGTGCACGCGCACGCCGGTCCGCCCGCGCTGCGCGTCCAGCGCCTTGAGCAGATGGAACAGTGCCACCGGGCCGCGGTCCAGCGCCTCGGCGAGCTGGCCCGGGTCGTCGGCCGAGTACAGCCGTTCCTCGACGCCGCCCAGGAACCAGACGGTCCCCGGGTCGCCGGCCTCGTCCAGCACCCGGCCGAAGGCCTCCGCCGAGAGAGCGACGTCCTCCAGCAGCACGTGCCGGACCGGGTGCCCGGCCGTCCGGTGGTGAGCGGTCATCGCGCTGCCCAGGCCGTGGTCGTGGGCGGTGCCCAGGACGAGGACCGGCCCGCCGCCGCCCGTCGCGGCAGGCCGGTCCACCGCCGACGGGCGCCACACCGGGCGGTACAGCGGCACGCTGTCCTCCGCAGCGGTTTCCTCGCGCGCGTCCGCCTCGGACGGTGCGGCGGGGCGGGCGATGCGCAGCCCCTCGAACCGTGCCAGCACGGTGCCGTCGGCGGCGGCCAGGGCGACGTCCGCCCGCGCGGTGCCGCGCTCGGCGTCGTGGCCCCCCAGCGTGACATGGGCGTATCGCGCCCGGAGAGGCGATGAGCCCAGGGTGATCCGGGACACCGAGGCCGGCAGCGCGGCGCGCCCGTCGTTCTCGGGCAGCACCCCTTGTACGGCGTGCAGGGCGCTGTCCGTCATCGCGGCCTCGGCCGCCCACTCGGGGGCGTCCGACCCGGGCCGGGCCAGCTCCGCCAGGGCCTCGCCGTCCCCGCGGTGCAGCGCGACCAGGCCCCGGAACAGAGGTCCGTACCCCAGTCCCGCCGCCTCCGCCCTGCCGTACACCTCAGCGGCGTCGACGCGCCGCCGGCACCGGGCGCGGACCGCCGACACGTCGAGCCGGCCGAGGGCCGCTCCGTCGCCGGCCGTGAGGCCGCCGCTGGAGTGCACGGTGCCGGTCGCACCGCCGCGGACCTCGTACGATCTGCCGTCGTCGGCGAAGCGGACGGTCACGTCCAGGGTGTCGCCCTCGACCTCCAGCGGCACCCGCCATCTGACGTCCTGGAACACCACGGGGCCGTCGGTGCGACCGGCCGCCGCTCGCGCCAGCGCCAGCTGGACGACCCCGGCGACCAGGGGCCGGCCCAGTACCGTGTGGTCGGCGACGACCGCGTCGGTGCGGTGGAGCACCGCGGGCCCGGTGTCCGGGGCGCCGGACGGTTCGTCGACCAGGTCCACCCAGTACCGCTTGCCGCCGAACGGGTACGACGGAAGCGGCACGGGCGTGGGACGAGGACCGTCCTCGAACGCCGTCCGCCAGTCCACCCGTGCTCCGGCCACCCAGGCGTCGGCGAGCGCGTCCCAGTGTTCCTCCGTCACCGGGAGCCGTACGTCCGCGAGTTCCTCGCCCGGGTCGGCGCGGCCCGTGCGCACGGCCGGTGACGCCTCGCCGTCGAGGTGGCCACGCAGCCGGGCGAGCAGTTCGCCGACCGACGAGGCGACGACCGCCAGCCGGTGGTCCCACTCCTCCCTGCCGGTCAGCAGGGTGAAGGCGAGGTCGCGCAGCGCGCGGTCCGGGTCGCGGGCGAGGTCGTCGACGAGCTGCTCGGCGCTCCGCCGCAGCTGCTCGGGAGTCCGCGCCGACAGGCCCACGGCGTACGGGCGGCCGTCGTCCCCGGAGCCCTGCGGAGCAGGCCATTCCTCCAGGACCACATGGCCGTTGGCGCCGCCCGCGCCGAACGAGCTCACCGCGGCGCGCCGGGGCGCACCGTCCGGTGCGGGCCAGGGCTCGGCTGTCCGCTGCGGCCGGAACGGGGTGGCCTCCAGGTCGAGCCTGGGGTTGACCGGCTCGCTGTGCAGCGTCGGGACCAGGGTGCGGTGCGCGAACTGCAGCACGACCTTGGTGACGCCGCACACGCCGGCCGCCGCCTCCAGATGACCGATGTTGGACTTCACGGAGCCGATCGCGCAGAAGCCGGTGTCATCGGTGTACTCGGCGAACGCCCGCCTCAGTCCCTCGACCTCGACCGGGTCGCCCAGATCCGTCCCCGTGCCGTGCGCCTCGACGTATCCGACGGTGCGCGCGTCGACGCGGGCGGCCCGCAGGGCGTCCGCGACGACCGCCCCCTGGGCGCGCGGGGTCGGCACGGTGTAGCCGTTGCTGCGCCCGCCGTGGTTGACGGCGGTCCCGCGCACCACGGCGTGGACGCGGTCGCCGTCGGCGAGGGCGTCGGACAGCCGCTTGAGGATCAGCGCCCCGGCGCCCTCGCCGGGCACGAACCCGTCACCGCCCTCGCCGAACGCCCGGCAGCGGCCGTCGGAGGCCAGCAGGCGCATGTCGGTCAGCGTCGCGTACTTGATCGGATGGATGTTCACGTTGACGCCGCCGGCGATCGCCGTCCTCGTCTCGCCCGACAGCACACTGCGGCAGGCCAGGTGCAGCGCGGTCAGCGAGCCGGAGCAGGCGGTGTCGACCACCATGCTGGGGCCGTGCACGTCCAGGACGTAGCTGAGCCGGTTGGCGATCGAGTAGTCCATGGAGTGCGCGAACACCTTGTTGCCGCGGCCCCACTGCTCCGCACCGACGAGGCCGTACTGGGAACCCGTCACGCCGACGAAGACGCCCACGGAGTGCGTGTCGCCGACCCGGGTGGTCTCGTGCAGCCTGCGCCGTGAGTATCCGGCGTGCTCCAGCGCGGACCAGGCGACCTCCAGGAAGATCCGCTCGTTCGGGTCGAGCTTGGCGGCCTCGCCGGGCGACATGGCGAAGAACAGCGGATCGAAGCGGGCCACGTCGTCGAGGAAGCCGCCCCACTTGCCGGTGATCGCGCCGGGCGTGCCCCGCCGGGCGGCGAGGAGACGGTCGTTGTCCCAGCGGTCACGGGGGATCTCACGGATCAGGTCGGCGCCGGCGGCCAGCGACCGCCAGAACTCCGTCAGGTCGGCACCGCCCGGATACCGCCCGCCGACGCCCACGATCGCGACCGCCTGGTCGAAGGGCAGGCCCCCGTCGAGTTCGTCCGGCGCCGCCCGCTCGGACCGCTCCCGGCCCACGGGGGGCGGCCCGGTGGCGGCCGCGGGTCCGGCCGGCTCGGTGGTCCGCGGTGTCTCCGGCTCGGTGGTCTGCGGTGTCTCCGGCTCGGTGGTCCGCGGTGCGTCCGGGCCCAGGACCGAGCGGAGGGCGTCCGGTTGCCGGTCGGCGAGGAAGCGCGCCAGCTCGGCCACGGTCCGGTACTCGAACAGCAGAGTGACCGGAAGGACGCCGAAGCGGTCCGCCAAGGCGGCGGTGAGCTTCTTGACGAGGATCGAGTCGACACCGAAGGTGGAGAACTCCTGGTCGGCGCGGAGCCGTCCGGAGGGCAGTCTCGCCGTCTCCGTGACGAGGTCCAGCAGATACGCCTCAGCGGCGGTGACCAGGTCCTCGCCGCTCACGGCGGTCGCGGCCGCCGTCTCGGGCTCCGCGTCGGCGGTGGCCTCCTCGGCGGACACCCTCGTCACCCAGGCGTCGATACGGTCGGAGCGCCCGTGGACCACCAGCGTCTCGGGCTCCCCGCCGGCGATGGCGTCGGACAGGGCGCGCAGTCCCGCCTCGGTCGGCAGCGGCAGCATGCCCTGCATCTCCTCCAGCACCCGCCGGTTGTCCGCGGAGATCGCCATGCCCCCCTCGGCCCACAACGGCCAGGCGACCGCCACCGACGCGCCGTGGCGCGAACCCGCGGCGACCCGCCGGGCCCGAGCGGCGGCCAGCTCGCCCAGCGCCCGGTTGGCGGCGGCGTAGTCGGCCTGCCCCGGGGCGCCGAAGTAGGCCGACGTCGACGAGAACAGGACGAAGAAGTCGAGCGGCAGGTTGGACGTCAGCCGGTCCAGGTGGTCCGCTCCGTCCAGCTTCACGGACAGCACCCGGTGCGCCGACGCGGTGTCCTTGTTGACCAGGTAGGAGTCCTCGTTCAGCCCCGCGGAGTGCAGCACGCCGTCCAGACCGCCGTACTCGCGCCGGGCGGCGTCGACGGCCGCCCGCGCGTCCCCGTGCCGGGTGACGTCCCCGCGCACGTACACGACCCGGGCGCCCGCCTCCTCCAGGCGGCGGAACTCGGCCCGTTGGCCCGCGTCGGGTTCGGAGCGGCCGGTGAGCACCAGCCGGGCGCGGTGGTCCCGGGCGAGCAGCGCGGCAAGGCGCAGCCCGATGCCCCGGGCACCGCCGGTGATCAGGTACCGGCCGCCGTCGCGGAACGCGGACGGCCGGCCGAGGCGGGCCGGAGAGGGCCGGAGCACCCGGATCTCCCGGCCGTTGGCGCCGTACCGCACCTGGGCCAGGCCCGGCCGGACCGTGGACAGTTCGGCGAGAGCCACCCGGAAGACGTCCTCGGCCCACGCCGGCACCTCGTCGACCTGGACGCTGAGAGCCCGCAGTCTGCGGTCCTCGGCGCTCGCCACCTGCGCAAGCGCGCCCAGGGCGGCGCCCGACTCGGGACGGGACCGGCCGGTGAGGAACACCACGGGCATCGGGCCTTCGGCGCGGTCGCCGATCAGGGCGCGCAACGCGGGCAGCACCAGCTCGACCGCGCGCCCGCACCCCGTGGTGCCGGCCGACAGGTCGAAGACCAGCCCGCGCGGCCGGCGGCCGAGTGCGGTCTCCTCGCGCAGGTACGCCGTCCAGGACGCCGTGTCCCCGTCCAGGTCGGTGCCGGGCCGGACGGTGCGGACACCGGCCGACAGGGGCGCGTCAACGCCGTCCACCACGAGCAGGGTGTCCCCGGCCGTGACGGCGGGATGTGCGGCCGGGCGCGCGAACGCCGGTTCCCAGACGGGGGTGTACCCGACGAGTTCCACGCCGCCGGCCCGGCCGGCGCCGCTGCCCGCGCGGGCGAGCAGCCGGGCGGCCACCGCCGGGTCGAGCTGTCCGCCGCGGACTCGATCGAGTACCAGGCGGCGGACGGTTTCGGTGTTCGGTGTCATCGTTCCATCCCGTCGTTCCGGACCAGGCTCAGATCCACGTCGTCAACGGTCAGTTCGCCCCGGCTCAGGGCGTCGAGCATGGCGACCAGCTCCTCGGGGGCGTCGTCCTCGGCGGTCGCGGAGGGCGGGTTCGCGCGAGCCGCGTCCTCGGCGGTGGCGGGGTACGGCTCGGTCTCGGCGACCGCCCAGAACGCGGTGGGCGCGAAGGGGTAGCCGGGCAGGCTCACCCGGCGGACACCGGCCGGGGAGAGGGCGGCGAGAGCTTCCTCGCCGGCCCTCCCCTCGACCCACTGGCGGCCCAGTGCCCGCGGATCGTCCGTGGGCACGACGGCCGGCCCGGCGCTGCCGGCCCGACCGGTGAACAGGCGGTCGTCACCGCGGCCCGCGGCGTGCGCGCGCAGCGCCGCGACCAGCTCCGGCAGTGTCCCGGTGACCACGGCAAGGCGGTGTTCCATCGCGTTCCGGCCGGTGCGCAGGGTGTGCGCCACCTCGGCCGCGGAGACGGCACGGTCGCCGTCGAGGCGGTCCGCCAGCGCACGGGCCGCGTCCCTCAGCCGGTCCTCGTCGCGCGCCGACAGCACGAACAGTTCCGGTCGGCCCGCCTCGCCGGCGGCGCTGCCCGGAGCGTGGTCCGGGTACTCCTCCAGGATGACGTGGGCGTTGGAACCGCCGAACCCCATCGAGCTCACGGCCGCCCGGCGGGGCAGCGCCCCGCCCCGGCCGTCGGCGGGCGCCGGCCAGTCCTGACGGCGGCGCGCGACACGGAACGGACTGCCGTCCAGGTCGAGGAGCGGGTTGGCCTCGTGGAAGTGGATGCTCGGCGGTATGACGCCGTGGCGCAGGGCCAGGACGCTCTTCACCACGCCGGCGAGACCGGCAGCGGCCTCCAGGTGGCCCATGTTGGACTTGATGGATCCCACCGCGCACCAGGCGTCCACGCGCTCGTCCTCACCGAGGCCCGCACGTTCCGCGAAGGCCCGGCGCAGGCCCCGCAGCTCGATCGGGTCGCCGACCTCTGTGCCGGTGCCGTGCGCCTCGACGTAGCCGACGGTGCGCGGGTCGGTGTCCGAGTCGCGCAGCACCCGTGAGATCAGCGCCGCCTGGGCGGCCGGGTTGGGCACCGGCAGCGACTGGGCGCGGCCGCCGTGGTTGACCCCGCTGCCGCGCACCAGCGCGTACACGGTGTCGCCGTCGGCCAGCGCACGGGACAGCGGCTTGAGGTACAGCGCGATGACGCCCTCACCCCGGCTGAAGCCGTTCGCGGACCGGTCGAAGGCGTGGCACCTGCCGTCCGGGGACAGTGCGCCCATCTGGCCCAGCGCGACGTACATGTCGGGTGCCAGCAGCAGGTGCACCCCGCCGACCAGCGCGTCGGAGCACTCGCCGGCCTCGATGGCGCGTGCCGCGCGGTGCAGCGCGGTCAGCGAACTGGAGCAGGCGGTGTCCACGGCCTCGCTCGGCCCGTGCACCCCGAACTCGAAGGAGACGCGGTTCGCCAGCACCGTCTTGGCGTTGCCGTTGACGGCGTACGGCTCCCGGTATCGGCCCACACGGGCCAGGTGCGCCGTGTAGTCGTGGGAGGTGGCGCCGACGAAGACACCGGTGTCACCGCCGTGCAGCGACGACGGCGCGTGACCGGCGTCCTCCACCGCGTGCCAGGCCGTCTGCAGCATCAGCCGCTGCTGCGGGTCCATCACCTCGGCCTCGCGCCCGGATATCCCGAAGAACTCGGCGTCGAACTCGGTGACCCCGTCGACGAAGGCGCCCCACTTGCTGTTCGTCCTGCCGGACTCGCGGTGCGGGTCGCCGAAGAGCGGTCGCCAGTCCCAGCGTTCCGCGGGGATCTCGGTCATGTGGTCGGTGCCCGCCAGCAGATCGCGCCACAGGGCCCGGGTGGTCCGTGCGCCGGGCATGCGGACGGCCATGCCGACGATGGCGACGGGGTCCCGCCGCACCGCGCCCCCGGCCTCGGGCCCCGGCGCCGCGGCGGGGGGCACGGACCTCCCGGCGGGCACGGCCGTGCCGGCGTCGCGGGCGTAGCGGGCGCAGACCTCCGGCGCGCGGGTCAGCAGCTCCCGGGCGAGTGCGGCGACCGTGCCGGCCTCGTAGAGCAGGACCTTCGGCAGTTTGCCGAAGTCCTCCTCCAGCTCCCGCACGAGCTGGATGGTGCCCAGCGAGTCGACACCCAGCTCGGTGAAGGAGGTCTCCACGTCCACGCTGTCCGGGGAGACGGACAGAAAGGAGGCGACGACCTCCCGCAGATGTGCGCGCACGCCTTCCTCGACGCCGCCTCGCCCGGGCGGGGCGGGCGCCGCGGCGGGCGCGGCGACGGACGGCGAGTTCGAGGTCTCGCCCCGCGCGGCGACGGACGGCGGGCCGCCCTCGGCGCGCGCCACGATCACACACTGGTCGTCCTCGTCCGGGACGCCGTTGTCGTGTGTCTGCACCCAGCTCTGCGCGAAGCCGGCCCGCCGCAGGACGTCCTGCCAGCGGCCCTGCGCGAGCAGTGGGGCGCCAGGCATCCGTTCGGTGTCCCGGCAGGTCCACCAGCTGGGGATCATCCCGAACAGCAGGAACTGGTAGTCGATGTTGGAAGTGATCTCGTTCAGCAGCAGGAGGCCGCCGTCGGACAGCAGCCGGCGCAGATGGGCCGTCGACTGGGTGATGTCCTGCGTCGCGTGCACCACGTTGGACGCGATCAGCAGGTCGTAGGCGCCCTCCTCGACGCCCTGGGCGGCCGGGTCCTCCTCCAGGTTGAACGTGGAGAACACCATCGGCAGGCCCGCGTCGGCGAACGTGCGGCGCGCCTGGCGGAAGTAGGACGCGGAGATGTCGGTGAAGGTGTACTCGACGCGGGCTCCGTAGCCCGCCAGGCGCTCCACGACCGGCACGGTGGTGCCGCCGGTGCCCGCCCCGATTTCCAGGATCCGCACCGGGCGGCCGGGGTCGCGCGCCAGCCGCTCGCGCACGTAGCCGTCGGCGAGGTGGGCCACCACGGCGTTGTAGTGGTCGGCGACGGCGTTGCCGTGGTAGACGCGGCCCAGCAGGTCGCCGACGTCCCCGCCGAAGTACAGGTCGAGCGCCGAGGCGTCGCCCGTGACGATGCGGGGGATGTGCGGGATCACGGCCCGGGCCAGCGCGACCAGGTCGCCCACCTCGGGGTGGTCGAGGGCCAGATCGTCGAACTCCCGCTCGACGAGGTCTCGTTCGGCGGCCGGGTCGGGCAGCGGACGCGGAGCGGCGGCCACCACGTCGGCGAGTCGCGCGACGTAGCGCTCGTACGGTGCGACGGACGGCAGCCCCGCCAGGACGTCGGCGCCGGACAGCTCACCGGTCGCCCCGAGGTGCTCGCGCACCGACAGTGCGGCGAGCCGGGATCCCACGACACCCAGCCGGTCCAGGCCGCGTCGCACGCCGACGGCGTCGTACCCCGACCCGTACATGAAGGACCTGGCGCCGGCGAGAGCCTGCGCGGCAGGGCCCTCGGCGTCCCGCGCGACGTGCCGGGCCGCGGTGGTGTCGCTGGCCGGGGCGGACGGGGCGGACGGGGTGGACGACGCGGACGAGGCCGACGGAGCCACAGCCGGAAGAGCCGCGGGAGCCGACGGGGCGGAGGGAGCCGCCAGGGCGGACCCGGACGGCGAGGGCGCGGGTTTCTGCTCGGCCTCGCGCAACCAGAAGTGCTCGGTCTGGAAGGGCCTGCCGGGCAGGTTCAGGCGGGGCGCCTCGGAGCCACCGCAGGCCGGCGTCCACGCCACCGGCTCCCCACCGGCCCAGCGTCGCGCGAGCGCGATGGTCGCCGCGTCCGATCCCGGCGCCGCGCGGACCGTCCCCGCCTCGGCCGGCTCCGCGAGCAAAGCGTCCAGCTCCGCGCGCAGTTCGCCGTCGGTGGCAGCGACCACGGCGATCCTGGCGGGCAACGGATCCCGTCCCCGCTGCAGGGTCGCGGCCACCGCGGCCAGGTCGGGCCGCTCGTCGAGAGCGGTGCGGTGCCGGCGCAGCACCTCGGGCAGCGCCTGTGCCGACGACGCGGAGAACGGGACGACCAGACTGCGGGCGCCCGCCCACGGCGTACGGGCGCGGTACGGCGCCTCCTCCAGGACGACGTGGGCGTTGGCGCCGCCGAACCCGAAGGAACTCACCCCGGCCCGGCGTGGCACACCCGGCCGAGCGGGCCAGTCGGCGGTCTCCGCCGCGATGGACAACTCACCGTCTCCCAGACCGAGATACGGGTTGGCCTGGCGGAAGTCCGGCATCGCCGGGATCCGGCCGTGCTCCAGGGACAGCACCGCCTTGGCGACTCCCACGACGCCCGCCGCGCCCTCGGCGTGCCCCAGATGGGCCTTCGCCGTGCCGACGACGACCGGCGGGGCGTCGTCCGGGCGTCCGGTCAAGGCACCGCGCACTCCCTCGATCTCGATGGGGTCACCGAGCCGTGTCCCCGTGCCGTGTGCCTCCAGCAGGCCCATCGTGTGCGCCGGCACACCGGCGTCACGCCATGCCCGTGCGATGAGTTCGCTCTGCCGCTGAGGGTTGGGCGCGGTGACCGTGCCCGTGTGGCCGCCGTGACCGACGGCCAGCCCTTTGACGACGGCCCGGACCGGATCCCCGTCGGCGAGTGCCGCGCGCAGCGGCTTCAGCAGGACCGCCGCGATCGCCTCGGCCGGCACGTAGCCGTCGGCCCGCTCGTCGAAGGCATGGCAGCGGCCGCTCGGCGACAGGGCACCCGTCCCGGACAGCGAGAGGTAGTGGCGCGGCGTCAGCATCAGGTTGGCGCCCGCCGCGAAGGCCATCGAGCACTCGCCGCGGCGCAGCGACTCCACGGCCAGCTGCAGCGCGTGCAGCGACGAGGAGCAGGCCGTGTCGACGGTCATGCTCGGCCCGGACAGGTCGAAGTAGTGCGAGGGCCGGTTCGCGGCCATCGTGGTGGCGATGCCCGTGGCGTCGTACGGCCCCGGCCGCCGGCCGCGGGCGATCATCTCGCCCTCGTAGTCCCTGAAGCACTCACCGACGAACACGCCGGTGTCACTGCCGCGCAGGCCGGGCAGGACGGCCGCGTCCTCGGCCGCCTCGTACAGCACCTCCAGCAGCAGACGCAGCTGCGGGTCCATCGCCTCGGCCTCGGCCCGGGGAACGCCGAAGAACGCGGCGTCGAACCGGCTCACCACGTCGAGGAACCCCCCGGCCGGGCACTCGGTCGTACCGGCCGCACCGTCGGCGTCGAGGTAGCGGCCGTGGTCCCAGCGGTCCGCCGGCACTCCACCGACCAGGTCCCGTCCGGCGAGCAGGGCGTCCCACAGCTCCCGGACGTTCGAGGCGCCCGGGAAGCGGCCGGCCAGACCGATCACGGCGATGTCCCGGTCCGTCGCCCCGGAGCCGGAGGCGGCCTCCAGCGCGGAAGAGCGGGTCTTCCTGGCCGGCACGGTCCCGGTGCTCTCCCGGGCGACCGGTGCAACGGACTCGGCCGCCGTCCCCTTGAACGAGCCGTACCAGGCGCGCACCGCCGTGCCGTGCTTCTCGACGAGGTGAGCCGCCAGCTCGGGCACACGCGTGCAGCGGAAGAACACCGTGGGCGCGATCTCGACTCCCAGCTGCTGCCCCAGCCGGACACTCAGTGTCACCACGTCCACCGAGGTCAGCCCCAGCTCCATGAAGGTCCAGGCCGTGAGTTCCTCGGAGAGGGTCGCCGCCTGCGGCAGGACGCCCGTCACCGTCTCGGCGATCATGGTCTCCAGCTCGGCGGCGAGCTGCGCCTGCGCCGAGCCGGTCACCGCCGGGGCCGGCTCGGTCGTGCCACCCGGGGCACTCCGGTCGACCGGGGCGCCCTGGTCCCCCGGCGCAGTCCTGTCGACCCGGCCCTCCGGGGCAGTCCTGTCGACCCGGCCCTCCGGGGCAGTCCTGTCGACCGGGCCCTCCGGGGCAGCCGTCCGGACGCGTTCCGGCCAGATGACCGCGAGCAGACGTTCGATCCTGGCGCGGTCGCCCTCGAAGACCGCGAGTTGCGGCCCGTCGTGGGCCAGACCGGCCTCCAGCGCGGCCAGACCGTGCGCCGTCCTGAGCGGCACCAGCCCGGTGCTCTCCAGCACCTGGGCCTCCACGGCCGGGTTGATGCGCATGCCGCCGTCCTCCCACAGCGGCCAGTTCAGGGCGATGCTGCGGCCCTGGCGCTCGTGCCGCGCCACGCGTTCGTTCCGCCAGGCGGCGAAGGAGTCCATGTAGGCGTTGGCGGCGGTGTAGTCGGTCGTGCCGATGGAGCCGAGCACGGCCGAGGTGGAGGAGAACAGCACCAGGTAGTCCAGCGGCCGGTCGGCGGTGGCCAGGTCGAGGTTGCGGACGCCGTCGAACTTCGGCCCCAGCACCCGACGTACGGAGTCGGCCGTCTTGTTGATCAGCAGGCCGTCCTCCACCACGCCCGCGGTGTGGACCACCCCGGTCACGGTGCCGAACCGCTCCTCCGCGGTCGCCACCAGTCGCCGTACGTCCTCCAGCCGTGTGACGTCGGCCTGGACGTACGCGGCGCGCGAGCCGAGCGCGGCCAGCTCGGCCAGGAACTCGCGCTGAGCGGCGCCTTCCGGGGAGCGGCCGAACAGCACGATGTCGGGCTGGGCCATGCGGGCCATGCGCCGCGCCACGTGCCGGGCGATGCCGCCCGTACCACCGCTGATCAGGCAGGTGCCGCCGGGCCGGGCCAGCGGGGTGCCGGCGGGCAGCGGACGGGTGGGCGCGAAGCCGCGGACCTCGCGGACACCGTCCGCGGTGTGCCGGACCTCCAGGTCAGCCGGCGACGACGCCTCCGCGAGCAGCATGTCGGCCGTCCGTGCCGCATCGTCCGGGGGCGCGGCGAACCGGACCGTACTGAGCGGCAGCCTGGGCTGCTCCAGGCGCAGTCCGCGGGCCAGGCCGCCCACGGAGGCGTCCGGCGGGCACTCCGCGGGGGAGTGGTAGGCGTGCACGACCGGCAGGGCCACGCGGCGGCCCACCGCCCACGCCTGGCACAGCGCGTAGACCGACAGCAGTCCCGTCGGCCGCTCCGGCGGTCCGTCGGGGGCGGAGCCGTCGAGGTGCCACAGGTGCAGGATCGCGGCCGGCACGCGGCCCTCCCGCTCCAGGGCCTCGCGCAGCCGTCCGTGGTCCTCGGAGGAGTCGGGCGAGACGGTGAAGTGGTCGGCCGACAGCCGGGCGAACCCGCTGCCCGGCGTGACGAGCACCGGACGGATCCGGGAACGCAGGGCCGCGCAGCGCGCGTCGGACGTGTCCAGCACCAGCACGGTCTCGCCGTCGAGCGAGACGGTGGCCGGCGGGGCCGGCCGGGGCGCCCAGGCAGGCTCGTACAGCATCACCCCGCCCAGGTCCTCCAGGGGGACGCGGCCGGTGCCGGGTGGCGCGGGCCGCGGCTCTGATGGTTGTTCGGGCAGCACACGCCTCGGTTCGGCGGCGGGGGTGATCCAGTGGCGGTCCCCGGCGAACGGATAGGCCGGCAGCGCGATCCGCCGCCCGCCCGGCACCGGGGCGAGGGTGTCGACGCCGCCGTTCGCCCAGAACTCGGCGAGCGCCTCGGGTGATGCCGACGCCGGTGCGGGCAGCGCGGACCGGGTTGTCACCCGCCGGGCCGTGCCGCGGCTGTGGGGCACCGCGGGGGTACGGCCCGCCGCGAGCGCGTCGAGCGCGTCGGCCAGGTCCGCGGTGGAGGCGACGACGAGCGCGAGCCGCTCACCCAGGTGGCGCCGCCCGACGGCGAGCGTGTGCGCGATGTCGGCGAGCCTGGTCCCGGGGCGCGCCCGCAGCGCGCCCGCGAGGTCGGCCGCCCGGCGGGTCAGCTGCTCGCCGGTCCGGGCCGACAGCGCGACCAGCTGCCGGTCCGACGCTGCCTGCGGCCCGGCGGGCGGGGGCTCGGGGGACACGTATTCCTCCAGGACGACATGGGCGTTGGCCCCGCCGAAGCCGAACGCGCTGACCGCCGCGCGCAGCGGCGCCGGACGCCCGGTGGCCGGGTCCGGCACCGGCGTCCAGGGCTCCTCGGCGGCCGGCAGGCGGAAGGGTGAGGCGGCGAAGTCGATGGCGGGGTTGGGGTGTTCGGCGTGCGGGGCCGGCACGAGGGTGCGGTGCCGCAGGCACAGCAGGATCTTGGTGAGCGAGGCGAGGCCGGCGGCGGCCTCGGTGTGGCCGATGTTCGCCTTCACCGAGCCGATCGCGCAGAAGCCGACCGCGTCGGTCTCCTTGCGGAACGATCTGGTCAGGGCGTCCACTTCGAGCTGGTCACCGAGCGCGGTCGCCGCCCCGTGTGCCTCCAGCAGCGTCACGGTCGACGCCGGGACGCCCGCCCGGGTCAGGGCATCCTCGACCACCCGGCTCTGCGCGTCCGGGCTCGTGATCGTGTAACCGGGAGTACGGCCGGTGTGGTTCACGGCCGAGCCCCGTACGACGGCCAGGACGCGGTCGCCGTCCGCCTCGGCGTCCGCCAGCGGGCGCACGACAAGTGCGCCCACGCCGTCCGCCGGGACGTACCCGGAGGTGTCCGCGCCGAAGGGGCGGCTCGTACCGTCCTTCGCCAGCAGGCCGTGGGCCGCCGAGCGCACGTACTTGTACGGATGGAGGGACAGGCTCACCCCGCCGACCAGGGCCGTTCGGCACTCTCCGCGGCGGATCGCCTCGCAGGCCTGGTGCAGCGCGGTGAGCGAGGACGAGCAGGCGGTGTCCACCAGGACGCTGGGCCCACGGAAGTCGAAGGCGTGACTGACCCGGTTCGGGATGCCGCCGAGCCAGCTCAGCGCGATGTCCGTGCCGCCGTCCCGCACGCTCTCCAGACCGTGCAGGTGGTAGTCGGCCCACATCGAACCCGCGAACACGCCGACGGGTCCGCCGGCCGCCGACAAGGACTCCGGGGTGTGTCCGGCGTCCTCCAGTGCCGACCAGGCAACCTCGAGGAACTGCCGTTCGTGCGGGTCCATCAGCTTCGCCTGCTGCGGCGGGATGTTGAAGAACAGGGAGTCGAACCGGTCGACGTCCTCGATGAAGCCGCCCCGCTTGAGGTACGAACGGCCCGGCGTACCCGGCTCGGGCGAGAACCACGCGTTGGCGTCCCAGCGGTCGGCGGGCACGTCCTCCAGGCAGTCACGTCCGCTTCGCAACACCTCCCAGAACTCGTCGAGGTTCCGGGCACCGGGATAGCGGCCGGCCACGCCGACGATCGCCATCGGGGCGTCGGCGGACGGCGGCGCGGCCGGGGTGGGCGCGGTGGTGCCGGCGGCAGGGTCGGCCGGGGTGGTGGGGGCGTGGATTCCTTCGTCGGTGAGGTGGGTGACGAGTTGGCCGATGGTGGGGTGTTCGAAGAGGAGGGTGGGGTAGAGCTCGGTGTCGAGTGCGGTTTCGAGTTTTCCGGCGATGTTGAGGAGGTCGACGGAGGTGAGGCCGAGTTCGTCGTAGAAGCCTTGGTCGGGGTGGATGGTGGAGGTCGGCTGGCCGGTCTGTGCCGCGACCAGCGCGGTCACGAGGCCGGTCAGGTCGTCGCCGCCGGTGTCGGCGGCCGGGGTGGGCGCGGTGGTGCCGGCGGCAGGGTCGGCCGGGGTGGTGTCGGTGGGGGCGTGGATTCCTTCGTCGGTGAGGTGGGTGACGAGTTGGCCGATGGTGGGGTGTTCGAAGAGGAGGGTGGGGTAGAGCTCGGTGTCGAGTGCGGTTTCGAGTTTTCCGGCGATGTTGAGGAGGTCGACGGAGGTGAGGCCGAGTTCGTCGTAGAAGCCTTGGTCGGGGTGGATGGTGGAGGTCGGTTCGCCGGTCTGTGCCGCGACCAGCGCGGTGACGAGCGTGGTGAGATCCTCGCCGGGAGCGGGAGCGGGAGCGGGAGCGGGAGCGGGAGCGGGAGCGGGAGCGGGAGCGACGACCTGCTCGGCGGGCGGGTGGGCAGGCGAGGGCACCGCGGGCCGCGCCGCCCTCGCCCCGGCCGGCCGCCTGCCCTCCTCCGCGTGCTTGCGGATGTCCTCGGTGGTGCGGACCCGCTTCGCGCGGTAACCGGTCAGCCGGACCGCGACCTCCCCGTCCGGCGTGCACAGGTCGATGTCCGCCACGACCGCCTGGGTGCTGTCGTCGACCTGCAGGCTCGGCAGGCGCGGCGCGTGCACCAGCGTGCGCGCCTCCAGGGAACGGCGGGCGCGGAAGGAGTCGACGTAGATCGGGATGAAGGGCTGGACGATGCCGCGCCGCACCGGCTCGGGGAACTGCAGGAACGGCACGAGCACCGAGAAGTCCATGAAGACGGGGTGCACGTGGAAGTGCCCGAGCGCCTCGACCGCGCTGGGGTCCAGGTGCACGTCGGCGACCGAGAAGCCGTCGCCCGAGCCGACCCGGCCCCGTACCTTCATGAACGGCCCGTGCTCGATGTCCAGTTGGCGGGCCAGGCCGTAGAGGTCGTCGGCGTCCAGCGAACCGGGGCCGGAAGCGGCGTCGAACCGGCCGGCCGGAACCGCATCCGGCTCCCACGGACCCACGACATGGATCTCCGCCTGGAAGTTCACCTGCCACTGCTCGTCGGCCACCTCGCCGCCCCGCAGCGGACGGCTGCGCACGGTGACCGGCACTGCGCCGCGCGGCCCGGGCTCGCCGACCGTCACCTCCAGCTGGCGGTCCAGGTCGTCCACGGCGATCAGCGGGCGGACGAAGACGCAGCGCCGTAGCTCGACCAGGGACGGATCGACACCCAGGTGACGGACCAGCCGCAGCACCAGGTCGAGATGGAAGACGCCGGGGAGGACCGGCGTGCGGTGGACGAGGTGGTCTCGCACGGCCGCGTCCCGCGCGGTGACCCGGGTGGCGAACCGGCGGCCCGCGAGGGACCGTGGCGCGGCCCCGACGTCGAAGGACCGATGGATGTCGGACATCGTCAGTTCAACTCCTGGAGCGACAGAATCGGGCCGGCGGCGGCGTGCGCGGCGGGCGCGGAAAGGGCGGGGGAGGGGGCGGCGGCGGGCACGGCGGCCGGGGCGGTGGCGCCCGCCTCCCGGTCCACCCAGTGGCGTGTACGCCGGAACACGGCCGGCGGCAGGCTCGGGCGCTCGGCCGGACGTGCGGCGAGCTCCTGAGCCGTCGGCTCCCGCAGGACGGCGTGGCAGTTGACCCCGCCGAAACCGAAGGCGCTGACGCCGGCCCGGCGCACACCGCCGATCGGCGGGAACTCCCGCAGTTCCGTGTTCGGGTAGAAGGGCGACCGGTCGAAGGCGAAGCGGGGGTTGGGCGTCTCGCAGTGCAGCGTCGGCGGGATCTGCCGGTGCCGCAGGGCGAGGACCGCCTTGTGCAGTCCCGCCATGCCGGCGGCCATCAGCGCGTGCCCGATGTTGGACTTCACACTGCCCACGGCGCAGTACCCGGTGCGGTCACCCGCGTCGTCGAACGCCCGCGTCAGGGCGCGCAGTTCCATCGGGTCGCCGATCATCGTGCCGGTGCCGTGCGCCTCGATGAGCCCGACCGCCGCGGGGTCCACGTCCGCGGCGCGCTGCGCCCGGCGCACCACGTCCTCCTGGGCGTCCGGATTCGGGGTCGTCAGGCCCATCGTGCGGCCGTCGTTGTTCACCGCCACCGACTCCACGACCGCGTACACCCGGTCCCCGTCGGCGAGCGCCGCGTCCAGCGGCTTCAGCAGCAGGGCACCCGCGCCCTCCCCGAGCACCAGGCCGTTGGCCCGCGCGTCGAACACCCGGCACTCCGCGTCCGGGGACAGCGCGCCGGACGCGCTCAGCTTCAGGTACGGCGTCTCGTCGAGCAGCAGGTCCGCCGCGGCGACCAGCGCCATGTCGCACTCGCCGAGCCGCAGGGACTGCTCGGCCAGGGCCAGCGCGGCCAGCGACGAGGAACAGGCGGTGTCGATCACCAGATGCGGACCGCGCAGGTCGTAGACCTGGGCGAGCTGGGCGGCCACGAAGTTCTGGTTCAGTCCCGTGACGGTGTTGCGGTGCGGGACGCGGATCCGCGGCGCGTACGCCCCCGTCTGCGCCGCCGCGAACACCCCGGTGCGGGTGCCCGCCAGCTCGGGGCGCCGGTATCCGGCGTTCCGGAAGGCCTGTTCGGCGCTTTCCAGGACCAGCCGGATGAGCGGGTCGACATGCGCGGCGTCCTCGGACGCGATGCCGAACGGCTCCGGGTCGAAGTCCTCGATCCCGTCCAGGAACCCGCCCCAGCGGGAGAGGGAGCGACCCGGCCGCTTCTCGGGCGCGTACAGCTCGGCGGTGTTCCACCGGGATGCCGGCACCTCGCGGATCGCGCTGCGGCCCTCGGCCAGGAGTCTCCAGAAGGCGTCGGTGTCGGGTGCCCCCGGGAAGCGGCTCGCCATGCCGATGACGGCCAGCGGCCGGGGCCCGGGCACCGGGGCGCTGGTGCCGCCCCGCGACCGTGGCAGCGCGGTCGTCCCGGCGCGGCCCGACGGCTCGTCGCCGACGCCGCGACGGGTCGCCCAGCGCTGGACGCCCTGCGGGTACGCGCTCGTCAGAAAGGCGGCGAGGCGCGCGGCCGTGGGGTTCTCCAGGACCACCGACGGGTCCAGCGGGGCGTCGGCCAGCTCTTCCAGCCTGCCGACCATCCCGGCGACCAGGATGGAGTCCACCCCCAGCTCGGCGAAGGCGGCCTCGGGTGTCACCGCTTCCTTCGGCAGCATCAGTTCCTGGGCCATGAGGTCGAGGAGGAACTCCTCGACCGCCGTTCCGACGGCAGCGCTCATGACGCCGTCCGAGGTCGTCACCTGGTGCTCCTTCGTCTCGTCGTGTTCCGCTTCGGTGTTCGTGCCGTGCGGCCCCCGCGCCGGGCCGCCGGAGGGCGTGGCCGCAACCGGGGCCGGGTCGGCGGGGCCGTCGGCGGGCGGAAGGGGGCCGGGACGTGCGGCGGGCGGGAAGCCGCCGGGGCGCACCGCGGCTGCGACGGTGCCGTCGACGCCCCCGGCGATCACCCGTTCCAGCAGCTCCAGGCCCGCTTCGCGGGTGAGTGCTCCGAAGCCCGCCGCGCGGTACGCGTCGGCCGTCACCTCGCCCATGCCGAGGCCGGTCCAACTGCCCCAGGCGATGCTGAGGTAGCGGGTGCCGTCGGGGCCCTCGGCCGCGTTGCGCTCGGCCGCGTACGCGGGCAGTTGGGCGTTGGCGGCGGCGTAGTCGCCGAGACCGACGCCCAGGTGGGGCAGGACGGCGGAAACCGAGGAGTACAGGACGAAGAAGTCAGGCCGGTCGGCACGCACCAGCTCGTCCAGCACGCGCAGCCCGGCGGTCTTCGGCTCCCAGGTCGCGGCCACGGCCTCCGGCGCGCGGCGGACGAACGCCGGGTGCTTGCGGTCCACCGAGCCCGCGCAGTGCAGTACGCCCGCGACGGGGCCCAGTTCACCGCGTACCCGGTGGAGGAAGGCGGTCAGGGCACCGCGGTCGGTGAGCGGGCCGGTATGGATCAGCACGCGTACCCCCCGGGCCTCCAGACCCGCGACGGCGCGCGCCAGCTCCGCGGTGCGCGCGTCGGCCCCGGTCCCGGCGCCGTCCGCCGACGCGGCGATCCGCTCCCACTCGTCGCGCGGCGGCAGTGCCCGTCGACCGAGCAGGGCCAGCTTGCGGGCGCCCCGTTCGGCCAGCCGTTCGGCCGCCGCCAGGCCCAGTCCGGCGGTGCCGCCGGTCACCAGATAGGTGCGGTCCGGGTCGAGCCCGGCCAGGTCCGCCCCGGCCGGCAGAACGCGCAGTGGGCCGGGCACGTAGCGGTCCGCGCCGCGCAGGCAGACCTCGGCCGGCGTCTGTGCGACCGCGGACAGCTCGGCGCGTACGGTGCCCAGGACCGCCTGCGGACCGGTGACGGCCGGGTCGAGGTCCACGGAGGCCGAGCGGACCGCCCGGTACTCGGCGCCCACGGCCCGGACGAGCCCGGCCATGGCCCCGCCCCACGCCTGTGGCCGGGCGTGTCGCAAAGCCTGGCGACCGCGCGTGACATGCAGCAACGACAGCTCGTGCCCAGTCGAGGCGGCCCGGCGCACCAGCCCCTGGAGAAGCCCGATCCGGGCGGCCTCGCGCTTCAGCGGCTCCGTGTCCGACCCGGCTCCGGACAGGTCCGTCAGGTCCACGACCGCGTCCAGCGGGCCGTACCGTTCGTACAGTCGCTCCGCCAGGGCCTGTCCGGCCGCGTGGTCGGCCAGGTCCAGGTCGTACTCGTCGGCACCGAGGTGGGGCAGCAGGCTCCGCTCGCGCACCACGACCCAGCCGCTCTTCTCCGCACCCGCCGGGTGCGCGACGGCTTCGGCGAAGCCGAGCGTGTCCCGCGCGGCGACGAGCAGTACGCCCAGAGGCCGGCGTCCGGTGTCGGCGGGGGCGGGCAGCGGTGCGTCGACCCAGTCCCGGATCAGCAGCCGCGGCACCGTGTCCGGGTCGCCGCCGACCGGGTCAGGGCCGGTGGGCACCGGTTCGGACGCCGGACCCGCGCTGTCCGGGGCCTGCCGAGTGGGCACACCCGACGGCCCGAACTCGACGCTGTGGTCGAACGGGTATCCGGGGAACGGTACCCGTCGGCGCGGCCCGTCGTGCAGCGCGGTCCAGTCGACCGGCTCGCCGGCGGTCCAGCGGACGGCGGCGTCCGCCGGGTCCGCCGGCCTGACGGCGGGGCCGTCCGCGGCAGTCCGGTGCGGTCCGCCCAGGTGCGTACCCGGGGCCCCGGCCTCACCCGTGTCGTCCAGGTAGGCGCCGAGCCTGCTGCGCAGCTCGGGCAGGGAGGAGGCGACGACCGCCAGCCGTTCGGCGAGCGGCGTGCGGCCGGTCTGCGAGGTCCACGCCAGGTCGTCCAGGCGGACGCCGCCGTCGCCGGCGAAGTCGCGCAGCCGCGCGGCACAGGCGCGCAGCCGGTCCCGGGACCGGGCGGACAGCACGACCACCTGCGGGCCCGGCCGGTCCCCGGCCCGCTCGGCGGGAGCCGGCGGTTCCTCCACCACGACGTGGGCGTTGACGCCTCCGAAGCCGAACGAACTCACTCCGGCGCGCAGCGGCGCGTCACCGGCCGATGTCCACGGCTCGGCAGCGCGCAGCACCCGGAAGGGCGAACCGTCCAGCTCCAGATACGGGTTGAGTTCGGCGAGCCCGGTCACCGGCGGCAGGGTGCGGTCGCGCAGGGCGTGCACCGCCGCGATCAGTCCCGCGATGCCGGCCGCGCTCTCCAGATGCCCGACGGACGCCTTGAGCGCGCCGAGCACCGTGGCCGCCCTGGGGGTGTCGGCCCCGTCCGCCGCCCGTTCGAACGCCTGCTTGAGGCCCTGGACCTCGATCGGGTCACCGAGCCGGGTGCCCGTGCCGTGCGTCTCGATGTAGCCGACCGATGCCGCGGGCACGCCCGCGTCGCGCAGGGCCGCCACGACGGTGTCGGCCTGGCCGCGCGGGGTGGGCGCGGTGAGGGAGTGCGCCCGGCCGCCGTGCCCGACCGCGGAGCCGCGGATCACGGCGCGCACCGTGTCGCCGTCGGCGAGGGCCTGGGACAGCGGCTTCAGCAGGACCGCGCCGACGCCTTCCGCCCGCACGTAGCCGTCGGCCCGGCTGTCGTAGGTGTGGCAGCGGCCGCCCGGCGACAGCATGCCGCCCCGGCTGAGCGAGACGTACCAGGTCGGCGTCATCACCACGTTGACCCCGCCGACGAGAGCGGTGTCGCACTCGCCGGACCGCAGCGCCGCCAGCGCGCGGTGCAGGGCGACCAGTGAGCTGGAGCACGCGGTGTCCACCGTCTCGCTGGGACCACGCAGGTCCAGCAGGTGCGAGACACGGTTGGCGACGATGGCGTGGACGTTGCCGGTGACCGTGTGTCCGGCCACGTCGGTGCCGTGCTCGCGCAGGACCTCCAGGTAGTCGTGGAGGGTCACCCCCGCGAAGACGCCCGTGCGGGTCCCGGCGAGCGACGCCGGATCGTACCCGGCGTCCTCCAGGGTGTGCCAGCACGTCTCCAGGAACAGCCGCTGCTGCGGGTCCATGAGGGAGGCCTCGCGCGGGGACAGCGAGAAGTGCGCGGCGTCGAAGGCGGTCACCGAGGCGAGGAAGCCGCCCGCCCGGCAGTCGGTGGTGCCCGGCTCCCGGCGCGGATCACCGTCGTAGGCCTGCCAGCTCCAGCGCTCGGCCGGCACCTCGGTGACCATGTCCCGCCCGGCCAGCAGGTTCCGCCAGAAGGTCTCGGCGTCCGGGGCGCCGGGGAAGCGGCCGGCGAGACCGACCACGGCGACCGGGTCCGCCCCGGCCGCGGGATCGGCGGCCCGCGTCGGCCGGGTCCGGGACACCGGCGCCGGGACGTGCTCGGGCGCGGGTTCCGGGACCGGTGGTGCCGCGCGTGTCCCCGGTACGGCGCCGGGCTCGCCCCACGCCTCGGGCAGCCGTGCCGCGTGCCGGTCGACCAGGTGCGCGGTGATCGCGTCGGCCGTGGGGAACTCGTAGAACGTCACCGGCGTCAGGGCCGTGCCGAAGGTGTCGTTGAGCCGGTTGGCGAGGGTGGTCAGCAGAACGGAGTTGAAACCGTAGGCGCCCAGCTCGGTGGCGGTGTCGACGCGGTCGGGGGTGGTCCCGGCGACCTCGGCGACCCGTGTCACGACCAGGGCGAGAACCTGTTCCCGGTGCGGCACGGTGGCCGCGACCGCCCCCGGCCGGGGGTCCGCCGGGGCGCCGGCCGGGTCGGTGGGCGCCGGGTTCCCGACGACGGGCAGCACGCCCAGGCCGGCCCGGCCGAGGACCGCACGGGTGCGCTCGGCGCCGGCGCAGGAGACGTACAGGCGCGGGGCGGCGGACCGGACCGCCTCCTCCAGCACCCGCAGCGCTTCCGGTGTCCCGATGGGGACCAGCCCGATCGTGGTGACCGCCATCGCGGCGGCCTCGGCGTCCAGCCGCATACCGCCCTCGGACCACAGGGGCCAGGCCACGGAGACGGTACGGCCGCTGCGCCCGCCCCGCCGGACCTGCTCGGCGCGGCGTACGGCGAAGGCGTCCAGGTAGGCGTTGGCGGCCGCGTAGTCGCACTGGCCGGCGTTGCCGACCGTGCCGACGACGGACGAGAAGAGGACGAAGGCCGCCAGCCGGTCCTCGGCCGTCAACTCGTCCAGCAGAGCCGTGCCCGTGGTCTTGGGAGCCAGCACCCGGGCCACCTGCTCGTCGCCCTTGTCCTGCAGCAGCGCGTCCTCGATCAGACCCGCGGCGTGCAGCACCCCGGCGAGCGCGCCGAACCGCGACCGGGCCGTGCGCAGCGCGGTGTCCAGCGAGGAACGGTCCGTGACGTCCGCCCGGACGTAGAGTCCGTCGCCGCCCAGGGACCGCAGCCGGGAGCAGAACCGCTCCTGCTCGGGACCCGGCGCCGACCGCCCGAGCAGTGTGACCTTGGCCCCGTACCGCTCGGCCAGGTGCGCCGCGACGAGCCGTCCGACGCCTCCAAAGCCGCCGGTGACGACGTAGTGGCCGCCCCGCCGGAACACCGGGTCCCCGTCACCGCCGGGCCGGCCGGCCTCGGCGAAGCGCAGCACCTGACGTCCGCCGGGGCCGATCCGCGTCTCGGCGTCCGCGTTGTCCGCCTCGGCGACCAGCGCGGACAAGCGCAGCACCTGACGTCCGCCGGGGCCGATCCGCGTCTCGGCGTCCGCGTTGTCCGCCTCGGCGACCAGCGCGGACAGGGGCGGGGAGAAACCGTCGGCGAGTCCGACGCGGACGTGCCGGAAGCGGCTCGTCTCGCGGGCCAGCGCCCGGCCGAAGGCCGCGACCGCGTGTTCCACCGGGTCCTCCCGGTCGGCCGACGTCACCTGCACGTGAGTCAGCGGGGGCAGCGCACCGACCGACACCGCCCGGCCCAGATCGGCGGGCAGCCGTTGGGCCACCGCGGACGCCGCGTCCTCGCCGGTTCGCGAGGCGGGCGCCAGTCCGCGCCGGTCGACCAGCACCACGGGCCCCTCGGCGCCCGCACGCTCCAACAGCGAGCGCAGGTCGTCGGCGTTGCCCCGGCGTACCGCGAGACGTGAGCCGTCGTCGGGAACCTCGTCCGCGGGGTACTCCACCGCCCGCAGGAGCAGCCACGGCTGCTCCTGGCCCTCCACGTCCCCCGCCGGGACGCCGGGGGCGTCGAGTACCAGAACGGTCGCCGGGGCCTGAGCGCCGACGGGGGTGCGCCCGGGGGAGTCCTCCCAGTACGGCGTCCACACGGCGGCGGAGTCGTCGGCGCGCGTCGCCGGAGCGGACAGGGCCGAGGAGGCGCCGGGCGGGGCCGGCACCGCCGACGGCAGCCAGTGCGGCACCCGCTCGAACGGGTAGGCGGGCAGCGGGGTCCGGCGGGCGGCGGGCAGCAGCGCGGGCCAGTCCGGTTCGGCGCCCTGGACCCACAGCCGGGCCAGGGTGCTCAGCTCGCCCCGGGCGGCGAGCGACGCCAGGAAGTCCTGCCCGCCGGTGAGATCCGTGAACAGCCCGGCGAGCGGACCGCCGCGGACCAGCCGCCCGGTGTGGACCGTGCCGGAGCCCTCCTCGGCACCGTCGGCGATCCGGTCCAGCACCGTCAGCAGGCCGTCGCGGCCCCGCGCGGTGAACGCCGCACGCACGTCCAGGGCTTCGCGCCCCACACGCAGGGTGTGCGCCACGTCGGCGAGTCGCACGGCCGGTCCGGCGGGCCCGCGCAGATGGGCGGCCAGCCGCCGCGCCGTGGAACGCAGTTGTCGGTCCGTGCGGGCCGACAGCACGTACAGCTCGGTATCCACCGTGCCCTCCTCCGGTTCCGTGGCCGGCCGGCCGTACGCCTCGACGACGAGGTGCGCGTTGACACCGCCCGCGCCGAAGGAGCTGACGCCCGCACGCAGCGGCGGAGTGCTGCCGTCGGCCTCCACACCCACCGGCTCCCACCGCGCGGCGGCGGTCTGCAGCCGGAAGGGGCTGCCGTCCAGCTCGATGAACGGGTTGGGAGTCTCGGCGTGCGGAGTCGGAGGCAGGAGGCGGTGTCCGAGCTGGAGCAGCACCTTGGTCAGCCCCGCGATGCAGGCGGCCGGCTCCAGGTGGCCGATGTTGGCCTTCACGCTGCCCAGGGCACAGCTGCCCGGCTGCTCACGCGCGCCGAACGCCCGGGTCAGCGCCCGGACCTCGATGGGGTCGCCCAGGGAGGTGCCGCTGCCGTGGGCCTCCACGTAGCCGACGGTGGCCGGGTCCACGCCCGCCGAGCGCAGCGCCGACGACACGAGCGCTGCCTGGGCCTCCGGGCTCGGCACGGTGAACCCGCTGGTGCGGCCACCGGAGTTGACGGCCGTGCCGCGGATGACGCCGTAGACGTGGTCCCCGTCGGCGACCGCCCTCGACAGCGGCTTCAGCAGCACCGCGCCGGAGCCCTCGCCCATGACGAAGCCGTCGGCCTCCTCGGCGAAGGGGCGGCAGAGCCCGGTCTTCGACAGCATCCCCATCTGCGCGTACTGGATGTGCCGCACGGGGTGCAGGACCAGGTTCACACCGCCCGCGATCGCGGTCGCCACCTCGCCCCGCCGGATGGCCTCGCAGGCCAGGTGCAGCGCCACACCGGACGCCGAGCAGGCCGTGTCGACGACCATGCTCGGCCCGGTCAGGTCCAGGAAGTACGAGACGCGGTTCGCGATGGCGTAGTTGTCGGCGTACGGATAGGCGGCGTGGCCGGCGGCGGCGCCGTTGGCGCTGAACGTGCGGTAGTCGTCGGCCATGGCGCCCACGTAGACGCCTGTTCTCCGGTCCATCGTGTGCCGGTCGTACCCGGCGTCCTGCACCGCCTCGATCGCCGTTTCCAGGAAGACGCGCTGCTGCGGATCCATCTGCTCGGCGTCACGCGGGGCGATCCCGAAGTACAGCGAGTCGAAGTCGGCGACCCCGTCGAGGAAGTTGCCGATGCCGCTGTACGTGCGGCCCTGACCGCCTTCCGGGTTGTACACCGCGTCGTGGTCCCACCGGTCGGACGGCACCGGTCGGGCTGCGCTGCGGCCGTGCAGCACGTTCTGCCACAGCTCGTCGAGGCTGTCGGCACCGGGGTAGCGCCCGGCCAGGCCGATGACGGCGATCGGTTCGGTGCGGGGTTCGGTGCCGGGCGGCGCGTCCGCCCCCGCCGCCGTGGGCGCCGGGGCGGTGGGCGCCGGGGCGGTGGGAGCCGCGTCCGGGGAGGCGTCCGGGGCGGGCGGCGACGCCTCGCCGGCCGCGGACGCCGACTGCGAGCCGTCCCCCACCAGTGCCGCGGCGACGCCGCCGAGCGTCCGGTGCTCGAAGAACAGGGTTTTGGACAGCTGCCCGTACCGCTTCTCCAGCCGGATCATCGCGTCCACCACGGCCAGCGACGTCATCCGGAGCGCCTCCAGCCGCGTGTGCGGCCCGAGGTCCGCCCGCGGCAGGCCCAGGATCTCGGCGACCACCGAGCACACGGCCTCCCGGGCCTCGGCGAGACCGCCCTCGGCGGGGCCCGCGGGGGCCGGCTCCGGTGCGGCGGGGGCCGCCCGTCGGGCGGCGGGCCGTAGGGCTCGCAGGACGGTCGACAACGGTTCCGCGTCCTGAGCCAGGTCGACGAGGGCGCGGCGGCGCACACCGTCGCGCACGGCCGCGTCGGACGGTTTCGCCTTCCGGGCGGGCTTCGCCCCGGCCGGCGCCTCCGGCTGTGCGTCCTCCGGCTCGAAGGCCACCGCGGCGACGGCGGCGACGGACGCTCGGTACACGACGCGGCCGTCCTCGCCCGGCTCGGCGAAGGAGCCGAGCACCGAGTCGAGGAAGCGGCGAACCGGTGTGTTCCGCTCGCTGGGCACATACGGTGCGACCAGCTCCGACACGCCCGCCTCGGCCAGCTCCCCGGCGAGGGCGGCCACGAAGGCGTGCTCGACACCGCGCCCGAGCACCCGGCAGCTCATCAGGAAGGTGTCGAGGACCGCGGACCTCCCGTCGGCGTCCTCCCGGGTGATGGCGAGGCCCACCAGGCCGTAGTCGCCGAAACGGTCTCGCACGTGAGCGGTGCGGATCCGCACCGCCGGGTCGGCGAGCAGCGCCCGTATCTCCGCCTCGCCGCGGCGCACGGTGGAGAGGTTGAACTGGTTGGTGCGGTACGTCAGCTGGGAGATCCGCGCGTACTGCTCGGGGGCCGGCGGAGCGACGTCCACCGACAGCTCCAGACCCGCGATGAAGTCGGCGAACGAGGCGGCGTCGCGGCGCATCGCGTCGCGCTCGCCGCGGGCCCGGTAGAAGTCGGTCCGCTTGCGGTCCTCGTCGGTGACGGCGAGCCGGTCCAGCGACCACACCCGGTCCAGGAAGGCCGGCACCGCGTCGCCGTCCTCGGGCAGTCGCAGCGCCAGTACCTCGGGGTGGGCGGCGCGTACTCCCGCCACCTCCACCGGGTTGTCGTCGAGGAAGACGAAGCTGTCGAGCCCCAGGTCGAGTTCCGCGGCGAGGGAGGCGATGTTCAGGGCCTTCGGTTCCCAGTTCACGCGGCGAGCCGTGATGTGCCCGGCGCGCAACGGCATGTCCTCGCGCACCGCCAGCACCTCCTCGACATCGGCCGCCTCGTTCTTGCTGGCCAGACAGATCAGGACGCCCTCGGCCTGGCGGGCCACCGCCCACTCCTGCACCGCCCGGTGCGCCGGCTCCAGCCGTACGCCGTGCGGGCCGTCCTCGCCGACCACGCCGCCCCACAGCGTGTTGTCGCAGTCCAGGACGATGACCTTCGAGGGCGCGGTCAGGGCGCTGTGCGCGGCCCGGGCCACGCCGGCCGCCAGGGCGGCGCAGCCCTCCCGGGTGAACGGGATGTGGGCCGCCGCGTCCCGCGCCTCGTCGTAGTGGGTCTCGCCGGCCGGGACGGTCCCGCCCGCCCAGCGCTCCCGGCCGAGCACGTGGACGCCCGAGACGCCCGCGAGCTCACGGACGATCAGCTGTTCGGCGGCGGTCAGCTCCGCGTCCCGGCCACGGCCGTCGGTGTGCGCGGGGGACGGCGGGCAGAGCAGCACCAGCAGTGGCACCGCACCGCGGTCCGCGTGGGCGCGCACCGCCTCGGCGAACTCGCCGGCTGTGCGAGCGCCCTCACCTCGCGGCCAGTCCTCCGTCCGGACCAGGACGGCCTTGGCACCCTGCTCGACGGAGGCGAAGACGCCGTCGGGGGACAGGAGTTCCTGGAAGACCTGCGCGTAGTCGGCCGCCCTGACCCGCAGGCCGAGTCCCAGCCGGTCGCACCAGTGCTGAAGCGGCTCCAGAAGCGGGTCGAGGGTGAAGGTGGCGACCACGCCGAGATCGAGGGGGCGCGAGGCGGCGGCGTCATCCGGCTTTTCGGGAGGCGCGGTCCGCGCGCGGGGCGCGGCGTCGTCGGCCGCCGCCCGGTGTTCCTGTCCGTCGGTGCGTGCGGTCCCGTCCTCGGCGAAGGGCAGTACCCGGACCTCGCCCGGCTCGGGGGGCCCGGCCAGAGCACGGACCAGCGCGGCGGCGACCGGCTCCACGGCCGCGCCGCGTTCACCGAGCGGGGTGGCCGTCATGGCGGTACGCAGCCGGGGCGGACGCGCGATGAGCCAGGAGGCCCCGGGATGTTCCGCCGCCGCCGCACGCACGAGGCCCTCGACCGCGAACTTGGCCGTCACATAGGCGGACCAGCCTGGTGGGGGAGCCTGCGTCCACGCGCTGGAGACGGCCATGATCCTGCCGCCGCGCTCCGCGACCTCGGCCGCGAGGCCGGCCAGCGGCTCGCGGGTGAGGGCCAGCGCGTGGGCGACGTGGTCGGCGGCGCGCTGTGAGGCGGCCGGTTCCAGCGGCAGTTCGGCCGGCGTCGGGCAGGCGTTGAGCACCAGCAGGTCCAGGCCGCCGTGCTCGGCACGGATACGCTCCCGGGCCGCGGCGACCCACTCCGGGTCGGTGGCGTCCCCCGGCAGTGGATGAATGTGCGCCCCGGCCTCGCCGAGGCGCTCGGCGGCCCGAGCCGCGTCCCCGGCGCTGCGGTGGAAGCCGGCGTACACCTCGGCGCCCTGCAGCGCGAGCGCCTGGGTGACCGCCGCCCCGAGGCCCCGGCTGGCGCCGACGACCAGGGCGGTACGGCCACGCAGCGGCTCCCCCTGCGGCAGCGAGGTGGTGAGCGCCCCGACGTCACCCGCCGGCACCTCGGCGCGGTGGAAGGCGCGGACGGTGACGGAGGCTCGAAGACCGGGCGCTTCCGCGGTGCCGGTCAGCCGCAGCATCCGGAACCGCTGCTCCACGTCCGTCACCTCGGCACGGGCGGTGAACGGCCCGGCGTGGTCCGCCGGACGGAACTCCGCCTCGAAGTCGGACAGCAGGGCGGCCCGGCCGGGCGCCTCCATGCCGACCAGGTAGCTGATCCACGCCAGGACCCCGACCGGAACCGGCCCGAGCCCTCGCTGCGGCAGGCCGAGTTCGTCGGCCAGGCGCGCGACGCTGTCCCACCGGGGCGCGTAGCCCTCGGCCAGCGGCATACCGGGGGCGAAATCCGTGAGCCCGGCGTCGCGCGGCTCCGCCCGCCGTGTCGCCTCTCCGTCCGGGGCCTCCTGACGGGCGGCCGGGCCCTCGCCGAACTCCGCCGTCACCTCCAGCAGCGTGCGACTGCCGTCGCGGAGCCGGACCGTAGCGCGCTCGGCCGTGTCCTCGGCGATCTCGGGGGTGTAGTCCTGGTCGGCGTACACCGGCGCGTGGAAGCGCGCGGAGATCCGGACCGGATCGCGGCCGGGCCGCGGCGTCAGGCCGGACAGGGCGAGGAGTGTGCCGAGCACCCCGTAGACGACGGGCGCGCCGAAGGCGGTGCGCCGTGCGTAGTCGGCGTCGACGTGCAGCGGATTGTCATCGGCACTGGCCTGCCGGAACGTCTCGACCACAGCGGCGGAGGCCCGCACTCGGGTCGGCGTCGTCTGGTCTTCCATGATCGCCTCTCGACTCACTCGCTCGTGGGGTTCAGGCGGCGGCGGAGAGCGCCTGCCGTTGGGTCTTGATCTGGGCGATGAGCCCGGTCAGGACCTGGCCGGGGCCGACCTCCCGGAACTCCGGTTCGGGCCGGTCCAGCAGATGCTCGACGCATTCGGTCCAGCGCACCGGTGACGAGATCTGCCGCACCAGCAGACCGGCCGGGTCGTCCGTGCCGTACGGCCGCGCCGTCACGTTCGAGATCACCTCGATGCGCGGGGCCGCCAGTCGGTACTGCGCCAGGAACGTGCCGAACTCGGCGGCGGCGTCGGCCATGTGACGGGAGTGGAAGGCACCGCCCACCTTCAGGGGGACGACCGCCTGGGCCTCGTCCCCGAAGACGTCCCGCAGCTTCGCGATGTCGTCCCGGGGACCGGAGACGACGGTCTGGCCGGGGGCGTTGAGATTGGCGACGTCGAGCGCGGGGGCACGCGCGGCGAGGATCTCGCGGATCCGGTCCGGGGCCACGCCCATGACCGCGGCCATGCCCCCCGCGGGCGCCTGGGCCATCAGCTCGCCGCGCCGTACCACTATCTCCAGTCCGGTGAGGAAGTCGAAGGTGCCGGCGGCGAACAGCGCCACGTACTCGCCGAGGCTGTGGCCGGCGACGGCGTCCGGCACCCGGCCGGTGTCACGGACGGTGTCCAGATACGACAGGGCGTTCACGACGTACATCGCGGTCTGGGTGTTGCGGGTGTCGGTCAGCTCCTGCGCGGAGGCGTTCAGGCACAGATCCGTGATGGAGCGGCCGAGTACCGAATCGGCCTGCCGGACGAGGTGCGGGAACTTGGGGAACAGGTCCTGGCCGATTCCGGGGCGGTGCGAGCCCTGTCCGGGGAACACATGGATGAGCGTCATGTCCGGGTCTCCCAAGGGATTCGGTGTGGCTATGCCGCGGCGAAGGGCCGGGACGGGGGCACGAGGTGGGCGGCGCGGGAGAGCAGTTCGGCGGCGCCGGTCATGATCAGTCGGGCGAGGTCGTCCGGGTGCCGGGCGCGCCAGTCCTCCCGGGGGGTTCCACGCAACCGCTCGTTGAGCGCGCCGAGCGCCGGACCGCACGGGATCTGGAAGTCGACCCGGCTGTCGGCGTCACCTTCCAACGCCACCCGGGTCGCCTTGGCGAAGTACCAGGTGAAGATCAGCGCCATACGGCGTTTGGGGTCCTCCTCGGCGCGCTCGATCACCGCCGGGCGGGTGCTCGCATAGCGTGCCTTGACCTCCTGCCACACCTCCTCGAAGGTGCGGCCCAGGATGCGGCGCTGCACGTGGTCGGCGGTGTCCTGGTCGAGGTCGTCCAGCGATCCGTGCCGCAGCCACAGCTCGTACAGTTTGTTGGCGCGGGCGGGGAAGAACAGGCCGCGACGGAGCACCTGGGCCTTGGTGCCGACCTCGAACATGTCGCCGGCCGGGACCAGTGCGGTGTCCTGCACCTGGGCGCGTTGGAGCAGGTCCTTGGCGGAGTCCGAGGTGCCCGCCTCGACGGTGCACTGGTTGATGCTGCCGGTCAGGACGAAGTCGGCGCCCATCACGAAGGCGGCGGCCGCGGCCTCGGGGGTGCCGATGCCGCCCGCCGCCCCGATCCGGACCCGCCCGGCCGCCGGGTGGCCGAGGGCCGCCCGGTCGCGGAGCGTGAGGACGGCCGGCAGCAGCGCCGTCAGCGGGCGCTGGTCGGTGTGCCCGCCCGAGTCGGCCTCCGCGCACAGGTCGTCACACATGGCGACCGACGCGGCGAGTCGTGCCTCCTGGGGAGTGAGGCGTCCTGCCGCGGCCAGATCGCGGACGACCGCCGGGGGCGGGGCGGACAGGAACGCCTCCGCGACCTCCTGGCGCGACACCTTCGCCATGACGCGGTTCGGTGTCCGGACCGTCCCGTCCGAGGCGAGGTGCGCACCTGTCAGCCGGTAACGGACGAGGGCGGGGCTGATCTGGACGAACGAAGCGGCTTCCATGCGCCGGACGCCGTGCCGGAGGAAGGCGTCGACCGTGCGTTCCTCGCGGTCCGGGCGGGCGGCGAGCAGATTGACGCCGAAGGGACGGTCGCCGAGTCCCTCGCGGATGCGCCGCAGGGAGCCGTCCAGTTCGTCCTCGGAGAGGCCACCGGCGCCGAGGTAACCCAGGAGGCCGGCCCGGCCCATCCGGACGACCAGTTCCACGGAGGCGATGGCCTTGTACATCGACCCCGAGGCGTATGCGTACGTGACGCCGTGGTCGGCGCGGAAGTCGGCGCTGCCGAGATCCTCGGGCCGCAGACCGGACCGTGGGGTGGCGGCCCGTGTCCCTGACGTACCGTCGGGCGAGTGCACGGGAGTCCTCCAGGACAGGGGTGGGTGGCGACGCTCCCGCCCGCGTCGGCGGTGAGAGGCCGTGATGAAGGTGACAGGGCTGTGGTGGGGTGAGAGGCCGTGGCGAAGGTGGGGTGCGCGGCGTCTAGAGCGGTTCGGGCTCGCGCATCACGAACCGCAGCTCCTCCCCGCGGCGACGGCTGATGCACACGGCCGCGTGGAAGTCGGCCGGCACCCTGACGAAGTCGTAGAGCCAGTGGTCGGGCCGGTCGGCCAGCGAGGGCTTGAGCACCAGCTCCGGGGTGCGGCCGTCGGGAAAGAGGAAGGAGATGTCCTGCAGCGGCAGCGAGATGCCCTGGCCGCGCGCCTTGGCGTAGGCCTCCTTGAACACCCACACGTCGAGGAAGCGGCTTCTCCAGGCGCGGGCGGGCAGGCGGCGCAGTTCCTCGATCTCGGGTTCGGACATGACCTGGTGGATCAGGTCGGGCAGCGAGATCCGCGCGTCGCGTTTCTCGACGTCCACTCCGATGGGCCGGTCGCGGGTGATGCCGAGCAGGCACATGCCACGCGAATGCGACAGGTTGAAGTCGAGATCGACGCCCAGCCGGTGGTGCACGGCGGGCTTGCCGTACTCGTTGAACTCGAACTCCCACTCGGCCGGTGCGACCTCGGCGTACTCGGACAGGCAGCGTCTGAGCAGTGACCGCGCCATCACGAACTGGGCGCGGTCCTCCGGGAAGTGGAACTGGTCGGCCCGGTTGCGTTCCTCGGGGGTCAGGACGGACTCGTGCGGACGCAGGCCGTGAGGTGTGCCGTCCCGTCCCGCGGAGGAGGCGATCCACAGGTGCACGTCTGTCCTGCTCAACGTGGTGGGGGCTTCCCTGGTCATGGTCCCTCGGTACTCTCCGGGCTCGGTGTGGAGGGGACCGTCGCCCTGAAGGTGATGGCCGGCGGTGGAGGGGGGCGTCCCCGGGCAGTACCTGGGGACGCCGAGACGGTTGGGCGGACGGGTCAGACGGCGGACGGGTCAGACGGCAGTCGACTTGCGGTGCTCCTCGAAGACGTCGAAGACGCCTTCCAGCTTCCGGGAGATGACTCCGTAGAGGTTCTCCATGCGCTTGAGGCGCTCCAGACGCTCCTCCGGTTGGTCCTTGAGCACCTCCAGGCCGTGCAGGACGGCCGAGTGGAACTCGGGGATGCGGCGGAAGGAGTGCTCCACGGCGTTCGGCCAGGCACCGTCGTTCAGGGTGATGTAGTAGTCGTCGGTGCCGGGGATCTCCTCACGGGTGTAGACGCCCGGCGGGGTGAGCAGATCGGCGATCCAGTCGACCGGCTCGCGGGGGATGTCCAGCGTCTTGGCGATCTCGTCGGCACTCTGCTTCGCCGGGTAGTTGATGATCATCCAGCCGATGACGTAGCCGCGCTCCCACTCCATTCCGTCGGTGATGTGGTAGTGCTCGGCGATCTTGTGGACGAAGGACTTCTCGGCCTCGGTGAGAGTGGAGCGCTCGGATATGGCGCCCTCGATCTTTTCGGTCATGCCCTTAAGTATTGAGGTGCCGAATGATTGGTCAAGGGCTTGGAGAATGCCTTGATCGCGATTCCGCAAGGCCGTGAAGGTGTCACTTTGCTGAGTTCGGTGTGCGGCTGAACTGCCACTTCAGGGTGGCTTGACGTTCTGCTTACACTGTCTTCGCATTCCGCTTTACATTCCCAGCATGTTGTCTTGGCGGAGTTCTCGCCGAGGGCTCTCCGGCATTTGCCGTTCGAACGCATCGTGGAGTCCGAGACGTCGTTGTCGAGGCAGGGCGAGGGGTTCGGGTTGGCCACCGCCCCGGCGGCTGACACCTCCCGGGCCGGTTCGGCGACCCGGTGCGCACCGGGCCAGGTCCGTCAGCCGGGGACCTGAACGGCCTCCGGTCGCAGCGGCTGCTCCGCCAGCCCGTGATTGGTCAGACGCAGCACCTTTCGGTTGAGCGCCATGAAGGGCTGGATCAAGCCGTCGACGAAGACGAGGAAGCACAGTGTTCCGATGCCCACGGGACCGCCGAGCAGGAAACCGAAACCGAGCAGGACCGCTTCGATGCCGGCCTTGGCCACCCAGAACGGCCACTTCCAGCGGCGGGTCATGGTGATGACGATCAGGTCCATGGCGCGTATGCCAATGCCGCTCATGATGATCAGGGCCGAGCCGTAGGCGCACAGGAGCACGGCCGTCACCAGTGACGGGACACCCCCGATCCACGACAGATCGGCGAGCAGCATCAGATCGATGAGGCTGCCGCACAGGAAGAAGGTGACGAACGGGGCCGCCACCGGACGCCTCCGGTTCCATACGGCCCACAGCGCGATGCACACCGCCGCGATCGCCGCCTGGGCGAGGCCGATCGTGATCGGTACGTGCTCCTTGAGCCCCAGTGCGAGAACGTCCAGCGGGTCGGTGCCGAGGTCGGAGTGGATGAAGAGGGTGGCTCCCGCGGCGAAGACGACGCAGCCGGCGAGATAGACCCCCAGTCGCTGGTTCAGGCCACGCGAGGGCAGGGCGGCGAAAAGAGCAGGCAGTCGAGACATGGGGGTCCTTTGCGTCGGGGATGACGGTCTGCTGCACTCGCCATGACGTTACGAAATCGCGTGAAAGGGGCCTATCGGCTGAATGAAAGACAAAGTGCAAAAATACGTACGAAGTTTGTAATCTCTTTGGCGGGCGGGCGGGCGGGCGGGCGGGCGGGCAGGCGCGGCGAAGGGGTGACGCGTGCGAGACCGGCAGGTTTTCAATGTTCGGTGTATCCTGAACAGATGGAACGCAGTGCACAGAGTCGGCCCGCCGCCACCGAGGAAGAGCTCGCCTTCGTTGAGGAGGCCGCCATCAGCCTGGAGCGGCAAGGGCTGTTCCGCATGGCCGGCCGGGTGCTCGCCTGGCTGCTGATCTGCGATCCGGTGGAGCAGACGGCCGGCGATCTGGTCGAGGTGCTTCAGGCGAGCAAGGGGTCGGTCAGCGCCGCGACGCGCTTCCTGGTGCCGAGCGGCATGGTGGAGAAGATCTCGCGTCCCGGCGAGCGCCGGGACTACTACCGCATCAAGGAAGGTGTGTGGCCGGCCCTGGCCAAGAGCCAGGCCGAGCACTACCAGTCGTTCGTCGACATCACGGAGCAGGGACTGCGGATCCTGGAGGGGGCTCCGGCCCAGCGCAAGGAGCGACTGCAGACGATGCACGACTTCTACGCCTGGCTGGCCAAGGAGATGCCGCTGCTGTGGAAGCGCTGGGAGGAAGAAGAGGGAGCCCGAAGCTCGAGTCGAGGAGCCTGACACGCTCCGCCGACAGCACCGAATCCCCGTCCTCGGCGGGGCATCGGCATGAGCCGGACGTGCGGGTGCCGCCGCCCGGCGTCACTGCGTCAGCCAGTACCTGCCTCCAGGCGGTCCGCGGCACCTGCCGCGCGGTGATGCCGCCGCTCGGCCGCCGCTCTCAACGCGGCGTGGACCAGTCCCCGGGCTCCGGAGGCCAGGGCGGTCCGGCGATGCGGGTCAGGACGAAGAGCCGGTAGCGGCCCGGGAGACCGGCGGTGTACAACTGCTGGAAAGCAGAGCGTCGAGCCCGACCCCGAATGGCGCTCCGCGAACCGCCCCAGTGCTCCGGCGGCCTCACCCGCCGAGGCGGAGCGGCGCCCGGCCATGTAGGTGATGGTTCCCCGGGATCGTTCCGTCCAGTGCGGCGACCGTGCCGCCCCCAGAGGGTGCCGGACAGGCTCCTCGCCCAGCGCACCCTGAGCGACCGCCTTGGAGACCGTCCACCGTACGTCGACCAGTGGGACGGTCATCCGCCGGTGGCCGCCACGCGGCAGCCGACCGACCGCCACCTCGCCGTCGGCTTTCAGGGCGCCCTGGGCGTACATCCCGAGGACGAGCCCCACAACGCAGGCGTCCAGCAGCAGATGCCTGTGCCGCTGCCGGGTCCTGGCTGCGGCCCGGGTGCGCGTGGGGGAGGGGAGGACCGTTGCGCGCGGGGTCCTTCGTCGTACGGCGGTGCGCACGGGCCTCCTCATGATCGCGGAGTGGACCGAGGGCGTCTTCTCGCGCGTGGCCCTCCGCGACGACGCGGTCGGCGGGCCGGCCGGCGTGGTCCGCGTGCTGACCGGCGATCCACAGCTGTGGCACACGGCGGAGGAGAGGGGAACGGGGCTCCCACGTCGGCGGAATCCTGCGCACCTGCCACGACGACCTTCGGCGCCTCGCCCGGCTCATCGGCACGCATCGGTCCCGGGAGACCTCGCCGGTGTCCGGCCTGGAAGGAAACGGCCGTCGACCCCTCGGCATCGAAGCGTTGACGCAGCGAGCGAGCCAGACAGGTGCTCAGGGTGACCGCCACGGCCGTCGACACCGCGAAGCCGATCCAGCGTGTCTCGAACCACATGCCGTTCACCACGCCGAGTCCCACCAGGTAGCAGGCCCACACCAGTCCGCCGAGGGCCGACCAGCGCAGATAGCGGGCACGCTGTCCCGGCCGGGCGCCCAGCGTCAGACCGAGAACGGTCCGGCCGGCGGGCACGAAACGCCCTGCCACCGTCACGGACGGAAGCCGCCGTGCGAGATGGCGGCGCATCCGGCCCGCGGCCGACGCGAGCGCGGCGTGCCGTGCGAACAGCGCGTCCGTTCGGGAGGAGCCGTCGCGGGCGAGCGCGACCAGGACGAGATCGCCGAGGAACGAGGCGACCGCGACGGCGATCGCCAGCGCGACCGGCGCGCCGCCGTGGTCGAGGCAGAGCAGCGACGCGGCGATCACGAGGCTGCCACTGGGCAGGAACGGCAGCAGCCCGTCACCGGCCACGGCGGTCAGCGCGAGGACGATGACGATCCACGGCTCCGACACGAGTGCGGCCAGTTGGGTTTGCATGCATCGATCGTATCGAACGTTCAGAGATTAGTGAACTGAGTAAATGCCGGGTTCTCGATGCTTCAGGGGCGTCCCCGCGAGCCCTCTCGACGCGCCCTCCTTGCGCTTCCTCCTCGACCGCCGCCTGTTGCACGCCCGGCCGCGCCCGGGCACGCGACGCCACCGTGCAAGGCCTTCTACGGTGCGCACCATGACGGCCCTCATACCAGTTCCGACAGCGGCGCCGGCCGGGGTGGAAAGGAATTACGCCCTCTCAGGTCGAGGAACACGCTGCGACTTGGATCGCCGAGGCGGGATGCCGCGGGCGATGGCAGCAGCTCGCGAGGCAAGCGTGCCAGCGAAGTCCGGCGGCCAGACCCGTAGTTCGCTGAGGGCAAGCACATGCCTGAACACCGGGGACGCGATGGTGAGGGCGGCCCGGGCGACTCCGGCATTATCACCCGCACAGGAACACGCCCGCGCCGTGAGAGGGCGAACGTCGCGCTCTGCTCAGCTCAGCTCAGCGGGCGTATGGAACGTGGGGGCACACCCGGCAGGATGCGACCCGCTTCGTCGAGTTCAGGTTCAGACGTACGGTGATACGCCGAGGCCTTCCGTCTGACCGGCCGCGGTGGCTGCTGCTGACGCGCGCACCGAGCCACTCTTGGTGAGGGTCTTCCCGAAGCACACGGACCACGAGTTCGCCCCGACCCCCGACCGCGAGCACGACCACGTCCCCACCTCGCTACCGGACGGGTTCCACAGGATCACCGTTGCCGAGACCTCGACGAGGCGGGATGTGTTGTTGCGCACGATCACCGCCCCCTGCACGGAGGCACCGCTTGCCGACCTGATCGCGCAAACCTGCGCACCTACATCGGTGGCGATCTGTTCGGTGGAGCCGCACTTCCACGTACTGGAGCTGGAGGTGATCGGGTTTGTGTTGCCGTAAGGGCGCCAAGTGCCATCGGCGGCTGAGGCGGACCCGGCGGTCGCCAGACTCAGTCCGAGAGCAGCGGTGACGATGGCTGTCGATCCTGCGGCCCTTCGTGTAACTCGCATGTCATTCCCTTCCGTTTCGTTCGTGGCTATTGCGGACAAGGCCGGCACGCCATGCGGAAGGCGTGCCGCATCAGTCTCGGAGTCCTTCACGATGTTGTGTACCTACAACGTTTCAGGGTGAGAAGGGCGAAGGCGCCACGGCCTCCATCGACCAGGCATGCCGCATGCTGCGGCTGCCCACCATCCCCCAGCAGTTCAAGACCAGGCCGACGGCGCCGCTCGTGAGCAGACGTCCTACCGGGCCTTCCTGGCGGAGCGACTGATGGCGGAGAGCGACGACCGGGCCCGGCGCCGATCCCAATGCCGTACGCGGGGATGCTTGTCCCAGCGCCATGCATCGCCGCGGTCTGCTCTCCCTCCGGCTCCCGTTGGGATGGCCCCGGCACGAACTCGACAGCTGGCTCGCGACTGGCGATCAGCGCATGGCCGCCCTCCGTCTCCCTCCACGAACCCACGTCAGAAAGGGGAGGGTCGTCGGAGTTCGTGCACGGGGTAGTGCGCTGATCGAGGCGTGACCAGTACGACTGGTCGCCGCTGAGGAGTTGTTCACGCAGTCGCTGGTGCTGCTGAACAATGGCTGACGGCGTTGTACTCCTGGGAGCACAGACCATCAACGATCGGAGGCGATCCATGTGTGAGTCGTTCAGGGCGGCGATCTCTGCTTGATCGCCATGGTCCTGGCCATCGGTGGCGAGAGGAAGAGCGACTCCGTGGTGCGGGGCGATGTCGCGCAGACCTACCGCGATTTCGCTGACGCTCTGCTGCTGATCGTTCCAGAGGCCGACGGGAACCTCCCGCAGCCGGCACTGACGAGGTGGGCTACCGCCGGCACTGCGGTGGCGCGTTACATCGCCGAGCGGAAGTTTCGGGCCGGTCTCGTCATCGACTTCGGGCCCACGGAAAGGCAATGGGCCGGTGCGCAGAAGGTCACCGAGAAGATATGCGGGCAGGGTCTTCTGCCCTCGATCAATAGCATCTGTCCATGTACGTCACGATGATGCGTCTTCAAGCGGCGCCGAAGGGTATGTCCCCGTGTCCGATGAAAGCTGGCTCACAAAGCAGGAGGATTCCACTCTGGGATCCGTCCCGAGGCCGGTTGCGCCTTCTCGGCCCATGACGGCTCCACGCAGATGGATCCTCGCGTTCGCCGCCGCGATGACGGTGGCAGGCTGTTCGAGTTCCCCGGAGGCTGCGCCCCCGGCCTCGGCCCCCGCATCCGCCTCGGCCAGGGCCTCGTCCAGCACGCCGACCACACGGCCAAGCGCCACGGCGACCTCGGCCTTCTGCCTTGATCTGTCGACCTTCCAGGTCGGCGTCATCGCCTACAGCGCCGAAGTGGGTGCGGCGATCGAGGGGGAGCCGCTGGACTTCAAAGAGCTGCGGAGGAAAGCCGCTTTGATCGCCGGCATGGGCGAGAGGATGCAGGCGAGCGCGCCGCCGGACGTGGCCAAGCACTTTCGTACGGTGCTCAAGGCGATCGCCACCTCGGCAAGCAATCTGAAGTCGGGCGCTACGGGGCGTGATGTCGTGGATCCCGTGTACGGCGAGCGCAACCGTCCCGCCTTCGACGCGGTGAACGAGTACGACTGCGGCGCTGCGTCCTCCCAGGGCGCCTGAAGATCGCCGACAGGAGCGCCACCCATTGGCTCCTGGAGTTGGGTGACCTCTCCGGCCTGGGCCATCAGCTCCGGTTCCGGCATGGGCCCCGGGGATCGAACGCGGCTTCGGCTTGCGCCACCCCAGCACGGTGGGCTTGACCCATCGCGGGCACGGCCACGATGGCGGCCTAGAGCCTGTCCGGCGGATCTTTGAACCGCCTCGTGTCCCGGTCCGTTCGCATGGTCATGGGGCGAGGAGATCTGACGAACGAGGAGTGGGCCCGCCTGAAGCCACATCTGCCCAGGTCGGGTCAGCGGGGCGGACGTTGGACCAGTCACCGCAGAATCATCAACGGGATCCTCTTCCGGCAGCGCACTGGGGTGCCGTGGCGGGATCTGCCTGCGCGTTTCGGTCCATGGAAGACCGTCTACGAACGGCACCGACGCTGGTCGGCGGACGGCACCTGGGGCAAGATCTTCGGGGCTGTCCTGGCTGACGCCGATGCCGACGGCCGCATTGACTGGTCGATGGTGAGCGTGGACTCCACTTCCTGCCGCGCCCACCAGCACGCCGCCGGAGCACGTAAGAGGCCACCGAGGGTGCCGGGAAAAGGCGAACGCCCCGGCAACACCGCCCCGACGAGGGCCTGGGACGCTCACGGGGCGGCCTGACCTGCAAGATCCACCTCGCTGGTGAAGGAGGGCGCCGCCCGTTATCCCTGCTGATCACGCCGGGTCAATGGGGTGATGCCCCGCAACTCATCCCCGTCGTAGAGGGCATCCGGGTCGGCCGCCTGGGTGGTGGACGGCCTCGGACGCGCCCTGATCATCTCGGTGGTGATAAGGCGCATTCCTCCCGCCGTAACCGCCGCTACCTACGCAGGCGACGGATCAAGCACACCATCCCTGAGCCGAAAGACCAGCGGGCCCACCGCAAGAGACGCGGCAGCCACGGCGGTAGGCCCGCCGGCTTCGACAAGACGGTTTACAAGCGCAGGAATGAGGTGGAGCGGACGATCAACACGCTGAAGAACTTCCGGGCTGTGGCGACGAGGTTCGACAAGCGCGCCTATGTTTTCCACGGCACTGTCACCGTTGTCTCGATCCGGCTCTGGCTCCGGTCGTGATCCGCCGGAGATCTAGTACGGCCTTGGGACTGGTGGGCTCGCATGTTGAGGTGCCGCGTATTCGTCAGCGGAGACCGATTCTCGCCCTCAGGGCGTGACAGACAGTGATCGCCGGGAAGTCTCGCCTCCGCTGGGTGCCTCGTGATCGCGATTCGCCGCTTACTCCAGGTAGAGAGCTGCCAAGCGTGGCAGGTGGCGAGTCATTTCGCTGTGGTCGTCGAAGTCGAAGTCCCAGGTGGGGTCCAGCTCCGGGTAGCGGATGGTGAATGCGTCGTCCGGGAGTTGCTTGCCGGTCGCCATGACGTGTGCGTTCCAGACGATACTCAGCGTCTCCTCGCACTCGAGGTCGATTCCGTCGGCTGCTGCAGCTCGCACGATGGGCACTTCTGCGAGGGCATCGGGGTCAGCGACTATG